>NZ_SMKR01000163.1 GCF_004348725.1 Kribbella turkmenica
CTCGTAGATCTTGCGGACCGCCTCACCACCGGCACCCGAACCCGTCCCGGCCTGGCTGATCATCATCACCACGGCATAGCGATCCGTGTACGACGCCAGCCACGAGGTCGTCTGCTTGCCGTAGACCTCCGCCGTACCGGTCTTGGCCCGGACCCGCACCTGGTCGACCGGGAACCCGTTGAACTTCCAGGCCGCAGTACCGGTCTTGACCGTCTCCATCAAGGCCCGGTCAATGTAGCGGAGGTTCGACGACGAGACCGGCAGCTTCGCCTTCGGCTTCGGCTTGACCTCGTGCGACTTGCCGTTGGCGCCGATCCACGACTGGACCACGCGCGGCTCATACAGCGTGCCGCCGTTGGAGAGCGCCGAGTAGACCATCGCCAGTTGCAGCGGGGTGACGGTGGTGTCGCCCTGCCCGATGGCGAAGTTGACCGCGTCACCGGCGCGGTACCGGTAACCGTCGACGCAGAACTCACGGGAGAACTGCTTCAGGAACGCCGACGTCCCTTCCGGCGGGTTCGCCGCGAGCTTGCAGTAGTAGTCCTTCTGGGAGTCGTAGTACTCCTTCTTCCACTTGCGATCCGCGATCCGGCCGCTGACCTCACCGGGAAGGTCGATGCCCGTCGGCTGGCCGAGACCGAACTTCTTGGCCATCTCGACCAGCGGGTCCCAGGTGTTCACGTCGCTGGAGTTGCCGCCCTCCTTCAGCCAGAGCGCGTACGCGATCCGGTAGAAGAAGGTGTCGCAGGACAGCGACAGCGCCTGGTCGAAGCCGATCATCCCGTAGGACGCGGACTCGTAGTTCTTGAACCTGCGGTTGCCGACCTCGAAGAACGACGAGCAGTCCAGCCGGGTCTTCGTGCTGTACCCGGCACTCATCGCGGCCGCGGTGGTGATCGGCTTGAAAGTCGACCCCGGAGCCAGCTGGCCTTGCAGGGCGCGCGAGACCAGCGGGGTGCCCGACTTCGTGGAGTACAGCGCGTCCAGTTCGCGCTGGGTGATCCCGCCGACCCAGACGCCCGGGTCGTACGTCGGATAGCTGGCCATCGCGACGATCCGGCCGGTCTTGGTGTCCATGACCACGGCGGCACCGGAGTCGGCGACGTACTTGCGCTTGGTGATCTTGTCGTACTGCTTCCGCGCGGTCAGGATCGCGTTCCGCAACTGTGCCTCGACCGAGGCCTGGATGCGTGCGTCGATCGTGGTCACCAGGGTCGCTCCGGACACCGGCGCGGTCTGCTTCTGGATGCCGGTGGTGTAGCCGACCGCGTCGACGATCACGTCCTTCACGCCCGGCGTGCCCCGCAAGAGCTTGTCGTACGTACGCTCGACGCCGGCGCGGCCGACCAGGTCCGACCGGTGCGGCACCGAGTCCCCGCCTGCCTTCTCGATGTCGTCGAGCTCCTCGGTGGTGATCGGTGACAGGTAGCCGAGGATGTGGGCCGCGTTCACCGTGTGCGGCGACGGGTAGGCACGCAGCGCCTGCGACTCGGCGGCGACGCCCGGGAAATCCTCGCGCCGTTCCATCACCTCGATCGCGACCTGCTCGCTGACGTCCTTCGCCACCGGGATCGGCTGGTACGGCGTACCGTTCCAGCAGGCCGGCGGTTTCGAGGCACCCGGCTCACCGCACAGCATGGTGCGGGCCTTCAGGTCCTTCGGCCTCTGGCCGAGCACCTTCGCCAGGCGGGCCATCACCAGGTTCTGCTGGCTGTCCGGGAGTTTCGCCAGGACGGACCGGTCGACGGTGATGACCAGCGACACCCGGTTGCCCACCAGGGTGCGGCCCTTCGCGTCGACGATCGTGCCGCGCGGCGCCGGCACCAGCACCTGCCGCGTGTGCTGCTCGGTCGCGGCCTGGGTGTAGTCCTCGTTCGACATCACCTGCATGTACCAGAGCCGGGCGAACAACGTGCAGAACAACGAGAAGACCAGCACCCCGATGACGAACAGTCGCAACCGTGCCTTGAGCGGTGCCTCGAAGCCGTCGAAGCTCATGGCAGCACCCGGCGCCGTTCGCGCGCGGCCACGACCCGGCCCATCACCCACATCACCGGCGGGATGACCACGATGGCACCGACCACGTCGTACCCGGCGGCGATTCCCAGCCGGACCCCGAACTCCCCCCAGTCGACCGACGGATCGTGCAGCAGAGATCCGGTCGCGGAGTAGATGAACAGGGACAGCGTCGCGCCCAGGACAACGGTGGCGGCGACGACGAGCGGACCCACCGGCCCGGCCGAGGTCTCCCGCCGGATCAGCCCGGCCACGTAGCCGGCGATCGCCAGCGCGAGCGCCCACCGGCCGGCCGTGTGATCCGCCGGCGGTACGACGTCCAGCAGCAAGCCGCCGGTGAAGCCGGTGATCGCTCCCCACTCCGGGCCGCGTGACAACGCCAGCGCGATGACGACGATCAGCACCAGGTCACAGGTGACTCCGGCGACCGCGAAGTTCGACAGCACGGACGTCTGCACGGTGACGGCCACCATCAGGAACAGGGCGGCCAACCCGATGCGCAAGGCAATCATGTCAACTCCCCTTTCCTTCGGTGGTCGATGGTTTCAGTTGCGTGCGCGGTGTCCGGGCCGGTGGTCCGGTCACCACGCCCACGGTGTCGATCCGGGTCGGATCGACGTACGGCTTGACGGTCGCCGTGGACCCGAGAGCTCCCTGGTTCGCCGTCACCGAGGTGACCACGCCGATCGGCACACCGGGCACGTACGGCGCGTTGCTGCTCGAACCCCAGGTGACGATCTTGTCCCCGACCCTCGGCCTGGCCTTGAGGTCGACCAGTTTGTAGTCGAGCGTGCCGCCCACCTCGCCCCGGCCGCTGACGAAGCCGAGCGCCATCGAGGCGTTCAGCCGGCCGCCCACGGTCGAGTTGCGGTCACCGATCAGGAGCACGGTCGCGGTCGCCTGGGTGGCCCGGACCACCCGGCCGACCAGGCCGTCGCCGTTCAGCACGGTCATGTCGGCGCGCACGCCGTCCGCCGTACCGGCGTCGATCGTGACCGTGTGGTTGAAGCTCTGCGCGCTGCCGATCCCGATCACCCGGGCAGGGGTCATCGCGTACGCCGGCGCGAGCTTGAGCAGCCGATCCAGCTCGGCGGCCCGGTTGCGGGCGTAGTCGGTGGTGTTCAGGTCCTGGTGGAGCTTCTCGTTCTCTCTCTTGAGTTTCTCGTTCTCTGCTTTCAACCTATCCATTTCCGCGAACCGGTCGCGGAGGTTGTCCACAGGCTGCTTGGCCGAGCTCGCGGTCGACTCCAGCGGGCCGAACACGCTCGCCGCGGCCTCCCGCACCGGGTCGACCGGCGAACCGGCCGAGCGACGGGCGTCCAGCACGATCAACGTGAAGCAGGCCAGGACCACCAGCACGAGCACGGTCCGCCGGCGACGGACCGTCCCCGGGCTGCCCGCCGAGCGGAGCGGCGCCTCGCCGGCCGAGCGGAACGCGCTCCTGGCCGTCGGGGAGCCGAGGTCTTTGAGCATCGGTGGAACCTCAGCGCCGGTTGTCGGTGACCAGGATGCGGTTCAGGGTCTCGATGTTGTCGACGCACTTGCCGGCGCCGAGGACGACGGCGTCCAGCGGGTTCTCGGCGACGTGGATCGGGATGCCGGTTTCGTGCCGCAGCCGCTCGTCCATGCCCTTCAGCAGCGCACCGCCGCCGGTCAGCACGATGCCCCGGTCGACGATGTCGCCGGCCAGTTCGGGCGGGGTCTTGTCCAGGGTGGCCTTGACCGCGTCGACGATCGCGGTGATCGGCTCCTCGATCGCCTGCCGGATGCTCGCCGAGGACACCTTCACCGTCCGCGGCAGGCCGGAGACCATGTCCCGGCCGCGGATCTCGCTCTCCGGGCCGTCGGTGGTCGGGAACGCCGACCCGATGGTCATCTTGATCTGCTCGGAGGTGGCCTCGCCGAGGAGCAGCGAGTACTCCTTCTTGCAGTAGTTCACCACCGCCTTGTCGATGGCGTCGCCGGCCACCCGGATCGACTGGCTGGTGACGATGCCGCCGAACGAGATGACCGCGACCTCCGTCGTACCGCCGCCGATGTCGACCACCATGTTGCCGGTGGCGTCGCGGACCTCGAGGTTGGAGCCGAGCGCCGCGGCCATCGGCTCCTCGATGATGTAGACCTTGCGGGCCCCGGCCATGTACCCGGCGTCGCGGACGGCGCGCTGCTCGACCGCGGTGATCCCGGACGGCACGCAGACCACGATCCGCGGCTTGGCGAAGTACCGCCGCCGGTGCACCCGCTGGATGAAGTAGCGCAGCATCTGCTCGGCGGCGTCGAAGTCGGCGATCACGCCGTCCTTGAGCGGCCGGATCGCGGTGATGTTGCCCGGCGTCCGGCCGATCATCTTCTTCGCCTCGTGCCCGAACGCGACCGCCTCGCGTGGCTCGTCCGTCCGGGTCGCGACCACGGACGGCTCGTTCAGCACCACGCCGCGCCCGCGCACGTAGACGAGGGTGTTCGCCGTACCGAGGTCGACCGCCATGTCGCGGCCGAGCATGCTGTTCGCCATCGAGGCGCCTCCCGCTCGATCCGGTTCTCAGGCTAAGCGCGCGACCGTGGTCGCCGACGCATCGACACGGGCCCGGGTCCGGATCACCAGGTCGACCGCGTACGCATCGTATCCGATCGGACACCCACCGAGAGCGCCGGGAGGGCGGCCGGACGGCGGATCAGGGCAGGTCGGGGAACCAGATCTTGATCTCGCGGTCGGCCGACTCGGGCGAGTCGGACCCGTGCACGAGGTTCTCCCGGTTCGACAGCGACAGGTCACCGCGGATGGTGCCGGGAGCCGCCTTGCGGCCGTCGGTGGCGCCGTTCAGCGCGCGGACCACCTCGATCGCCTCGTCACCCTCGAGCACCAGGGCGACCAGCGGCCCGCTGGTGACGAACTCGCGCAGCGGCGGGTAGAAGTCGCGCTCGACATGCTCGGCGTAGTGCTGGTCGGCCAGGTCGGCGTCGATCGAGCGCAGGTCCATCGCCACGATCCGGAGCCCCTTGGCCTCGAACCGGCCGAGCACCTCCCCGACCAGGCCACGGCGTACCGTGTCGGGCTTCAGCAGGACCAGGGTGCGCTGCGACATCAGTCAGACTCTCTCTCGAAGTAGGTCGGGCGCGCTGAGCCTAACCGGTGTGCGCCTGCTGTGCCTTCTTCGCTTCCTCGATCCGGCGGCCGAGCACGATGGCCGCCACCCAGAACGACGCGAACGCCAGGCCGAGCACGAACATCACCGGTACGACGAAGCCGAGGCCGACCGCGCCGGCCTGGACCACCCAGCCCAGGGCGTACCCGACCCGGTTCCGGAGCAGACCGGTCGCCAGCAGCGCCAGCACCGCCAGGCCGATGCACACCGGCACCGCCACCGCGGGCCGCACGTCGGCGACCGAGATCATCACCGGCGTCACCAGCGCGAGGACGAGCGACTCGAACCCGAGCACGATCGACGCGAGCGACCTCATGACTCGTCCTTCCTGGGCTTGCGGACCAGCAGGGTGCGGGCCTCACCGGCGGTGATCACGGAGCCGGTGACCAGTACGCCGCCGGTGCCGAGCGCGACCGCGTTCTCCTCCGCCAGCCGGATCGCGTCGTCGATCGCGTCGACCAGGTGCGGCCGGACCAGCACCCGGTCCTCGCCGAACACCTCGGCGGCCAGCTCCCCCAGCTCCTCGGCCGGCATCGACCGCTCGACGAAGCTGTTCCGGGTGCAGACGACCGTCTCCATGATCGGCTCGTACGCCTCCAGCAGGCCGTACACGTCCTTGTCCTTCATGCAGCCGAGGACGCCGATGAGCGGCTGGAAGGCGAACGCCTCGGAGACCGTGGCCGCGGTCGCCTCGGCGCCGTGCGGGTTGTGCGCGGCGTCGACGATGATCGTCGGGCTGTTCCGGACGACCTCCATCCGGCCGGGGCTGGTCGCCTCGGCGAAGGCTGCCTCGACCAGCTCGGACGTGACCCGGCCCTCGGTCTGCGGGCTGGCACCGAAGAGCGCCTCGACAGCCGCGACCGCGGTGGCCGCGTTGTGCGCCTGGTACTCACCGTGCAGCGGCAGGAAGACGTCGTCGTACTCGCCGCCCAGGCCCTTCAGCGAGATCAGCTGGCCGCCGACCGCGAGCGAGCGGCTGGTGACGCCGAACTCGATTCCCTCCCGGGCGACCTGGGACCCGACCTCGGCGGCCTTGCGGAGCAGTACCTCGAAGACGTCCAGGCTCTGCTGCGCCATGACCGTCGTACCGCCCGGCTTGATGATGCCGGACTTGTCCCGGGCGATGGTGACCGGATCCGCGCCGAGGATGTGCGCGTGGTCGACCGCGACCGGGGTGATCACCGAGACGGTGCCGTCGGCGACGTTCGTGGAGTCCCAGGTGCCGCCCAGCCCGACCTCGATGATCGCGACGTCCACGGGCGCGTCCGCGAAGACGGCGAACGCCATCCCGGTCATCACCTCGAAGAACGACAGCGGGTGCTCCTGCTCGGCGTCGACCACGTCCAGGTACGGCGCGATCTCGGCGTACGCCTCGACGAAGCGCTGCTCGCTGATCGGCTCGCCGTCCAGCGTGATCCGCTCGCGGACCGACTCCAGGTGCGGGCTGGTGAACCGGCCGGTCCGCAGCCCGGCCTCGCGAACCAGGGCGTCAACCATCCGCGCGGTGGACGTCTTCCCGTTGGTCCCGGTCAGGTGGACGACGGGGTACGCCTTCTGCGGATCGCCGAGCAGCTCGACGAGCCGCCGGACCCGGTCCAGCGTGGGTTCGATCTTGTGCTCCGGCCAGCGCTGCTGCAGCCGTGCCGACACGTCGGCGTAGGAGAGGTCGCTCATCAGGCTGCCAGTCTAGGAGGGCAGGTGGATAACCGGTCGGAAGCACCCCTTGACAACCACTACGATTGTGCGCATGAGCCAGACGTCCCGTGTTCCAGACAAGCCCACCCTCGAAGGCCTCGAGGAGAAGTGGGCCGCTGTATGGAGGGAGCAGCAGACCTACGCGTTCGACCGGGCGGCCGAGCGCGCCGAGGTTTACTCCATCGACACGCCGCCGCCGACCGTCTCCGGGGCGCTGCACGTCGGGCACATCTTCAGCTACACCCACACCGACCTGGTCGCCCGCTACCAGCGGATGCGGGGGAAGAAGGTCTTCTACCCGATCGGCTGGGACGACAACGGCCTGCCCACCGAGCGCCGGGTGCAGAACTACTACGGCGTCAAGTGCGACCCGTCGCTGCCGTACGACCCGGACTTCGCCCCGCCGGCCAAGCCGGACCCGAAGAAGCAGGTTCCGATCAGCCGGCAGAACTTCGTCGACCTGTGCGGCGAGCTGACCCACATCGACGAGCAGGCGTTCGAGGCGATGTGGCGCCGGGTCGGCCTGAGCGTCGACTGGTCGTATCTCTACACCACGATCTCCGAGGACTCCCGGCGGACGTCGCAGCGGGCGTTCCTGCGCAACTTCGCCCGCGGCGAGGCGTACCTGGCCGAGGCGCCGACGATGTGGGACGTCACGTTCCAGACCGCAGTCGCCCAGGCCGAGCTCGAGGCCCGGCCGTACCCGGGCGCCTACCACCGGATCGCTTTCCACGGCTCCGACGGGCCGATCTACATCGAGACCACCCGGCCCGAGCTGATCCCGGCCTGCGTCGCGCTGATCGCCCATCCGGACGACGACCGCTACAAGCACCTGTTCGGGACGACGGTCCGCTCGCCGCTGTTCGGCGTCGAGTTGCCGGTCCTGGCGCACGAGGCGGCCGAGATGGACAAGGGCGCCGGCATCGCGATGTGCTGCACCTTCGGCGACCTGACCGACGTCCAGTGGTGGCGTGAGCTGCAGCTCCCGGTCCGCACGGTCATCGGCCGCGACGGCCGGCTGCTGCGGGAGACGCCGGAGTGGCTCGAGGGTTCCTCGGAGCTGTACGGCGAGCTGGCCGGCAAGACCGTGTTCAGCGCGCGTGAGCTGATGGTCGCCAGGCTGCGCGAGAGCGGTGACCTGGACGGCGAGCCGAAGCCGACCGAGCGGATGGCGAACTTCTACGAGAACGGCGACAAGCCGCTGGAGATCGTCTCGACCCGGCAGTGGTACATCACCAACGGCGGCCGGGACGCCGACCTCAAGCAGGAGTTCGTCGACCGTGGCAACGAGCTCGCCTGGGTCCCCGAGCACATGCGCCACCGGTACCTGAACTGGGTCGAGGGGCTGAACGGCGACTGGCTGATCTCCCGCCAGCGGTACTTCGGCGTCCCCTTCCCGGTCTGGTACCCGGTGCTCGAGGACCGCGAGCTCGACTACGACCACCCGTTGCTGCCTCGGGAGACCGACCTGCCGATCGACCCGACGTCCCAGGCCCCGGCCGGGTACGACGAGTCCCAGCGCGGCAAGCCCGGTGGCTTCGAGGCCGACCCCGACGTGATGGACACCTGGGCGACGTCGTCGCTGACCCCGCACATCGTCTGCGGCTGGGAGCGGGACGACGACCTGTTCCGCCGTACCTTCCCGATGGACCTGAACACGCACGCCCACGAGATCATCCGCACCTGGCTGTTCTCCCGCGTCGTCCGGGCCCACTTCGAGAACGGCACGCTCCCGTGGGCGCGGTCGATGATCTCCGGTTTCGTCGTCGACCCGGACCGCAAGAAGATGTCCAAGTCCAAGGGCAACGCGATCGTGCCGTCCGAGATCCTGGAGAAGTTCGGCTCGGACGCGGTCCGGTGGCGGGCCGCGATGGCCCGGCCGGGGCTGGACTCGCCGTTCGACGAGTCGCAGATGAAGGTCGGCCGGCGGCTGGCGATCAAGGTCCTGAACGCGTCGAAGTTCGTCCTCGGGTTCGGGGCGTCCAGGGTCGACCCGGCCGCGGTCACCGAGCCGATCGACCTGGCGATGCTGCAGCGGCTCCGGTCGGTCGTGGCCGACGCGACCGCGGCCTTCGACCGCTACGACTACACCGGCGCGCTCGAGGTCGGCGAGCGGTTCTTCTGGACGTTCTGCGACGACTACCTCGAGCTCGTCAAGGAGCGCGCGTACGGCGGCCAGGGTGAGGCCGCTGCTTCGTCGGCCAAGGCCGCGCTGGCGGTGGCGTTGTCGGTCCAGTTGCGGCTGCTGGCGCCGTACCTGCCGTTCGCGACCGAAGAGGTCTGGTCGTGGTGGCAGGAGGGCTCGATCCATACGAGCCGCTGGCCGGAGCCCGAGGTCGATCTCAGGGTCGCGGGGCAGGAGCCTGAGGTGCTGGACGCGGTCGCCGAGGTGCTCGCGGGCATCCGCGGCGCGAAGTCGGAGGCCCAGGTGTCGATGAAGACCGAGGTCAGCAAGGTCGAGGTCAGCGGTCCGGCCGCGCGGCTCGCACTGGCGGAGCGCGCCGAGCCCGACCTGCGCGCGGCCGGGAGGATCACCGGTGAGATCGTCTGGAGCCCGGACGAGTCCGACTCGGTCACCGTGGTCGCCGCCCTCTGAGGCTCTCGCAGAGCGGTCCGGCGCTCGTCTCCTGGTGGGAGGCGGGACGCTACCGCTTCACCGTGAACGACTACGCTGCGGAACCGGTTTGTCCGGATGTGGAACCATCGGGTCGAACCGCGCGACCGCACAGTCCCGAGGAGCCCACGCATGAGCGACCCCACCACGCCTGACAAGCCTGCCGGCACCACGCCGGCGGCGGACGCCGAACCGGCCGTGGGCGAGACGGCGGGTGGCGACGGTGTGACGAGTACTGACGACACCGTGGAGACCGGGAAGATCGAGGAGGACGCCAAGGCGGCCGAGTCTGTGAAGGCATCGGCTGGGAAACCGGCCGCGGAGGCGAAGCCCGGCGAGGAACCGGCAGCGGCGAAGCCCGGCGAGACTCCGGCCGCCGCGAAGGCGGCGGGTCAGACGTCGGCGGGTCAGACCTCGGCTGACGCGACGTCGGTTGATGCACAGGCGACTGACTCGGGAGCGGCCGACCAGAAGGCGGTGGACTCGAAGCCAACTGCCCCGGAGGCTGACGGGAAGGCGACTGACGGGAAGGCGACTGACGGGAAGGCGACTGACGGGAAGGCGACTGACACGACAGTCGCTGACCCGAGGGCGACTGGCGCGACGCCGGCTGACCCGAAGTCCGCCGGCGCGGCGGCGGCTGATCCCACGGCGGGTGGCGCCGCGGCGGGGAAGAAGCGGCGGCGGTTCGGGATCAAGCGGGGGCCTTGGCTGACGGTCGGCGGGGTCGTCGTCGTCCTGGCTGTGCTGGCGGTGCTCGGGTACGTGTGGGGGCTGGGCCCGATGAACCGGTTGAACGCCGAGCGCGGCATCACCCCGCCGGCGAAGCTGGGCGGCCTCGACCGGATCACCGACCAGGACATCCGTGACCAGCTGCAGCTGAACCAGACCCGCGAGCGCCTCAGCCAGATCAACGACGGCAAGCAGGTCACCGTCGAGGCGTACGGGAGCCTCGAGGGCGACCGCCTGTACATGCTGATCGCCCTGCGCGGGAAGGTCGACATCGACAAGACCGTGGCGGACTCCGGCGCCACCCCCGAGCAGATCAAGAAGGTCGGCCGGTCCACCTGCGTCGAGACCGGCGACCTCCCGACACAGTGCTACCGCGGCTCGAACACGCTCACCATCATCGCCCAGTCCGGCAACGACGACGTCACTGTCGACGAGGTAGCCCCCGTAGCCGAGGAAGCCTTCACCGTGATGAAGTGACTCAGCGATGAGCTGATTCAGCTCAGGATGCCGGTGATCGCGGTCATCAGGGGGATGGACAGCAAGGTGCTGAGGAGCACCGCGCTGCGGGCCAGGGTGCGGCTCGCCCGGTAGTGGACGGCGTAGACGTAGACGTTCTGCGCGGTCGGAAGCGCGGCCAGCAGGGTTGCTGCGAGCAGGGCCGGGCCGTGGAGATCGAGCAGCCACCGGGCGACGGCGTACGCCGCGATCGGCTGCAGCATCGTCTTGAGAACGACGGCCAGCACGACGTCGCGCCGGAGCGTGATGGATCCCTTGGTCCCGGCGCTCAGACTCAACCCGTAGGCGATCAACCCGACCGGTACGGCGGCCGCGGCGAGCAGGTCGATCGGCCGCATCAGCAGCGACGGCAGTTGCACGTCGACCGACGCCACCAGCAGACCGAGCAACGACGCGACCGTCAACGGGTTCCGTAGCGGCCGCGTGAGCACCGTCCGCCACGACACCCGGCGCCCGGATCCCTGCCGGTCCCCGTCGAGTACGGCGAACGCGATCGGCGCCATGACCAGCAACTGGAACAACACGATCGGCGCGACCAGCGCGCCGTCGCCCAGCACGTACGCCGCGACCGGCACCCCGAGATTGCCCGCGTTCACGTACGACGACGCCAGGACCCCGATCGTCGCCTCGGACCGGGTCCGGCGCCAGATCACCGCGGCCACCAGCAGGAAGATCACCTGCACCACGAACAGGCCGGCGACGTTGGTGACGAGCACCGCCGAGAAGATCGAGTGCAGATCCGCCCGCGCCACGGTCGTGAACAGCAGCGCCGGTGTCGCCACGAAGAACGCCAGCCGCGACAGCACCAGTTCGTCCTGAGCCCGGAGTACGCCGAGCAGTCCGACGACGTACCCGAGGACGGCGACCGAGACGAGCGCGACGAAGGCTCCGACGACGGCTGACACAGCGGGGTCAGGCACTCAGCGACGTCGACACGGTCGCGATCCTATACGAAGCTGCACCCCCTCTTCGCTGACCACTCAGCTACTGAACCCCCGTGACGCCTCCCGAGCACCGGCACGAAACCGTAACCTGTCAGATGCTGACGAGTCAGCGGCTGGATCCGAAAGATTCCACCCACGACGAACAGGATGGCCGGCATGACTACTTCCGCGCGACTCCCCCGCGCCGCGGTGATCGCAGCTACCGTGCTCGCGACCGTGGCCACGCTGAGCGTCGTACCGACGGCGTACGCCGACAGCATCGCAACCGAGACGACGGCCGCCACCGGCCGAGGGCTGCCGCTCGGCGACCAGGACCTGGTCGAGACCCGGACCAGCCTGGCGCTGGCCAAGGGCGTGACCCTGACGAAGATCGTGCGCGGCACCGAGCCCGCACGGCCCGACCAGATCAACACCACCACCCGTGGCCCGTGGGTCGTCAACGTCCTCACCATCGACCCGCGCACGGCGAAGGGCCGGTTGCAGGCGACGTACGGCCCCGACCTGGCGAAGGTCGAGAAGACCTCGGAGCTGGTCCGCACCGCCGGTGCCGTGGCCGGCGTGAACGCATCGTTCTTCACTTTCACCGCGAGCCGGTTGTACCCCGGCGACCCGGTCGGGCTGGGCATCTTCGACGGCACGCTGCTGAGCGAGCCGCTGACCGACCCGGCCGAGGCGAACCTGCTGATCGATGCCAATAGCAACAAAGTCCTGACCGGTCACCTGCGCTGGACGGGTGAGGTCCGCAACCGCACGTCCGGGGCCGAGCTGCCGCTGGAGTTCGTGAACCACCCGCCGGTGATCCCGGCCGGCTGCTCCACGCTGCCCGACCAGACCACCTGCACCGAGCCCGGCGACGTCGTCCTGTTCACCCCGGAGTTCGCCGCCGCGACCCCGGCCGGCAACGGCATCGAGGTCGTCCTGGACCGGCGCGGCTGCGTCGTCCGGACGTCGACGACGCGCGGCGCGGCCCTCGCGACGGACCAGACTTCGCTGCAGGCCACCGGCAAGGACACCGTCGCGCTGCTCGCCGCGACCGCGAACGGCTGCCTGACCAAGGAAATCACGGTCGCGGACCAGCACGGCAAGAAGGTCCCGCTGCGCGACGGCCTGTACGGCGTGACCGGTCGCTACCAGCTCACGTCGGGCGGCGAGATCGTCGTACCGGACGGGACCGGCAGCTTCTTCGACCGCAACCCGCGGACGATCGCCGGTACGACGCGGGACGGCCGGATCGTCCTGGCGACGATCGACGGCCGGCAGACCACCAGCGTCGGGACCACGATGGACGAGACGGCCGCGGTCGCGGCTGCCCTCGGCCTGCACGACGCGATCAACCTGGACGGCGGCGGGTCCACCGCGATGGCGCTGCAGGACGGCACGCTGGTCAACCGCCCGAGCGGAACCGGCGGTGCCGAGCGGGCGGTCGGCGACGCGATCGTGTTCGTTCCCAAGCGATGACGGTCGTGCGACTCTGAAGGAGTGCGACTGCGGCTGCTGCCGATGCTGACGATCGGCCTCGGGCTGACCGGATGCGGCGGCACGCAGTCGCAGTCCGGGAAGGAGCCTGCCGTGCCAGCACCCAGCATCACTGTGACCAGCAGAGCGTTCGTGGACGGGGGCGACATCCCCAGGCGGTTCACCTGCGACGGGGACGACGTGTCGCCGCCACTGGCCTGGAAGGGCCTGCCCGAGCAGGTCGGCGCGGTCGCACTGGTCGTGGACGACCCGGACGCGCCGCGCGGGACCTTCACCCACTGGGTGCTGCTGGACCTCGAGCCGGTCACCACCACGCTGCCTGAGAACGAGGTGCCGGCCGGCGCCAAGCAGGCGAAGAACTCGGCGGGCAGGACCTCCTACTTCGGGCCCTGTCCGCCACGAGGCACACACCACTACCGCTTCACCGTCTACGCCCTGTCCGAGGCGACCGGCCTCCCGGACGGCGCTGTGCTCGAAGACGCCCTGCACGCGATCGATTCCCGAACACTCGCCCGCGGCCGGCTCACCGGCCTGTACTCGCGCTGAGGCTCAGTAGCCGTAGTCCGGCTCCGAGTTCGACGGAGCCTGCGTCGGCGTGGCCGCCGTGGTGGCCGCGTGCCAGACGAACGTGGTGCCGTCGAAATCGTCGGTCAGGTTGTGGCCCTTGCTCTGACCGGGCCCGTTGTCGAGCTTGAAGGTGTACAGCGGCTTGCCCTCGAAAGTGAGCTGGCTCATGCCGTTGTCGGACCTTTCGACGACGGCCAGTCCGTCCAGCGACTTCGCCGTACTGTCGGTTCCTTCGACCGGGATCCAGAACGACAGGCAGGTCGCGGTGCACTTGATGCTGCCGTCGGCTTCCTGGTCGGCGAAGTACAGCGTCTTGCCGGCCGAGTCGACCAGTGTCCTTCCGAGACCTGCGACGTCCTGGACCGCTACGGCACCGGACGCGGCGGGTGGTGCGTTCCCGGCGGCTTCCTGGGCGCCGCCGCCACCGCAGGCGGTCAGGGTCGCGAGCCCCGCTGTTGCTCCAAGCAACAAAGTGATGATCTTCATGCCCGCTACTACGCGGCCGGGCCGTGACCGGTTCAGTTGAACCCTTGACGGGTTTCTCACGTAGTCCCGAATGTGGATGACGATACGGCGATCCGCGCGCTGTACGACAGGTACCGGCGACCGCTGTTCGGCTACGTCCTGCGCTCGGTGGGCGGTGACCACCAGTACGCCGAGGACATCGTCCAGGAGACGATGGCACGCGCCTGGGCGCACGCGGCCGAGCTCGACCCGGACCGCGCCGGCCGCTGGCTGTTCACGGTCGCGCGGAACCTGGTCATCTCCGGGCGGCGCAAGCGGGCCGCCCGGGTGACCGAGGTGGCGATCGAGGGGCGCGAGTTCGCCGCGCCCGGCGACGACATCGACCGGGTCCTGCAGGCCTGGCAGGTGGCGGAGGTACTGCGCGGGCTCAGTCACGACCACCTCCAGGTGATCGTCGAGCTGTTCTACCGGCGACGCACGGTCGCCGAGGCGGCCGTGGTGCTCGGCATTCCTCCCGGCACGGTGAAGTCGCGGAGCTACTACGCGCTGCACGCCCTGCGCGCGGCCCTGGAGGAACGAGGAGTGACGGGCTCATGACGTGTCCCGAGACCACCGCGATCGGCGCTTACGTTCTGGGCGCACTGGATGTCGAGGATCGCCGCGCGACCGAACAGCACCTCACCACCTGCGACGCCTGCCGCGAGACCCTCCTCCAGTTCGCCCACCTCCCGGGCCTCCTGCATGCCGTTCCCCTCGAGGACGTCCAGGAGGAGCCGGAGCCGGCCCCGGCGCCGCCGCTCCGGCCTCCGGCACGACGCCGGCCCCGGCGAGCTCTTCTCGCGGCCGCAGCACTCGTGATCGCCGTGACCACTGGTCTGGTGAGCTGGCCGGCACTCGACGGTGCGCCCCGGTCGTCGGTGACCTGGACAGCGACAGACGCGCCGGCCGGAGTCGACACGACGGCCACGCTGACCAGCCATCCTTGGGGCACCGACATCCAACTCCAGATGTCCAACCTACGTCCCGGCCAGCACTGCAAGCTCGTCGTGCACGGGAGCGACGGCACCACCGAGACGGCCGGCTGGTGGGCGACAACGACCACCTACCAGGCCGACGTCCCCACCAGCACCTCGATCCCGCTCGCCGACATCGCACGCCTCGAGGTGGTCGGCGCCGGGGACACCGTGCTCAGCACCGTGTCCCCGACGACCCGCTGATTCACCAACTGTTGTTCGAGAAGTCCTGGCCCAGGTAGATCTGGTCGTAGGTGTTGCTGTCGTTGTCGTCGGTGTAGGCGACGGCGACCTGGGCGAACGGCGAGACCGCGACCGCCATCTGTTCCTGCCGATTCTCCGGGACGGAGTTGAGCTGCTGGGAGGACAGCCGGCCGGTGTCGGTGCCCTCGGTGCCGAAGCCGCGGACCCAGACATCGAGGTTCTGCACCGTCCACCCGACGACGGTCTGGGACGCGTCGTCGATGCCGATCGACGGCGCCTTGCCGCCGGCGGCGACCTGGACGTCGGCGAACCGGGCAGCGCCCGTCGCGGTGAAGCTCCGCGTCCACGATCCCGCCGTACCGGTGTGGTCGGACTCCCACGCGACCGCGAAGTCACCGTTGAAGTTGGCTGCCACCGCCGGGTGCGTCTGCTGACCGCCGGAGTTGGAGTTCGCGACCCGGCGGGACAGCGTGGCCGCACCGTTCGTCCGGCCCAGCCGGATCAGCCCGATCTCGTACGACGAGTTGGCGTCACCGTCGTCGTCCCACACCACGACCGCGTCCCCCGAGGCGGACACAGCCACGTCCGGGTTGTGGTGCCGGCCGCTCGTCGTCGACCCGGTGACCTGCCAGGCACGCGTGGTCGGCCCGGTGAATCCGGCCGCTTTCACGGTTGCCGAAGTACCGGTCTGGATGTCTTCCCAGACGACGGTGAACGCGACCGCACCGCCGGCCGGCGCACCGTCGGGATCGACGGCCACCTGCGGGTTGATCTGCTGGCCGGTCGCGCTGCTGTTGGCGTTCCCGGACGCCGTCACTGTGCCGGAAATGTTCAGCACGCGGTACGGAATGTTGTAGTAGCCGTTGCCGTCCGGGTCGTCCTGCCAGACGACAACCGCATTGCCCTTGTCGTCCAGGCCGACGTCCGGGTGCAGGTGCCGCCAGTTCGTCACGCCGCTGCTGCCCGCGGCGGACAGCTTCTTCTCGTAGAGCGCCGTACCGTTCCGGTACGTGCGGATGTAGATCTCGCTGTGGACGTTGTCGGTAGCGTCGTCGGTGTCGCGGTCGTCCTCCCAGACGACGGCGACGTACCCGTTGCGGTTGGTCGCGATCGCCGGTGCGTCCTGGTCCCCCGTCGACACGCTGTTCACCGTCGACCAGGTGGGGGTGGCGATGTGCGCCTGTGCGGCCGGCGCAGTGAACACGAAGGTGGATGCCGCCACGACGGCGATCGCCAAGGTCCTCCTCATCATGTTCTCACACCGCCTGGAGGCCGGGCCGGCCTTCTTCGATCACGAACGACTTGACGGTCGACGCCGCGGCACCGTGCTCCGAGACCTTGGCGACCGCCCGGAAGTCGGCCCGCAACTGGGTCGGACTGAGCGTCGTCCGGACGTATCCGCGCCGGTTGTTGTAGAACTTCAGCCACGGGTTGGTCGCGACGTCAGGAATCGTGGTCGAGCCGTCGCCGTCCGCGCTGGACGTGGCCGAACTGGTGACGAGCTCGCAGCCGATGGTGGCCGAGTTCGCGTTGCTGTAGTCGGCCTTCAGGTCGTTCGCCCAGGCGCGGTGCACGTCACCGGTGAGCACGATGGGGTTGCGGGTCCCACGATCCCGCCAGCCTTGCTGGATCCGTGCCCGGGAGGCGCGATATCCGTCCCAAG
>NZ_SMKR01000164.1 GCF_004348725.1 Kribbella turkmenica
ACCCTGTTGGACAGCCGTTCCACGATCTGGGTCGGATACGACGGCGACGTTCTCGACCACGGTCAGGCCGGCGGCGTCGTGGGCGGTCGCGGTGGCGAGCGGTACGTCGCCGTCGTATCCGACCCAGATCGTGGAACGGCTGTCCAACAGGGTCGCGTGGTAGAGGATCCCGGGTTCGACGGGCTGGAGCTCGGGGAGCGGGTAGCCCTCGATCAGGACGCGTTCGGCGTCGGCGAGCCCGGCCTCGTCGGTGACCTGGCGGATCTCCAGGTCGGTGACCGGCGGGGTGGTCGCGGCCTCGGGGAAGCGCACCATCAGTGGGGGATGGCCGACCAGCGCGAGGCCGTGCTCGCGCAGGTCCCGGGTCGGCCATGCGCTGACGTACAGGTACGGGAGGTTGTTGGGCAACTCCCGGGCGACGTCGGCGATCACCTCGGCCGGGTCGACCGGTTGTTTCTGCACGACCCAGTTCGTCAGCGGGCCGCGGTCGCCGAGGAACCCGCCGGCCCAGGTGTCACCGTCGTACCAGGGCTTGCCCGCCCGCCGCGCCGGGTCGGTGGCCCACGAGGCGTGCGCGAGGACGGCCTGCCGGACGAGTGAGTCGGCCGCCGGCAGGTCCGGTTCCCAGCCGGTCGCGAGCGTCTCGTCTTCGGGAGGCAGCATCGAGGAGGCCATGCGCCCACTGTGACAGCGAGCTCACAGGTGCGGTAGTGGAGTGGATCACGTCCGCCGGTGTAAGGGTTTTTCCGAACAACGTCCTTACCTGATGATGTCCGGGTGAGTGCTTCCCGCCTGGTGTGCCGCTGTGCCTGACCTCTCGTTGTGGACCCTGATCTTCCTGGTCGTCGCGGCCTTCGCGGCCGGCTGGATCGACGCTGTGGTCGGCGGCGGCGGCCTGATCCAGTTGCCGGCGATGCTCCTCGGCCTGCCGGGCGCGACCCCGGCGCAGATCCTGTCGACCAACAAGATCTCGTCGCTGTGCGGTACGACGACCAGCGCGGTGACGTTCGGCGTCAAGGTGCGCCCGGACAAGCGGACCGTGATCCCGCTCGCGATTCTCGCCGGGCTCGGTTCGGCCGCGGGAGCGCTGGTGGCGACCAGGATCCCGATGTCGTGGTTCAAGCCGATCGTGCTGGTGCTGCTGGTCGGCGTCGCGATCTACACCGCGATGAAGCCGTCGCTCGGTGCGCGCACGGCGCTGCGGTTCGACGGCAAGGACCACTACCTCGCGGCCTGCGCGGTCGGCGTCCTGATCGGCTTCTACGACGGCGCGGTCGGGCCCGGTACCGGGTCGTTCCTGATCTTCGCGCTGGTCGGGTTCCTCGGCTACAACTTCTTGCAGGCCAGCGCGAAGGCCAAGATCGCGAACGTCGCCACCAACCTGGGCGCGATCGCCGTCTTCGCCGTCAGTGGCGCGCCGCTGTGGATCCTCGGTCTGATCATGGGTGCGGCGAACATGCTGGGCGGCCTGCTCGGCGCCCGGACCGCGGTCGCCCGCGGCAGCCGGTTCGTCCGGATCGTGTTCCTGGTCGTCGTCTCCGCCCTCATCCTCCGGCTGGCGTACGACGTCTTCTGGGGCTGATCAGCCGTTCGTGAACGTCGGCGCCCACGGCGCGTCGGCCAGGCCGATCCGGCGGATGGCCTCGGCCGCACGGTCGGCCAGCGCCTGCAGGTCGTCGATCTGGCGCTGGGTGGCGCGGTGGTGGCGGGACCAGTAGGCGCCGATGGCGGCCACCGGGGCCGGGGAGCCGACCGGCACCATCAGCAGGCTGCGGACGAACGTCGGCAGGTAGGCCTCGAGGGGGATCCGCTCGTCGAGCTCGATGTTCGGGACGACCGCGGTCTCGTCGTGCAGCATCGCCCAGCCGCTGATACAGGCGGTGATCGGGAGCCGCTGGCCCTTCCAGAGCGGCGCGATCGCGTCCTCGGCGGCGTAGAAGCAGCGGTCCTGCTCGCGGAGCACGAAGGTGGCGCCCTGCGCGCCGGTGACGCGCCGGGCCTCCATCCGGACGATGTCGCCGACGTCGGCCAGGGTCTGCGCCGCCGTCAGGTTCGTCATGCCGTCATTGTGCGGGCGGACACGGGACGGCACCAGTACCAGTGTCCGGATCATGGTCGTCTACGACGGACGGTTGAGCAGCGGGTACGCCGCGGGACGCCGGAGAAGTCGGGACGAGGTACGGCGGTGGACGGCCGCGTCGAGGTGTACCTGGCCGACGAGCGACCCCAGACGATCCTCGACCTGGGCAGCGGGACCGGCCGGCTCGCGACCGGTCTGGCCGACGCGTTCGGCGGTCCGGCGTACGGCGTGGAGCCGTCGGACCGGCCGCGCGCGCTGCGGGGGGTGCGCCGGGTGCTGAAGCCGGGAGGAGTGGCATTTGCAGCCGCGCACGCTTCGTGAGGCCTCCGACCGGCTGAAGTTCCGGGCGTTGTCGACGTTCGAGCACCTGCCCGGGCCGGAGATCGAGCAGGGATTCGCCCGGCTGACGGCCGATGCCGATCGCGAGCCGGACGAGCTCATGCCGACCATCCAGCCGCGATGCTCGTTCTCACACGTCCCAGGTGACGTCGACCGCGGACGGCTTGCGGAAGACCAGTCCCCGCGGCGGAGGCGAGTCGGGAGCGAGGCGGAGACCCGGGAGATCGAGGAGGGCGTCGACCGCGGTCCGGGCCTCCAACCGGGTCAGGTGCATGCCCAGGCAGATGTGCGGTCCGCTGGCGAACGCGAGATGGCGTCGCGCGTTCGGTCGTCGTACGTCGAAGGTGTCGGGTGCCGCGAAGACCTCGGGATCGCGGCCGGCGCCGGCCAGCGAGACCGTGACCAGGTCACCGCGGCGGATGGCGGCACCGGCCAGCCCGACGTCGCGAGTCGCGTAGCGGTCGACCACGGCGGCCGCCGGCTCCAGCCGAAGAGACTCCTCCAGCGCGTTCGGCAGGAGTGATCGGTCGGCGAGGACGAGGTCCAACTGGTCCTGATGGTTGAGCAGGTGCCAGAGCGCGTTGGTGATCATGCCTTCGGTGGTCTCGATGCCGCCGAACATCAGGACGGCGGCGTTCGCGACCACCTCGTCGACGCCGAGGCCGGCGTGGGCCGCGGCCGCGATCAGCGAGTCGGCCGAATCGAGGCCAGCGGCAACATGTGCGTGCAGCTGGGCGAACGCCTCTGTGCCTTCCGGGGTCACCTGGCGCCCGGCGGAGACGCCGGTCACCGAGTCGGAGATCGCCGTGTACCAGTCGAGCACCGTCGCGGCCGAGGCCTGCGGCAGCCCCAGCGAGTAGGCCACGACCGCTACGGACAGGGGCCCGGCCACCGTCCGCCGCAGGTCGGCGGAACCGCCGGACGCCGCCGCGCCGGCTGCCGGCTGGATCGCCGCGATCAGTTCGTCGACGGTCTGCCGGACGACGGTGGTGAAGCGGCGTCCGGTCTCGGCCAGGCCGAACGGGGACTCGAACGGGTCCCGGTGCGCCTTGTGCGCGGTGCCGTCCAGCGACAGCATCGACGGCCCGACGACCTGCGCGGTCGAGAACCGCGGATCGTCCACCGTGAAGGTCGAAGGGTCTCGCATCACGGCCAGCGCCAACGCGCGGCTCGCGACCACCCAACTGCCGAGCGCGTCCACCCAGCCGATCGGCCGCAACGCCGCCAGCGCCGGGTGCGGGTCCGTCTCGAGCTCCTCCAGGGTGACCATTCCGCCACCCTAGTTCGTGCAGACCACTGGATAGAGTGGTATTGCTGAGACAGATTGGATCGCAACGACTCAGCAGGGCAGCGGGTTACGGAGCCCGAACGGACGCCATTTAGGGTGTGGGCCATGTCAGCGTTGGATTCGATGCCCACCCCACCGCCCCGCGCGAACCTGGTGCTGTTGCCTGCCGTCGACGTGGCGGCCGGTCAGGCGGTCCGGCTGGTGCAGGGGGAGGCCGGTAGCGAGACGTCCTACGGCGATCCGCTGGCCGCGGCGATGGCCTGGCAGGAGGCCGGGGCGGAGTGGATCCACCTGGTCGACCTGGACGCGGCGTTCGGTCGCGGTTCCAACCGTGAGCTGCTCGCCGACGTGACCGGGAAACTCGACGTAAAGGTCGAGCTGTCCGGCGGCATCCGCGACGACGACTCGCTCGAGGCCGCGTTGCGGACCGGCGCGCGAAGGGTCAACATCGGCACCGCCGCGCTCGAGGACCCGCAGTGGTGCGACCGGATCATCCAGCAGTACGGCGACCGGGTCGCGATCGGGCTCGACGTCCGCGGCCGGACCCTGGCGGCCCGCGGCTGGACCAAGGAGGGCGGCGACCTGTACGAGGTGCTCGAGCGGCTGGAAGCGGCCGGCTGCGAGCGGTACGTCGTCACCGACGTGACCAAGGACGGCATGCTCCAGGGGCCCAACCTGGACCTGTACCGCGATCTGTGCGCGCGCACCGACAAGCCGATCGTCGCCTCCGGCGGGGTGTCCAGCCTGGACGACCTGAAGGCCCTGAGCACGCTCGTCCAGGACGGCGTCGAGGGTGTCATCGTCGGCAAGGCCCTGTACGCCGGCGCGTTCACCCTGACCGAGGCACTCGAGCTCACGCGTGGAGGCGACAAGTGAGTCTGGCCGACAAGCTCAAGGACAAGAAGGTCCTGGTCACCGGCGTCACCGGGTTCGTCGGTGAGGCGCTGTTGCACCGGATCATCGGGGACCTCCCCGGCACCACGGTGGTGGCGATCATCCGGCCGAAGGGCTCGCTCAAGGGCACCGACCGGATGGCGCAGCTGCTGAAGAAGGACATCTTCAAGCCGTTCTACGGCGAGGGCACCGAGTACGCCGACGCCGAGGCGCTGTCCGCGGCCCGGATCGAGGTGGTCGAGGGCGACCTGGCCGACGTACCGGAGCTGCCGAAGGATCTCGACATCGTCGTGCACTGCGCCGGTGACGTCAGCTTCGACCCGCCGATCCACGAGGCGTTCACGACCAACGTGCTCGGCACCAAGAGCCTGCTCGAGCGGATCGCCGAGACAGGCCGTCCGGTGCACTACGTGCACATCTCCACCGCGTACACCGCGGGCCGTCGCCGCGGCGCGATCCCGGAGGCCCCGGTCGACCACAACGTCGACTGGCGGACCGAGGCCGAGGCCGGGATGGCGATGCGCGCCCGGGTCGAGGAGCAGTCCCGGTCGGCGCCGATGCTGGCGAAGTTCCGCAAGGAGGCCGAGAAGCTGCACCGCCGGGCCGGTCACCTGACGGCCGCGGCCGACACCGAGCGCCGCCGGACCGAGTGGGTCGCGAAGAAGCTGGTCGAGACCGGCACGGAGCGCGCCCGCAGCCTCGGCTGGACCGACTGCTACACCTTCACCAAGGCCCTGGGCGAACGCGTCGTCGAGGAGTTCTCGAAGACGCTGCCGACCTCGATCGTCCGGCCGGCCATCATCGAGTCCGCGGTGCAGAGCCCGCACCCGGGCTGGATCGAGGGCTTCAAGATGGCCGAGCCGCTGATCCTTGCCTACGGCCGCGGCGAGCTGCCGGAGTTCCCGGCCAGCCCGGACTCGGTGATCGAGATCATCCCGGTGGACCACGTGGTCGGCGCGATCTGCGCGGTGATGGCGACCGAGCCCGAGCTGAGCAAGCCGGAGTACTACCACATCGGCTCCGGCGCCCGGAACCCGCTGACCTTCGAGCAGCTGTACGCCGGCGTCCGCGCGTACTTCTCCAAGCACCCGTTCGACCTGGGCGAGCGCGGCGCGGTCCGGCTGCCGGTGTGGAAGTTCCCCGGCGGCGACTCGGTCGAGAGCATGCTCCGGTACGGCGAACGCGCGCACAAGATCGCCGACAAGATCATCACCACCGTCCCGCGCGGCGAGCGGACCCGGAAGTACGCCCGCGAGCTCGACGTGCAGAAGCGCCGGCTGGACTTCCTCCGCCGCTACATGGACCTGTACTCCGAGTACGCGCAGGCCGAGCTGCAGTTCGTCGACGACAACGTGCTGGCGCTGCACAACGCGCTCGAGGGTGACGACCGGGAGAAGTTCGCCTGCGACACCTCCGTGGTCGACTGGCAGCACTACCTGCAGGAAGTGCACTGCCCGAGCGTCACCGACTCGCTCCGCCGGCTGGACGTCGTCCGGAAGAAGCGGAACAGGGCACTGGCCGAGTCCGCCGGTGTGCTCAAGAAGATCGGGGAGCCGGCTGGCAGCGACACGGACGCCGAGGTGATCGCGGCGTTCGACATGGACGGCACGCTGCTGTCGTCGAACGTGATCGAGACCTACCTGTGGATGCGGCTGCCCGAGCTGGACAGCCACCAGCGGGTCGGCGAGATCGGTTCGATGCTGCGCCGCCTGCCCAAGCTGATCTCGGCCGAGCGCAAGGACCGCGGCACGTTCCTGCGGACGATCTACCGCCGCTACGAGGGCGCCGACCTCGAGGAGCTGAACCGGATCGTCGACGAGCTGCTCGCCGAGCACGTGCTCGAGCGGCTCAGCGGTGACGCCGTCCGGCGGATCCGCGAGCACCGCGCGGCCGGACACAAGACGATCCTGATCACCGGGGCGGTCCGGCCGCTGACCCGCCCGCTGGAGCCGTTGTTCGACGAGATCGTCGCCGCCGAGCTCGCCGTCGACGACCGCGGCAGGTGCACCGGCTTCCTGTCCGGGCCGCCGCTGGTCGGCGAGTCCCGGGCGGCGTGGATCAAGCACCGCGCCCGCGGTACGAACATCGACCTGTCGAAGTCCTACGCCTACGCCGACAGCCACTCGGACCTGCCGATGCTGTCGGTCGTCGGCAACCCGGTCGCGGTCTCGCCGGACGTCTCGCTGTTCCGGGCCGCCCGGGCCGCGCGCTGGCAGATCGTCGACTGGAAGACCCCGTCCACCTCGTCCCGTCTGGAGCTGCCTGGGGTGAACGCCCGATGATGCTCGCTCTCGAGATGTACCGGTCGCCGGCCAAGTACCTGGCGGCCAAGGCGGTCGGCGGCCGGATCCCCGGCATCCTGACCGGCCCGGCCGCGCCGCTGCGGCTGGTGACCATCAACGAGCCGAAGGCCGAGCGGGAGGGCTGGGCGCGGATCCGCCCGATCCTGTCCGGCATCTGCGGCTCGGACCTCGGCATGGTCACCGGCTCGACCAAGCTGTACTTCTCCGCGATGGTGTCGATGCCGTTCGTGCCCGGTCACGAGATCGTCGGCGAGCTGCTCGACGACTGCCAGGACCTGCCGAAGGGCACCCGGGTGGTGATGGATTCGGTCCTCACCTGTGTCGCCCGGGGCGTCGAGCCGTGTCAGGGCTGCGCTTCCGGGAACACCAACCGGTGCGACCGGATCACCGTCGGCCACGTGGCGCCGGGTCTGCAGACCGGCTTCTGCCAGGACACCGGCGGCGGCTGGGGCAACGTGATGGTCGCGCACCGCAGCCAGCTGTACGCCGTACCGGACGGGATGTCCGACGAGCGCGCCGTACTGACCGAGCCGCTGGCGTGCGCCGTCCACACCGCGCTGCGCGCGAAGGTGGAGCCGGGGCAGTCGGTCCTGGTGAGCGGCGCAGGCGCCGTCGGCCTGTTCGCGACCCTCGCGCTGCGCGAGCTGACCCAGGCCGGCCGGATCACCGTCGTCGCCAAGCACGCCAAGCAGCGTGAGCTCGCCCGGGCGTTCGGCGCCAGCGACGTGGTCGCCCCGGACGAGGTCTTCCGCGGCGTACGGCGATCGACCGGTGCGTTCCGGCTGAAGCCGGAGATGGCCAAGGAGTTCCTGCTCGGCGGCGTCGACATCGCCGTGGACGCGGTCGGCAGCAAGGACTCGATCGACACCGTGCTGCGGGTGACCAAGGCCGGTGGCCGGGTGGTGCTGTCCGGGATGCCGGCCAGCGGCGCCGACCTGTCGCCGGTGTGGTTCCGCGAGCTCGAGCTGACCGGCACCTACGCGTCCGCGCGGGAGGAACCGAACGACCAGCCGGCCTTCCAGACGGCGCTGGAACTGGCCGCGAAGGCCCCGCTCGACGGGATCGTCGGGGCGCGCTACCCGCTGTACCGCTGGCGCGAGGCGATCGACCACGCGCATTCGGCCGGCCGGCTCGGCACGGTCAAGGTCGCATTCGATGTGAGGGCCTCATGAGGGCCGTGACACTGCTGCTGCCGTACGTACGACGAGAGGGTTTGTGAGATGTCTCGGCCAGGTTTTGTGCTTGAGGTGGACGACCGGACGCCGCCGCTGATCGTGCACTCGGGTGAGGGCTTCCAGCTGGAGCGATTCCCGCTCGGGACCCGGGTGGTGTACCCGCCGGAGGCGCTGCCGCCGGTGCGGGACGTCGAGGAGGCGATCCAGAACGCGCTGCTGAACCCGATCGAGTCCGAGCCGCTGCCGGAACTGCTCCGGCCGGGAATGCGGCTGACGATCGCGTTCGACGACATCTCACTGCCGCTGCCGCCGATGAAGAAGCCGGACATCCGGCAGCGGATCATCGAGGCCGTGCTGACGCTGGCGGCCGACGCGGGTGTGGACGACGTCGAGATCATCTCGGCGAACGCGCTGCACCGCCGGCTGACCCCGAACGAGCTGCGCGACATCGTCGGCGAGCGGGTGTTCCGGTCGTTCTTCCCCGACGGCAAGCTCTACAACTTCGACGCCGAGGACCGCGACAACCTGACCCACCTGGGCCAGACGCGGCACGGCGAGGACGTGGAGATCTCCAAGCGCGCGGCCGAGTCGGACCTGCTGGTCTACGTGAACGTGAACCTGGTGGCGATGGACGGCGGCCACAAGTCGACGTCGATCGGGCTGGCGTCGTACAAGTCGCTGAAGCACCACCACAACAGCCACACGATGATCCACTCCCGGTCGTTCATGGACCACAAGGCGTCGAAGATGCACCACTCCGCCTGGCGGATGGGTGAGGTGCTGACTCAGAACGTCAAGGTGTTCCAGATCGAGACCACGCTGAACAACAACATCTTCGGCGGCGGCCTGGAGTTCCTGCAGAAGCGCGAGTGGGAGTGGTCGATCAAGGACCAGGCCTCGATGCTGGCCACCAAGCGCGGGCTGGCGGCGGCGCCGGCCAAGCTGCGGCACAAGATCTTCACCGACGTGCGCGCGAACTACGAGCTGACCGGCGTGAACGCCGGCGCGATCGAGCCGGTGCACGAGAAGACGCTGGAGATGGTGCACCGTCAGCACCTGGTCGAGGTGCAGGGCCAGTCCGACGTCGGCGTCATCGGCGTGCCCTACCTCGGCCCGTACAACGTCAACTCGGTGATGAACCCGATCCTGGCCGCCTGCATGGGGCTGGGCTACCACTTCAACGCCTACCGGGGGAACCCGATCGTCCGCAAGGACGGCGCGGTCATCCTCTACCACCCGGTGCCGTACGAGTTCAGCCAGCTGCACCACCCGTCGTACGTCGACTTCTTCGAGGAAGTGCTTGCCGAGAGCACCGACCCGGCGACGATCGAGGCGAAGTTCGAGAAGCAGTACGCCGAGGACCCGTGGTACATCCACCTGTACCGGACGTCGTACGCGTACCACGGCGTGCACCCGTTCTACATGTGGTACTGGATCTCGCACGCGCTGGACCACTGCGGTGACATCGTCTGGGTCGGCGCCAACCGCAAGACGGTCGAGCGGATGGGCTTCCGGTCCGCGTCGACGCTGCAGGACGCGCTCGAGATGGTCAGCCACTCGGTCGGCCGCTCGCCGTCGATCACCTACCTGCACAACCCGCCGCACCTGCTCGCGGACGTGCGCTGATGGGTACGAGCCTGGTCAAGTTCGGCCGCGACACCGCGCGTGACGTCAAGCAGGTCGCGCGCGGGTGGCGGTGGGGCCGCCGGCCGCAGGTGCCGCGGTCGGCCGAGCCGTATGTGATCCCGAAGGAGACCTCGGTCTTCCCGACCAAGTGGGCCCGGACCCCGGCCGCGATCGCGGTCCGCGAGGTGCTGCAGAAGGGCGCGCTCAACTCGGTGCTGCGGTTCGAGGTGAACCCGCAGGTGAGCGGCCTCGACTCGCTGCTCAAGGTGAACGGCCCGGCGCTGATCGTGGCCAACCACTCGTCCCACCTGGACACGCCGCTGCTGCTCTGCACGCTGCCGGACGGGATGCGCCGCAAGACCGCGGTCGCCGCGGCGGCGGACTACTTCTTCGACACCTGGTGGCGGGCGACCGCGTCGGCGATCGTGTTCAACACGTTCCCGATCGAGCGCCGCGGCGGCAAGCTCAGCTCGACCCCGGGCGACCTGCTCGCGGACGGCTGGAATGTGGTCGTCTTCCCGGAGGGCACCCGGTCGCCGGACGGCTGGATGGAGCGCTTCCGGATGGGCGCGGCGTACCTGGCCGTCGAGCACGGTGTGCCGGTGATCCCGGTCGGCATCAAAGGCTCGTTCGCCGCGATGCCGCGTGGGCGCGGCTGGCCGGTGCCCGGCCGCCCGACGGTCGCCGTCCGGTACGGCGATCCGCTGCGGCCGGCCGAGGGCGAGAGCGCCCGAGAGTTCGCGCCGAAGATCGCCGCCGCGGTGTCGGCCCTGCTGGACGAGGAGTCGACCACCTGGTGGGAGGCCCGCCGCCGGGTCGCGGCCGGTGCCTCGCCGTCCCAGTCCGGCCCGGACGCCGCCCGCTGGCGGCGGGTCTGGGAGGCGACAGCTCCGATCAAGCCCGACGCTTCCAAGCGCCGCGCCTGGAAATGACCTGACCGCGGGGCCGTGGGAAACCGCGGCCCCGCCGTCGTCGTGGACAGGGTGCGCGGCCCACTGGGACGGACTCGGTACGCTGACCGCGTGAGTCTTGCCGTGCGAGTGATCCCGTGCCTGGACGTCGATGCCGGCCGGGTGGTCAAGGGTGTCAACTTCACCGATCTGCGCGACGCCGGCGACCCGGTGGAGATGGCCCAGGTGTACGACGCGGAGGGGGCCGACGAGCTCACCTTCCTCGACATCACCGCCTCCTCGGGATCGCGGGAGACGACGTACGACGTGGTCGCCCGGACGGCCGAGCAGGTGTTCATCCCGCTGACCGTCGGCGGCGGCGTCCGCGAGGCGGCCGACGTGGACCGGCTGTTGCGGTCCGGCGCGGACAAGGTCGGGATCAACACCGGCGCGATCCACCGGCCGGAGGTGATCCGCGAGATCGCCACCCGGTTCGGCAACCAGGTGCTGGTGCTGTCGCTCGACGTACGCCGGGCCGACGACCAGCCGAGCGGGTTCGAGGTGACCACGCACGGCGGCCGGAAGTCCGCCGGGCTGGACGCCATCGAGTGGGCCCGGCAGGGCTGCGAGCTGGGGGCGGGCGAGATCCTGCTGAACTCGATGGACGCCGACGGGACCAGGCAGGGGTTCGACCTCGAGCTGATCCGGGCGGTCCGGGCCGTCGTCGACGTACCGCTGATCGCGAGTGGCGGAGCGGGGGCGCCCGAGCACTTCCCGCCCGCGGTCGAAGCCGGCGCGGACGCCGTTCTGGCCGCGAGTGTGTTCCACTTCGGCGACTTCCGGATCGCGGACGTGAAGAAGGCGCTGCGCGACGCGGGGATCGTGGTCCGGTGACCGTGGACACTCAGGAGACCGAGCGGTCGGGGCTGGTCGCCGACATCGAGCAGGAGTTGTCGGCGCTGTTCCGGCGGTCGCGGTCGGCCTCGTTGCGACTCGCCCGCCGGGTGCACCCGGACATGGACGCGGCCGGGTACGCGCTGATCTCCCAGATCGAGCTCGGTACGGCCGGCGGTGGCGCGGGCGTGCGCGCCTCCGACGTCGCCCAGGCGCTCGGGCTGGACAAGTCGACTGTCTCCCGCGGTATCACCCAACTGGAGAACCTCGGCCTGATCGAACGGGTCGGTGACCCCGACGACGGCCGCGCGCGGCTGCTCCGGCTGACCGAGGTCGGCGCCGGACGCTTCGGCGCGATGCGCACCCAGCGTCAGACCGAGTTCCGGGCCATCCTCGACCGCTGGAACCCGACAGACCTGGCCGACCTCGGCCGGCTGCTGTCGCGGCTGAACGACGACCTGAGCTGACGTCTGCCTAGCGGCGTTCGGCGCGGCCGTCGGCGTCGTTGCCTTCATCCCGCCACTCGCTCCAGGTCAGCTCGGTGTCGTTCCAGGCGAAGTGGGCGCCGGTGAGCGACGGCAGGTAGTAGGTGTTGTCCTCGAAGCGGTTGTTGCTCCCGGCGTAGACGGCGGTGTCGCCGATGTCCTGGACGGCGCCGCTGATCTCGCCCGCGGACATCGTGACGTGGTTGTCGTGCACCCAGACGTTGCGGACGACGTGCGGGCCGTGCGGCGCCGGGTCCTCGGTCCGGCGGTTGCCGCTGTCGATCAGCGCGATGCCGTTGGCGTTGCCGGTGACGACGTTCCCGCTGACCTCGACGAGTCCCGTCGTACCGCCGGAGGACTGGATCTGGATGCCGGCTCCCCAGGCCCACCCCTTGTCCCGGTCGCCGTTGCCGGCGATCTCGTTGTCCCGGATGGTCGCGTCGTAGCTGATCTCGTGCTGGATCCCGGGGCCGCGGTTGCCGGTGATCCGGTTCAGCGAGTACTCCGTGTGCAGGTTGCCGCCGTCGGTCCACAGGCCGGGACCGAAGTTGTCGTGCACGTGGTTGCGGGTGACCGTGTGTCGCTCGGTCCGCCAGCTCTTGCTGCCGCCGGCCTCCCAGTCGGGCGAGTAGCCGGCTCCGCCGTTCGACGCGATCTCGTTGCCGTCGACGACGGATCCGTTGCCCCAGGCGCCGAAACCGAGCTGGCCCTGGTGGTGGACGAAGTTGGCGGTGACGACGGCGTCGTCGGCGAGACCGAGACCGGCGCCGTGGTTGTGGCGGACCTCGTTGTGGTGGATCCGCCAGCCGGATCCCGACGCGTGCGGGGTGACCTGGCGGCTCTCGACCGCGGCGACCTGAGCTTCGTTCGCCGCCTGCTCGAGAACGAGGTTGGCAACGGTGACGTCGTCGACGACGGCCTGGACGAGACCGGGTGCGACCGCCTGCTCGAGCAGTCTGCCGGCCGGGTCGGCCCCGATCGTGATCGTGTTCGTGCCGTAGTCGGCGTGAAAGGTCCCCGGAGTGACCGCGGACGCCGAGTCGACCCGGCGCAGCGGCAGCTTGTCGACGTAGACGTCCTCGGCGTACGCGCAGGTGGGCACTGACTCCAGGCACTCGCCGTGGGTGCCCGGGGTGGCAGGCAGGAATCCGGTGGTCGACCAGACCGATCCGGATCTCTGCCAGCCGGTCAGAACCTTCGACCCGCTGACCACAGCGCCCAGGCGACCGATGAGCGAATCGCCCTCCTTCGGAACCAGCGGTTGCTCGAGCCGGTACGTGCCGGGAGACAGGCAGTACGTCGTCCCCGGTGCGTGCGCGTCGATCACCGATTGAACGTCGTCCGACGGGGCGACCGCGACACCGTCACACGATCGCGCCACCGGACCGACGGGTCCCGTCGGTCCGGCCTGGAGGGACGGCGACGAGCCGGTGCGGCCGAAGGACCACGACGCTGCCAGCACGGCCACCAGCGCGCACCCGGCCACGATCCAGCGCCGCCGGATCGCGGTCACGGCCCACCGCGGCTCGCGGTCACGGCCCCGTCCCGACCGGTCGAGCCGGGGCGGAACCACGACCGGATGGTGGTCACCGCCACGCCGATCCCGAAGGACGTCCACAGCAGCGCCGCCACCTGTGGTCCTTCGAGCTGAGGATCGAAGATGCACGACACCAGCACGGCGGTGGCCACCATCATCGAGAGGACGGCGACCTGCCGTCTGGTGTGTTCACCGTCGCGCGCCAGGCGTCGGCAACCGGCGAACATCCGCCAGTACCAGGCCAGCCACAGGGCGGCCCACAGTGAGACGCCGACCACGCCCATCCGGGCGAGGATGTGCAGGTGTGAGTTGTGCGGGCTCCGCAGCGTGTCCTTGCCGGCGTCGTACACGCCGACCTCGGTGGCCAGGTTCTGGCCGAAGCCCGAGCCGCCGACGAGGCGGCCGTCGGTCACCTGCTTGTCGAGGATGCGCGACCACAGTTCCTGGCGTCCCTCGACGGTGCCGCCCAGGTTCCCGGGTGTCTCCTTGCCGCCGAGGCTCACCACGTTCGCGACGAGCTGGGACGCCGAGAAGTCCCGGCCCTGCAGTCCGCCGAAGGGCACCTTGAGCGACAACAGGGAAGCCATTCCCAGGCCGAGCGTGACGACGAGCGCGAGCCGGACGAGGAGCCCCGCGTGCCGACGCATCAACACCAGGCCGATGACTCCGCCGGCCAGCACGCCGAGCAGTCCGCCGCGGTTCTGGGTGGCGGCGAGCGCGATGACGGTCAGGGCGAGCAGACTCCAGGCCGCACGACTGCGCGGGCTGCGCCTGCCGGGCAGCAGCCACATGCACCCGAGCACGAGCAGCGCCGCGATCGCGGCGCTGCCGGGCTTGTGTGACAGCACCGACACGGTCGTGAAGGGCACCTTCGGGGCGTCCGGTGCCAGGGGGGACAGCACCACGGCGAACGGCAGCCACACCAGCAGCCACGGAACGAATCGAGTCAGTTGGGTGATCAGCCGGTCGAGCAGCTCAGGCGACCTGGCCAGCGCGGCGATGACGAAGTACGCGAACAGGCAGTAGAACCACAGGGCGGCATCGCGCAGCGCGTCGAGCTGATAGGTGCCGACGCCCGGCACCGTCCGGATCAGGCCCCAGAGGGCGAACGCGGTGAGCAGGGCGAGGACCGGCTCGTCCCTGGCCGGCACCAGGAAGTACCGGGTCGCCGCCAGTGCGGCGACCGCGCCGAGCCCCAGCATCATCTCGGCGACGAACAGGGGGCTGCCGGGCAGATGGAGGTAGGCGAAGGCCCGGTCGAACAGCAGGTATCCGCCGAGCAACGGGCCGAGCAGCCGGCCGTACAGGACGAAGAGCCGTCCCGGAGTCTCATGCGGCGGCAGGAGCTCAGGGCGGCGTTCGCGGAACCTCGCCGCGGACGACGACATCCGGTCTCAGCCCCGGGAGCCGCGCGCGTTCTTGGCTGCCTGGAACGCGAACTGCCGGGCCGGCACCGGGTACTCCGGCCGGCGGGCGTTCCGCTCCAGCAGCCTGCGGACGAACTTCGGCCCGCGGCCCGTCCGCCGGTAGACGTAGCCGACGAGATCGGACTCGACCTGGTCCAGCCGCTCGACCATCCGGACGTGGTCCTGCACCGACTCGCCGGACCGGAGGACGACGACGGCCGCGTCGGAGTCCTGCACCAGGTCGACGGCGTTCGCCAGCCGCAGTGGTGAGGGACTGTCGATGAGCACGAGTTCGAACGACGACTTCGCCTCGGCGATCAGCTTGTCCACCGCCTCGGCGTACGCCGCTCCGGTGGTCCGGCTGAGCCGGGCGGGGCCTGCCCGGAGAACGGTGACGTCGGCGTTCAGCGGACTGGTCTCGACACAGTCCGACACCGGCCGGCAGCCGGCGACGACCTGCTCGAAGCCGTCGCCCTGCGGGCTGCCGGGGAGAAGCAGGCCGGTGAGCGAGCCCTCGGTCGCGTCGGCGTCCACCGCCAGCACCGGCGTCCCGCTCTCGGCCACGGCGAGCGCGACGTTGGCCACGACCTTGCTGCGCTCGGTGTCCGAGTCGGCCGAGACGAACACGACGGCCAGCCGGTCGTCGCGGGCGGCGCGGATCCGCTCGACCGATCCGGCGGTGAACCGGAACGCCTCGGCGGCCGGGGACTGCGGATCGGCGGCCATCGGCAGGGGATCGGTGGCCGTCGCGAGACCGGACAGCAGCTGCTTCGGTCCGGCAGGTGGGATGTCACCGATCAGTGGCGCGTCGTAGATCGCGACCGGGTCGAGCCGGTCGTCGAGACGCCGCCGGCGGGTCGCCCGCAGGTAGGCGAGCGCGCCGCCCAGCATGAGGCCGGCCACTACCCCGATGGCGCCCGCGCGCTTCGAGTTGCCGTTGATCGGCACCTGCGGTTCCGCGGCCCACGCGATGGTCGGATGGGTGGCCAGGTCCAGCTGCAGCTGGACCAGGGTCTGGGTGCGCTGGTTCTGCAGGTCGGTCAGCTGGCCGGCGGTCCTGGTGTCGCGGATGGCCCGTTCGAGTGCGGCGACCTCCTCCGCGCCCTGCGCCGCGATCGCGGCGGACCGGGCCTCGTCGAAGGCCTGGAGGAACGCGTTCGCGCCGGTCTGCGCGACCCGCGCGCCCGGCCAGGTGAACGTCACCGCGACGATGGTCGCCCCGAAGGCGCCCGGCTGGGCACCCTCCGGTGGCGTGATCTCGAGCGACTTGCCTTCACCGGCGAAGTGGCGGATCGAGAGCACGGTGTCGTTCAGGCCGGCGTTCGCGATCCGCACCGCCCGGTCGGCGACGTCCTGCGACTGCAGGAGCAGCACCTGGCTGTCGAAGTACTGCTCGCGGGAATCGCCCTGCGCGAGTGCGCTCTGCGGCACGGTGATCGTGGCGTACGCGCGGTAGACCTCGGTCTGCGTCAACGAGTGACCCACCGCCGCCGCGGCGACCAGCACCGTGATGACGGCGACCATGAGCCGGTACCGGCGCATCGCGCCGAAGACGGTCGGCTCGAACCGCCCCTGTTCGATGGTGGTGGCCATCAGGCCTCACCTCAGTCCCTCCCCTGGACTTCGGTGCACCGCCCCAACAACAGTGCGTCCCCTCCGGTGATGATAGACGGCGAGTCGCCGAAGGTAATCCCTTCGAACGAAACAACCGCGGTGAGTAAACGAGACCACCCAGTCTGCTGGTGGAGTTGCAGCCAAGCTTATGGTTGCAGAAACCAACTAATGGAGTGCTGGTTGAGCACCCGATGCTCGGCTTGTTCCTCGGATCCCCGGCCAGCTGCGGGGCAGGTGGTTGACGTCGAGCAGACTCGTGCTCCCCGAGCCGCCGGCCACCAGGTACCGCTTCCACTTGCCGAACCAGGTGATCATCTGGCCGGACCCGACCAGCTCCGCCGAAAGGTCGCCGAGCTCGACGTGGACGACTAGTGTCGTGAGTTAAAAATTCGCGGCGGGTGGCTTAGGGTCGGTGTGTGCCGGTACCTGTTGCTCGTTTGGTGACGTTGACCGAGGATGAGCGGTCGCAGTTGGTGTCGTGGTCGCGGAGGTCTACGAGCGCGAATGCG
>NZ_SMKR01000165.1 GCF_004348725.1 Kribbella turkmenica
GGGTGGGTGGGTCAGTCAGTTGGCCGCGCTGGACCATCCGTCCCGGGTCGGGTCGCTGGTGCTGGTGTCGACGCGGGCCACCGGGCACGGACAGGCGGACGCGGATCTGCCGGAGGTTTCACCGCGGCTGTTGCAGACATGGGCCGAGGCGGATGACGAGCCGGACTGGTCGGACGACGACGCCGTACTCGACTATCTCGTCGGGGGTGAGCGGTCGCTGGCCGGACCGCTGCTCGACGAGGCGTCGGTGCGGGAGGTCTGCCGGAGCTTCCTGCGGCGCACCGGGGATGTCCGGGCCGCGCTGACCAACCACCCGATCGCTGATCAGGGGCCGCGGTGGCGCGAGCGGCTCTCGCAGATCACGGCGCCGACGCTGGTGCTGCACGGTGAGCGGGACCCACTGTTCCCCCCGGCGAACGCCGTTCGCCTGGCGGCCGAGATCCCGGGCGCACGGCTGCGCGTCGTCCCCGAGGTCGGTCACGAGCTCCCGCGCAAGGCCTGGTCCGGCTATGTCGATGCGATCGCCGGCCAGGTGATCCCGTGCTGACCTGAGCCGCCCAGAGTTGAAGTTGTGCACACTTGTGGATAGTGCTGGGGATATCTAGCGCGATACAGTCAGCTGGTGGCTGGATACGTCACACTTGACGCGATCGATCGCGGACTGGTGCACGCGCTGCGGGTGGACGGGCGGGTCGCGTTCAGCGGTGTGGCGGAGGTGCTGGGGGTTTCTGAGCACACGGTGGCCCGGCGTTACCGGCGGTTGCGGGCAAGTGGGGTACTGCGGGTCGTCGCGGTTGCCGACGGGGTCCGGCTGGGGAAGCGGCTGTGGATAATCCGGATCCGATGCGCGCTTGACGTCTCCGGGGTGATGGCGGCCGCCGTGGCCGGGCGTCCGGACACGTACTGGGTGCAGATCTTGTCCGGTGGCACCGAGGTCTGCGGTCACGTGTCGAGCAATGATCAGGTGCTGGTCGAGGAGTTGCCGTGGGACCGCGGCGTGCTCGGGGTGAGTGCGCATGAGGTTCTGCCAGGGCCGTTCGAGCCGCCGCGGTGGGGCCCGGGCGACGCGCTCGACGCCGAGCAGGTCGCACGGCTGCGGCGCCCGGCCGCGGAGCCGACGGACCAGAGGGCTGTTCTCGACGCACGGGATCGCCGGTTGCTCGACGGGCTGAATCGCGACGGCCGGGCGACGTACGCCGAGCTCGGCAAGCTGACCGGGTGGTCGCAGTCGACTGTCGCGCGGCGGCTCGACCACCTGCGCCGGACCGGGGTGTTGACCTTCCACGTGGAGGTGCCGCCCGAGGCGCTGGGGCACCAGGTTGAGGCACGGCTGTGGATGGTGGTTCAGCCAGGTGCGCTGGTCACGACCGCGGAAGCCCTGACCGCGCATCCGGAGATCTCGTACGTCGCGGTGACCACCGGGCTGACCAATCTTGTCGCGCAGGTAATTTGCCCGGACTCGGCGCACCTCTACCGCTACCTCACCGAGCAGGTCGGAAGCTTGGCCGGCGTGAACACACTGGAGACGGCGCCGGTCCTCCGTACCGCAAAAGGCTTCTACAGCAGAGGTCCAGATGGGTAAGACTGGTGGAATGCCAGCATTCGCGCGGGACGCGAGGACGGCTGCGTACTACGACCAACGGGCCGGCGAGTACGACGAGTGGTACCTGGGCCAGGGGCGGTACGCCGAGCTCAACCCGCCGTGGTGGCACGAAGAGGTCTCGCGGCTGGTGGATCTCGTGCGCGCGTTGCCGCCCGCGCGGACGCTTGATGTCGCGTGTGGCACCGGGTTCCTGACCCAGCATCTTCGCGGAGCGATCGTCGGCCTGGATCAGAGTGCGGCGATGCTCGGGGTCGCGGGGGAGCGCGTGCCGACTGGCAGCGTGGTCGTCGGTGACGCGCTGCGGTTGCCGGTCGCCGACGGTGCTTTCGATCGCGTGCTGACCGGCCACTTCTACGGTCACTTGCCGGCAGACGAGCGAGCGGTCTTCCTTGCCGAGGTACGGCGCGTGGCCGCCGGGCTGATCGTGATCGACACCGCCCTGCGGCCGGGCGTCGAGCCGGCGCAGTGGACCGATCGCGTCCTGAACGACGGATCCCGGCATCGGATCTACAAGCGCTACCTCACCTCCGACCAGCTGGCCGCGGAGATCGGCGGTCAGATCCTTCTCGCGGGCCGCAGCTTCGTCGCCGCCGCCGTGACCTGGGATCACCACAGGAAGGACGGATGAACAGGCGGCCCTTCCCGCTGCTGGCGGAGCTGCCGCGGGAGTTGCGTGACGTGATCCTCGACTTTCATTGGGATCAGCGGTTGCTGTGGGCGCTGGAGCTACCGGTCGTCGAACAGCCCGTCGCCGAGCTGGCCTGGCAGCTCGAGTTGCCGTTCTGGGCGTTGGGTGGCCGACCGTTCCAGGTGACGCCGTTGCAGGTGGCGGCTGACCCCGGGCGCTACGCCGAGCAGTACGCGCGGACGATGGCGACAGAACTGCGGTATCCGCTGGACGCGGTACGGCGGCCGGAGGGGCACCTCACCATCCTCGATGGCGTGCACCGGCTGCTGCGGGCGTGGCTCGACGGGCGGGAGTCAGTTCGGGTCCGGGTGCTGGAGTGGGAGGCGATCGACTCGATTGCAGTTCGCCGGTGAGATCAAGGTGAACAGGTGGGTGGCGTCGGAGTCACGCCGACGACCCTGGAAGCACTAGCCGCCAGAGGCTGTCCGCACACCGAGGAACATCCAACCCGGCCGTCGTGTTGGCTGCGGTATGACTGTTGAGATCGGAGTGATCCTGCCGACGTCCTCACCGGAGCCGGGGCGGGCGATCCTGGGGGACGTCCGGGCGAGTGCGCGGTTCGCCGAGGAGATCGGGCTGGACTCGGTCTGGTCGACCGATCACCTGATCGCGAGTGCGCCGATGCTGGACAGTTCGGTGGTGCTGGCGACCGCGGCCGCGGTGACGGAGCGGATCACGGTGGGTTTCAACGTGATGCTGCTGGCGTTGCGGCCGGTGGCGTGGGCGGCGAAGCAGGTGAGCACCCTGCAACACGTGTCCGGCAACCGGATCGTGCTCGGTGTCGGCACCGGGAACCCGGCGCACGGTGACATCGGCTGGCGCGCCGCAGGCGTGCCGTACGCCGACCGCGGGCGACTGACCGACAAGGCGCTCGCGGTCCTTCCGGAGCTGGTCGCCGGCAAGGCGGTCACCCTCGCGGACGGTACCGAGGCGGCGATCGCACCGGGCGCGGACGTTCCGCCGATCGTTGTCGCAGGCAACGGCAAGGCGGCCTTCCGGCGCGCCGCCCGGTACGCCGACGGCTGGGCGACGATCGCGCTGTCACCCGACGAGGTTGCGGCCGCCCTGGACCGGATCAACGAGCAGCACGACCGGGCGCCGCTGAAGGCGACCGTGGTCGCGCCCCGGCCGGACGTGCCGCTCGAGGCCTACGAGGCGGCCGGTGTCGAGCGGGTCATCCTCCCGCCGACCGGTGACTGGCGTCGCGACTACGAGAACGCCGCCGAACTCAGGCGCTGAGTCATGGCTTGACTCTGACACCAGTGTCAGGGTTTACGGTCCTGGCATGTCAAGGATCGTGATTGTCGGGGGCGGACCGGGAATCGGTGCGGCGGTGGCGAGAAGGTTCGCGCGGGCCGGGTCGAAGGTCGGATTGATCGCGCGGACGGAGAAGACCGTGAAGGCGGTCGCCGACGGGGTCCCCGGTGAGGTGCTCGCGCTGACCGCTGACAGTACGGACGAGGCCGGCTTGCGGACGGCGCTCGACCGGGTGGTCGCGGAGTACGGCGTACCGGACGTCGTGGTGTACAACGCGGCGATGATCCAGGCGGATGCGGTCGGCGATCTGACCGCTCGGCAGCACCTGGACGCGTGGGCGGTCAACGTGGTCGGTGCGATCACCACCGCGGCACACGTCGTACCGGCGATGGTCGAGCGCGGCAGCGGATCGTTCATCATCACCGGCGGCATGCCGGAGCCGAAGCCCGAAACGTGAGCCTGTCGATGGGCAAGGCCGGCGTACGACCCGGACGACATCGCCGATCACTACTTGCGACTCCACCACCAGCCGCGAGACCAGTGGGAGCACGAGGTCAGTCACGGAGTGGACTGACGAAGCCCGCGCGGATTGGCTCTGTCGGTCCCCGACCCGGTCCGGTGAGACTTGTCGCTGTTCACACAGACGAGGATCGCCGATGTATGTTCCCGCGCACTTCGCCGCCGACGACGAGGCGGTGCAACACCTGCTCACCCACCATGGGGCCGCCGACCTGGTGACCATGACCTCCGACGGTCTGGTGGCGACCATGCTGCCGTTCGTCTACGACCGATCGCGGAACGTGCTGCTCGGACACTTCGCCCGCAACAACGAGCACTGGCGGCAAACCGTGATCGGTGAGGCGCTGGTGATCATGCGGGGTCCGGACTCGTACGTCTCGCCGGCCTGGTACGCGTCGAAACGCGAGCACGGCCGGGTCGTGCCGACCTGGAACTACCTGACCGCCCACGTGTACGGCGCGATGACCGTGTACGACGATCCCGGTTGGGTCGCGGACGTCGTACGACGGCTGTCGGATCATCACGAAGCGGGCCGGGCCGAGCCGTGGTCAGTGGACCACGCACCGGAGAAGTACGTCGCCGGGCAGTTGCGCGCGATCGTCGGCGTGGAGATCGCGATCACCCGGGTCGCGGCGAAGTTCAAGCTCAGTCAGAACCGGCCGGACGCCGACATCGACGGCGTGATCGCCGGTCTGCGCGCGGACGGTCAGGATGCGAGCGCCGACGCGGTGGCCCGGCACCGGCGGTGACCCGAGGCTCGGTAGAATTGTTCAACAACCCCTACGAACGGGACACAGCGAGCAAGCCTGGAGTGTCGGCCGCCTTCGGTCCAGGCGCGTGCGATCTTCTACCCGGCGACGGGGTCGCTCCGCAGGCGTTGCCGAACCTCACGCCCACCAATCACGGCCACCCGAGCCCCGGGCTTCATGGTCGTCAGTGACCGGCTGGACAGCGACCATCGCGTCGGCTGACCAGGCCGTGCCCGGCCCGGCCAGCAAATAATCGTTGCCTTAAGCACCTTTCTTCCGTGACAGTTTGCGCACGGATTGTCACGGTGGGTTTGCGGGTGCGTGCAGATGTCCGGACAGGCCTGGCGAGCGCGGGAGCGGTCGGCTGATTGTCGGGTGAGGAAGCGACATCGACGAGGAAGCAATCGGGTCAGGCCGTCGACCACGGGAGGCTCCGGACGCGTGCTCGAGACTTATCGCGGCATTCCCCACCTGCTGGACACCTGGCTCGTTCTGACCGGAATGGCTGTGCCGATCGCCCTGTCGTCGTTGCGGCGGCCCGGCGACCTGGCTCCACGGTTGGCGGCGTTCTGCCTCCCGGCCGCGTGCGCGCTGGTGCTGGCGGCGACACTCAGTCCGACCGCGCACCGGCTCGGGCAGATCGGTCAGTGCGGCACCTACCTGACCACGACCGGCGGCCTGACCTCCATCCAGGGTTTGCTGAACGTGCTCCTGTTCGTTCCGGTCGCCGGCATGCTCACACTGTCCGGTGGCCGCCCGGCCGACGGGATCGCGGCCGGCATCGGGATGTCCGCCGCCGTCGAGGCGATCCAGGCGCTCCTCCCCCAACTCGGCCGGTCCTGCCAACTCCACGACCTGATCGCGAACACGCTCGGCGTCGTCGCCGGGGTCGGCCTGGCCGCCGGTCTGCAGACCCTGACCCGCAGGCGCCGGCTCATCCCCGGCCCGTACGTCGTCGACCATGGCGCGATGCTCGTCGCCCGAGGTCGGCCACCGGCGCGGCACCGCCGAGGTCGGTTGCTCCCGCAGTCGCCGCCTCAAACCCAGCCGGTCCCGGTCACGAAACCGGCGAACGGACTCCGGCAGATCGCCCGGGCGCGGTGAGAAGCACACGGAGCGGGTACGAGGTTATCCGGATAGTTATCCACAGGTTGTGGATGAAACAGGGGATGCCGACGCCGTTACGAGGAGATATCCACAGGTCAGGGCCGGACGTCCAGGCCCAGCGAGGTAGCGATGACCATCGCCTGGGTGACATCGACCCGGGCACCCTTGAGCTCGACCGTGAGCGGGTCGAGGGTGGAGAGGTCCGAGCCACGGAGGTCGGCGGCGGTGAGGTCGGCCCGGTGGAGGGACGCACCCGACAGGTCGAGGTCGCGCAGCACAGCCTTGGCCGCTCGGACACCGGTGAGATCCGCCTCGCGGAACTTCACCCCGCTGAACTCCGTCCCGCGCAGGTCCGCGCCCGGAAGCCCGGCGAACGACCAGTCCCCGCCGGACACCTTCAGCAGGTTGTAGGTGCAGTCGTCGAAGAAGCTGCCGACGAACTTGCATCGAGTGATCGTGGTGTCGAACAGGGAGCAACGGACGAACGTGCAGTTCACGAACGCGGCGTCGGTGTGCGTGGAGGCGTTGAACCGGACCCCGCGGAACGTGCACTCCTCGAACACCCCGCCGCGGTTGTCCACCTCGGTCAGGTCGGAATCGACGAACAACACCTTGCGGTAGGTTACGCCGGACGGGTCCGCGTCGTCCCAGTCGCGGATCGTCGACTCGGTCGGTGTCGCCGGTCGTCCGTGGACGCGGTCAGCCATGGCTCTCCCCTGTCGATCAGGTGTCGTGAGCTGCTCACCCTGCCACGCCGTACCGACACGGTCCCGGGCGTCCCGGCGGGTGCATTGTGATCGGTACGACGGAGAACGTTCAGCGGACCGACAAGTACGGGCCGCACGATGGAGGAGTGACCGGAACTGAGCGGGTGATGGTGTTCGGCGCGGGAGGCTTTCTCGGCGCCAGGATCTGCGCACTGCTCGCCGAGCGCGGGGTGGCGTACCGCGGTCTGAGCCGGAGCCGGGGCGAGCCGCACCGGTTGTGCGACCTGGCCGCGATGCATCCGTACGCGCTCGACACCCAGATCGGCATGTACAAGCCGACCGTGATCGTCAACGCGGCCGGTGCCACGCTGGGCGATGTCGCCACCTTGGTCCGGGCCAACGTGATCGCCGTCGAGGCACTGCTCGCCTCGGCGCACGACAACGCGAGCCATGCCCGCTTCGTCCAGCTCGGCTCGGCCGCCGAGTACGGCGGCGCGCCGCAGGGGACCAGCCAGGACGAACAGGCCGAGCCGCGCCCTGCCGGTCCGTACGGGCTGACCAAGCTGGCCGGCTCCGAACTCGTCCTCCGCGCCCAGCGGCACGGCGCCGACGCGGTCGTGCTGCGGGTCTTCGACGTGATCGGCCCGGACGCACCCGAGAGCACGCTGACCGGGCGCGTCATCCGGGACCTCCGGTCGCGGCACACGATCGAGGCCGGGTCGCTGGACGTGTGGCGGGACTTCGTCGACGTCCGCGACGTCGCCGAGGCGGTGCTGGCAGTAGCTCTTACGGGCACCAAGCTGCCACCGGTCCTGAACGTCGGCACCGGTCGTGCCAGCCTGGCCCGCGACGTCGCCGGTCAGCTGTTCGAGCTGAGTGGTCAGCCGGCCAGGATCGTCGAGGAGGCCCAGCCGGACACTGTCCGCGGAGCCACCTGGCAACAGGCCGACACCGGCCTGATCGCCGAACACCTCGGCTGGTCGCCGAAGATCTCCCTCGAACAGTCCCTCGCCGACAGTTGGGCAAGCCGCGGATAGGACACTGCCCGAGGGGAGACTGGGCGGGTGGAGATCCGCTCGTTCAGTCAGCCCGCGCCCGATCGGCGTCCACCCGCGATGAACGAGGATCTGGTGATCGGCGGGCCCGACTTCGTGGTCGTGCTCGACGGCGCCACAGCTGGGAAGGGTGTCGACTCCGGCTGCCTGCACACGGTCGCGTGGCTGGTCGGGCGACTCGGTGCCCAGCTCGCGGTGCCGCTGCTCGGCGGATCGGCTGCGCCGCTCGCCGACCTGCTCGCCGACGCGATCACGACAGTTTGCATCGGCCATGCCGACACCTGCGACCTCGCCAACCCGGACAGCCCGTCGTCCACCGTGGCGATGGTGCGAGTGCGGGGCGAGAGCGTCGACCACCTGGTCCTCGCTGACTCGCCGGTCGTGCTGCGATCACCCGACGGCTCGCTGACCGTCCACAGCGACGACCGGATCGACCTGCTGCCGGACTACACGTTCGAGACCGTCCGGCGACTCCGCAACCGGCCGGGCGGATTCTGGGTTGCGAGCACCGACCCCCAGGCGGCCTACGCAGCAGTCACCGGTACGACGGACCGCGCCGACGTCGAGGTGGTCGGCGTACTGACCGACGGAGCCTCCAGGTACGTCGAGCGCTACGGCCACTCGTGGAGCGAGTTGGTCGACGTACTCACGGCCGCAGGGCCGCGGGCGTTGGTCGAGCGGGTCCGCAAGCACGACGATGCTGCGGACGCCGTCCGCGGGAAGAGGTACGACGACGCGACCGCCGTCCTCGCCTACCTCTGATGCGGGCCGTACGTCGGGAACGTCGGGCCGGGGCTGTGGTAGCGAGGCGCGTACTGCGGTGGCTCGGGCGGCGGCGCGATCGCGCCGGCCGGCGGCATCGTCGCCTGGCCGTGCTGCCACTGGGTGACCCGGAGGAGGAGCAGTGAGGCGGCGACCGCGGCGACGATCAGGAACAGCGTCGCCACGGTGAAGCCGATGGTGACCGCCAGCGCGACCCGGACCATGAAGTCCTGCAGGTCGTAGATGTCGACGTAGTCGCCGGTCGCGTCCGCGGTGTCGGCCGCGTCGATCAATCGGACGATCCAGACGATGAAGGCCAGGAACGCCAGGCCGCCACCGCCGACCAGGATCACCCAGAACCCGGTCCACGTCGCCCACCAGCCGTACAGCAAGGTCCGCATCGGGCCACGTTCCGACGCACCTCGTTCGTCGGGCGGCTCGCTCGCGGCGGTGACGTCCTGCACGATCTGCAGCGGGTACCAGAACTGGATGAACGGGCAGAACCACGCCCCGACGATCCAGCCGCTCGCGTGCCGGTGCGGCGGGCGGTCCTGGACGACCGGCCGGGGCGCGAGCGGTGAGTGCAGGAACTCGGTGTTCTCCCGGGCCTGCCACAGCCAGATCAGGAACGCGATCGCCGTCCCCATCAGCAGGTAGCCGACCAGGTTGAGCAGCGGTCCGCTGCCGGCGATCGACCCGACCGCGCGGTCGACCTCCTCCTCGGAGAGCAGCCCGTACACGAACCGCTTGACCTCGTCGTACGCGCTCCACATCAGCGCGGCCTGGACCACGGCGGCCACCGACGTGAGTCCCATCAGCGCGATGCTGACGATCGCGATCTTCTTCAGCGGCCGGTACCGCGGCGGCACGGGCTGAGGCGGCCGGTACGGCACCGGGTACGGCATCGGGTACTGCTGCGTCACCTGTCCTTCACCCCCTCGCAGCCAAGTTAACCCAGGCCCGGGAGCGATCAACCCGTCATCCACAGGTGAATACGTCAGACCCCGGCGAAGGCGTCCCGGACAGCGGGCAGCGCCAACTCGCGATCCGTCGCGGACAACCCGATCCGCGTCCGCCGGTCCAGGATGTCGTCCGCCGCGAGCGCGCCCTCGTGCCGGATTGCGAACCGCAGCTCGGCGTACGTCGTCCGCAGCCCGGGGGCGATCGGCTCGAGCAACGACGGCGGTCCCGCGATCACCTCCGGCGCCTCCATGCCGTAGCGCTGCACGAACCGCGCCGGCGCCCGCACGGCCGCCAGTTGCACGCGGTCAGCAGCTCCCACGAGCGGGATCCGGTGTGTCAGGCACGGCCGGCGTACGTCCAGCGCGGACTGCGAGAGCGCCTTGTCGAGCGCGTCCTGCGCCATCCGCCGGTACGTCGTGAGCTTGCCGCCGACGATCGTCACCAGGCCGTCCGGGCTCGTGATCACCGCGTGCCGCCGGGAGATGTCCGCTGTCTTGTCCGCACCCTTGTGGTGCCCGGTGTCGAGCAGCGGCCGCAGCCCGGCGTACGTCCCGAGCAGGTCGGACCGGGTCAACGGCACCTGCACGGCCGCGCTGATCGTGGACAGCAGGAAGTCGATCTCTCCCTCGGTCGCGTGCGGTACGTCGCTGACCGGCCCGGGCGCGTCCTCGTCGGTCAGCCCGACGTACACCCGGTCGTCCGGCGCGGGGATCGCCATCACCACCCGCCGCAACTCCCCCGGCACCGGCACCGTCAGCACCGCGGACAACCCGCCGAACACCGACTGCGGCAGGACCAGGTGCGTCCCCCGGCTCGGCCGCAGCTTGATGCCGGAGGCAACCTGATCCGCCCAGATGCCGGCCGCGTTGATCACCACCGACGCGTCCACCTGCAGCCGCTGCCCGGTCAGCTGATCCACGAGGACGGCGCCGCGCCCGGTGACGTCGGTGGCCGCCACCCGGGTGAGCACGCGGGCGCCGTACAGGGCCGCGGTCCGGGCGATCGCGACCACCAGCCGGGCGTCGTCGTACAACTGCCCGTCCCAGGTCAGGAAGCCGCCGCGCATCCCCTCGGGTCGCAGCGTCGGCGCGTACCGGAGGATCTCCGCCGAGCTGACCCGGCGAGAGTGCGGCAGGTAGTCGTCGCTGGTCCGCGCGACCGTGCGCAGGACGTCGCCGCCGAGGAACGCGCTCCGCAGCAGCGCGGCCTGCGCGAACCTCGCGTGCGGCAGCCACGGCGCGATCTGCGGTACCGGGTGGACCAGGTGCGGCGCCGTCGTCTTCATCAGGATGCCGCGCTCGACCGCACTCTCGTAGGCGATGCCGACGTGACCGGAGGCGAGGTAGCGCAGCCCACCGTGGACCAGCTTCGAGCTCCACCGGCTGGTGCCGAAGGCCAGGTCGTGCTTCTCCACCAGGGCAACGGTCAGGCCGCGAGCGGCCGCGTCTAGGGCGACACCGGCGCCGGTGACCCCGCCGCCCACGACCAGGACGTCGACCTTGCCGGCCGAGTCCAGCCACTCCAGCTCGCGGCTCCGGCGAACCGCATTGAGACTGGCGTTGCCCACTGTCCTGAACGCCTTCGCCGCCCCACCGCCCCGGTCGGTCATGGCGTCAAGTACCGGGTGAGCATCGCTCGGAGCTCCTCGTCGAGCTTCGGGTACTCGTCGGGGCTCGCCATCACCGGGCCGGACACGGCCGACGCCAGTGAGACGAGGATGATCTGCCGGGCCAGCCAGACCGGGTCGCCGTCCCGGATCGACCCGTCGGCCTGACCGGCCTTGAGGCCCTCCTCGACCAGCGCGAGGTGCGCGACCGTGCTGCTGCCGCGGCGCTCGAGCAGGTACGGCGTCAGGAACTCGGGGTCGAGCTCGATGATCTTGCGCATCAACGGGTGCACGCGGGTCTGCGCGACCACCTCGACCACGCCCTCGATCAGCCGCGCCCGGCCGTCCACCGCGTCCGGCTGGAAGGCGGACATCAGCGCGGTGGTCCACTCCCGGGTCATCAGCGCGGCGACCACGGCCTGCACGTTCGGCCAGCGGCGGTAGAGGGTCGCGCGGGACACCTCCGCGTGCCGGGCGATGTCGGCCATGGTCATCCGGCGCATGCCGATCGCCAGCAGCAGCTCGTAGGCCGCGTCCAGGATCCGCTCCTCGCCGATGGCGTTCGCGGGCGTGGGCCGCGCGCTCGTCTCGGGCTCTGTTTCCTGCCCTGTTCCCGGTACGGACTCGCTGCTACGCTGAGACATCACACGTCGGAGTGTATCAGCGACTCCGGCATCCTGGAACAGTCCGGGTGAGATGGGAGCCAGGGGGTTCCACCTCACCCGGACGCTACTCCTCGAACCCAGCGATCGGGAGCACAGAATGACCGAGTCGGACCTGCCGGTGGTCGATCTCACGCCGGGCCGTTGGGGCGATCCTGCCCACCCGGTCGAGCTACCCGCCGCCGCCCTCGACGCGCTCAAACACCTCGGCGTACGGCGCCCTGCCGCCGCGCCCGCGAAGCCGGCGGACCGTCCCGGGCTGACGGCCGCCCAGCTCGGCGTCCTGGCCGGAGTCGTCGGCGCGGAGCATGTCGCGACCGGCCTCGATGCCCGGTGGGCGCACACCCGCGGCTACTCGACTCCCGACCTGCTGCGGCACCGGGCGGGCGACACCTCGGACATGCCCGACGCAGTGGTCTACCCGGCCTCGCACGACGAGGTCCAGGCCCTGTTGACTGCCTGCGCGGCGCACGACCTGGCCGTCGTGCCGTTCTCCGGCGGTACGTCGGTCGTCGGCGGGCTCGCGGCCGATCGGCGGTTCGTCACCGTCGACCTGGGCCGGCTCGACCAGTTGGTGGAGATCGACGAGGTCTCGCGGACGGCGACGTTGCAGGCCGGCGTACGCGGTCCGGCGGCCGAGGCGTTGCTGGCCGAGCGCGGCTACACCCTCGGGCACTTTCCGCAGTCCTACGAGGGGGCCTCGATCGGTGGGTACGCGGCCGCGCGCTCGAGCGGTCAGTCGTCCGCCGGGTACGGGCGGTTCGACCAGATGGTCGTCGGGCTGACGCTGGCCACGCCGCGCGGCACGATCGAGCTCGGCCGTGCGCCGATGTCCGCGGCCGGCCCGGATCTGCGGCAACTGGTGCTCGGGTCGGAAGGTGCCTTCGGCATCATCACGTCGGTCGTCGTCCGGATCCGGCCGCGACCGGCGGAGCGGCACTTCGAGGGCTGGCGGTTCGAGGACTTCGCGGCCGGACTGGCCGCCATCCGACGGCTCGCGCAGGACGGGCCGTTGCCGACTGTGCTGCGGTTGTCGGACGAGGCCGAGACCGCGGTGAACCTGGCCGACCCGGACGTGTTCGGCGGCGGATCGGGTGGCGTCCTGGCGATCGTCGGGTTCGAAGGGCCGCAGAACCCGACCACGGCCGAGGTGCTGACCGCGGCCGGTGGCCAGAACCTGGGTGCGGGTCCGGGCGAGACCTGGCGGGCCGGGCGCTACCGGGCGCCGTACCTGCGGGACCCCCTGCTGGACGAGGGCGCATTGGTGGAGACGGTCGAGACCGCCGGCTTCTGGTCGCGGCTGCCCGAGTTGAAGGCCGCGGTGACGGAGGCACTGGTGAAGTCGTTGACGGACCAGGGCACGCCGCCGCTCGTGCTCTGTCATGTGTCGCACGTGTACGAGACCGGGGCGTCGCTCTACTTCACGGTGATCTCGGCGCAGACGGACGATCCGGTCGCCCAGTGGCGTACGGCGAAGTCCGCGGCGAACCACGCGATCGCGACTGCCGGCGGAACGATCAGCCACCACCACGGCGTCGGCACGGACCATCGGGAGGCCTACGCCGAGGAGATCGGCCCGCTGGCGGTGGAGGCGTTGCAGGCCGTGAAGAAGGTGCTCGACCCCGAGGGCGTGATGAGTCCAGGAGTGCTCTTGACCTCAAGCTAACTTGAAGTATGACGGTAGGGGGCATGACTCCTGAATCCTCCAACCGTCCGGTCGCTCTGATCACCGGTGCGTCCGCCGGCCTCGGGCTGGCGCTCGCCCATGGCCTCGCCGATCGTGGCTGGGCGCTCGTGATCGACGCCCGCGGCGCGGATGCCCTCAAGGACGCGGCCGACGCCCTCGCCGACCGCACCGACGTGGTCCCGCTCGCGGGTGACGTCACCGATCCCGAACACCGCGCCGACCTGGTCGACGCCGTCGTCGAGCTCGGCCGGCTCGACCTGCTCGTCAACAACGCCAGCTACCTCGGCCCGAGTCCCTTGCAGCACCTGGGTGTCGCGGACCTGGACGAGCTGCGGCGCGTCTACGAGGTCGACGTGGTCGCACCGATCGGCTTGACCCAGGCACTGCTGCCGGAACTCGTCGGGTCGTCCGGTGTGCTGCTCAACATCAGCTCCGACGCGGCAGTCGAGGCCTATGAAGGCTGGGGCGGCTACGGCTCGGCCAAAGCGGCTCTGGACCACGCCACCGCCGTACTGGCCGCCGAGCATCCGTCGCTGTCGATCTACGCCCTGGATCCGGGTGACCTGCGGACGGCGATGCACCAGGCGGCCTTCCCCGACGAGGACATCTCGGACCGGCCGGAGCCGGCGGCCGTCGTACCGGCGTTCCTGCAACTGCTGGACAGCCGGCCCAAGAGCGGTCGCTACCGGGCGGCGGAGTTCGCACCGGCGGTGACGTCGTGAGGGTGCAGCCCCGCACGAGATTCGTCCTGCCCGACTCGCTGAACGCCACCGAACCACCCGAGGCGAGAGGTCTCTCCCGGGACCAGGTGAAGCTGCTGGTCGCGGAGGGGTCGACCGTCACGCACACCCGGTTCGACCGGATCGGTGACCACCTTCGACCGGGCGACCTGTTGCTGGTCAACACGTCCGGGACACTGCCTGCCGCGGTCGACGGCTCGTGGATCTCCGGAACCGGTGTGGCACCCGTCGTCGTGCACTTCTCCACCGCGCTCGACGACGGCACCTGGGTCGTCGAACTGCGCAACGGCGGCTCACCGATGTTCGGCGGTACGGCGGGCGACCGGGTGGAACTGCCGGAGGGCGTGCTGACACTGCTGTCGCCGTACCAGGCGGATTCGAGCCGGCTGTGGATCGCGAAGCCGCCGGCGCCCGACGTACTGGGGTATCTGCAGCGGCATGGCCGACCGATCACCTACCAGTACGTCGGTCAGCAGTGGCCGCTCGCGTCGTACCAGACCGTATTCGCGCGCGAGCCGGGCAGCGCGGAGATGCCCAGTGCGGCGAGGCCGTTCAGCTTCGAGCTCGTCAGTCAGCTCGCGTCACAAGGCGTGCTGATCGCGCCGATCCTGCTGCACTGCGGTGTGTCCTCGCTGGAGAGTTACGAGCCACCGTTGCCCGAGCGGTACGACGTACCAGCGCACACGGCTCGGTTGGTGACCTGGGTGCGCGCCAACGGCGGCCGGGTGATCGCGGTCGGCACGACCGCGGTGCGAGCCATCGAGTCGGCTGCCGCCCCGGACGGCTCAGTTGTCGCCTCCCACGGCTGGACCGACCTTGTCCTCGGCCCGGAGCACCCGGTCCGCGTCGTCGACGGGCTCGTCACCGGGATGCACGCCCCCGAGGCGTCCCACTTGCTCCTGCTGGAGTCCGTGGTCGGCGGCGACACCGTCCAGCGGGCGTACGACGCCGCTCTGGACCGTGGCTACCTGTGGCACGAGTTCGGCGACAGTTGCTTGATGATGCGCTGACGTGGAGCGGCCTTCGTTCCCGGGGCGGGCTCGTTTGTCGATCGCGCGCGGGCTCACCGCGACCACCGCTGAGGCAGGCACAAGTTCATCCTGGATGTCCTTACCGCTCAGGTCCCCCGTCGGGACGTCATCCGGTACGACGAGCGTCGGGCCCCGTGGTCATGGCCGTTCACCGAACCGATCGGAAATTGTGGCCTAGGCCATTTAGTTTCAGTTTGAACGGTCCGAGGAGGTGCCGGCTCAGGTGCGGGCGCGCCTGTTGCGGCGGCGCTTGACGTCCTGGAGGAACAGCCAGGCCACGGCCGCACCGGTGACGAACCCACCGAGGTGGCCCTGCCAGGAGATGTTCGGGATCAGGAACGAGATGACCGCGGTGACCGCGACGTAGGCCAGGATCCAGGTGACGTCCATGCCGCGGGCGCGGCTGATCACCAGCAGCGCGCCGACCAGGCCGAGGACGGCACCGGAAGCGCCGAGGGTCGCCGACAGTGGCGCCGACAGCAGCCAGACCGCGACGCTGCCGCCGAGTGCGGACAGCAGGTAGAGCACGATGAACCTGACCCGGCCGAGCATCTGCTCCAGCGGCGGGCCGACCTGGTAGAGCATGAACAGGTTCGCGAAGATGTGGAAGATCTGCAGGTGGGTGAAGGCCGACGTGAACAGCCGCCACGGCTCGACGTCCACCAGCGCCGGGACGAGCACCAGGTCGTTCACGATCCGGCTGCTGCCGGTGCGGACCGCGATGAACACCAGCACGTTGAGCGCCAGCAGGACGATGGTGACGACCTGCGGGTTGCCGCGCTGGACGCCGCCGAGCGACGTCCGCGTCTGCGGCACCGACTTCACGCCCTCGTTGAAGCAGCTCGGGCACTGGAAGCCGACGGCGGCGCTGTTCATGCAGGACGGGCAGATCGGCCGGTCGCAGCGCTGGCAGCGAACCCCGGCGGGCCGATCCGGGTGCCGGTAGCAGACGGTCTCGGTCACGGCGGGCAGGTCCTTCCCCAACGAGAGAGAGCGGGCCGGGCGTTGCTCACGCAACGCCCGGCCCGCGAACTGATCAGGCGTTCTTGCGCTCGATGACGACGTTGTTGATCACGATCGGCTCGATCGGCCGGTCGCCCGGAGCCGTCTTCGCGGTGGCGATCGCGTCCACGACCTTCTTCGACTCGTCGTCGGCGACCTCGCCGAAGATGGTGTGCTTGCGGTTCAGGTGCGGCGTCGGCACCACGGTGACGAAGAACTGCGAGCCGTTCGTGCCGCGGCCGTACTGGATGCCGGCGTTCGCCATCGCCAGCAGGTACGGCCGGTCGAACTGGAGCTCCGGGTGGATCTCGTCGTCGAAGGCGTAGCCCGGCGTACCGGTGCCGGTGCCGAGCGGGCAGCCGCCCTGGACCATGAAGCCGTCGATCACCCGGTGGAAGGTCAGGCCGTCGTAGAACTTGGCGTTGCTGGGCTGACCGGTCTGCGGGTCGGTCCACTCCTTGGTGCCCTCGGACAGCCCGACGAAGTTGCTCACCGTCTTCGGCGCGTGATCGGGGAACAGCCTGATGACGACATCGCCCTTCGTCGTCTGCAGGGTCGCGTACAGCTCTTCGGCCACGGGAGTCACTCCTCATCAGTTACGGCGTACTCCTCGATCCTGTCACGTGACCGCAAGCGGATCGGCACCGACCGGCCGGAAAGCCTTCCCCCGGGCGCCGCCCCGGGTGGGCGGACGGTTGCGGTGGGTGGTGG
>NZ_SMKR01000166.1 GCF_004348725.1 Kribbella turkmenica
GGAAGATGGCCGAGGGCGAGTCCGCGCTGCGTGAGCAGTGGAAGCAGCCGGCGCCGAGCACCCCGAAGCCCGGTGAGGCGATGGTGCTGCTGCGGATCCCGAAGTTCGGCCCGGACTGGGAGAAGCCCGTCGTGGAAGGTGTCGGCGAGGACGACCTGACCCGTGGCATCGGGCACTACCCGCAGACACAACTGCCCGGCCGGCCGGGGAACTTCGCGATCGCCGGGCACCGGGTCACCCACGGCTCGCCGTTCCGCAAGTTGCTGGAGCTCCACAAGGGCGACGAGGTGATCGTGGAGACCGCGGACGCCGTCTACACCTACGAGCTGGACGGGTCCCCGCGCGACCTGACCGTGAAGCCCACCGACACCTGGGTGCTGGAGCCCGTCCCCGGCAAGCCCCGGGAGACGCCGACCAGGTCGATCATCACCCTGACGACCTGCCAGGACCTCTTCCACTCCCCGGACAGATCGGTCGCGTTCGGCCGCCTGGTGAAGGTCGGGAAGAAGGCCTGAATGAGGGGCGTGGCGGGCAACCACGGGCCACGCCCCGCCCTTGATCTAAGCTCGACGCCTATGAGCTACGACCGGGACGGACTGCTGGAGCAGGTGAAGTCGAAGGCTGTCGTGCACGGCCGGGTGACGCTGGCGTCGGGGAAGGAAGCCGACTACTACGTCGACCTCCGCCGGATCACGCTGGACGCGGCCGCGGCCCCGCTGATCGGCCCGGCGATGCTCGAGCTGACCGAGGATCTCGCGTACGACGCCGTCGGCGGCCTCACGCTCGGCGCCGACCCGGTCGCGATGTCGATGCTGCACGCGGCCGCCCAGCAGGGGCGCCGGCTGGACGCGTTCGTCGTTCGCAAGGCCGAGAAGACCCACGGTCTGCAGCGCCGGATCGAGGGCCCGGACGTGAAGGGCCGCCGGGTGCTCGCGGTCGAGGACACCTCCACCACCGGCGGCTCGGTGCTGACCGCGGTCGAGGCGTTGCGGGAGGCCGGTGCCGAGGTGGTCGCGGTCGCGGTGATCGTCGACCGTTCCACCGGCGCGCGGGAGAAGGTGGAGTCGGAAGGGCTGGAGTACCGGTCACTGTTCGGGCTCGAGGAGCTCGGGCTCGGCTGATGGACTTCAACCCGGTCCTCCTGGTCCCGATCGCGTTCGTCCTCGCGCTGGGCGTCTTCTACTTCAACTACCTGGCCGCGAAGAAGCGCCGCGAACTGTTCGCCGGTTTCGCCGCCCAGCAGGGGTGGTCGTACCGGCCGGCCGACAACTCGCTGGCGCACCAGTGGGCGGGTACGCCGTTCGGCACCGGTGACAACCGGTGGGTGAAGAACGTGCTGACCGGCGCGTTCAACGGCCATCCGATGGTTGCCTTCGACTACAGCTACCAGACGCACTCGACCGACTCGAAGGGCCGGCGCCGGACGACCACGCACAAGTTCGGCGTGGTCGTGCTGCGGCTTCCCGGCGCACTGCCGCACCTGGAAGTCACCCATGAAGGGATCTTCGGTGGCGCGGTGGCGAACGCCTTCGGGTTCCGCGACCTCCAGTTCGAGAGCGACCAGTTCAACCGGGCGTTCCGGGTGAAGGCGGACGACGAGCGGTTCGGGCACGCGGTGGTGACGCCGCGAATGATGGAGCTGTTGCTGGCCCGCGGTGAGATCGGCTGGCGCGTCGAGGGCAACTCGCTGGTCGGCTGGGACAAGGGGGCGCACGACCCCGCCGAGGTGATGAACCGGCTGGCCCTGCTGCAGCAGGTGGTCGAGCAGGTGCCGCCGTACGTCTGGAAGGACTACGCGGGCGTCGACCCGCGTCTGCAGGGACCCCGGCACCCGTAGAGTCGCACCTGAGCATCGCCAACACTCGGGAGCAGGGGAATGCTGACCTTCGTCGTCACAGCGGTCGTGGCGGTCGTCGTGATCGTGGGAATCGCGCTGATCGTGTCGTACAACCGGTTCGTCAAGCAGCGGAACCTGATCCAGGAGTCGTGGCGCCAGATCGACGTCGAGCTGCACCGGCGCTACGACCTGATCCCGAACCTGGTCGAGAGCGTCCGCGCGTTCGCCGCGCACGAGCGGCACGTGTTCGAGGAGGTCGCCCGGCTGCGCACGCAGGCGGTGAACGTCCAGGGCGCGCCGCCGGAGCAGCGGGCGGCGGCGGAGAGTCAGCTGTCAGGCGCGCTGCGTCAGCTGATGGTCTCGGTCGAGGCGTACCCGCAGCTGCAGTCGAACCAGAACTTCCTCAACCTGCAGCGCGAGCTGACCGACACCGAGGACCGGATCGCGGCCGGCCGGCGGTTCTTCAACGCGAACGTCGGTGACTACAACACCCGGGTCGAGGCGTTCCCGTCGAACCTGATCGCGAACGGCTTCAAGTTCGAGAAGGCCGGCTACTTCGAGGTCAACGACGAGCAGGTCCGCTCCGTCCCGCAGGTCTCGTTCGGCACGATCGGGTCGGTCGCAGGCGAGCAGGCGCCGCCGCAGATGCAGCCCGGGCCGCAGTCGTCCGGCCAGATTCACCCGCAGATTCCGGGTGACCAGAACAACTATCAGGGGCAGCCGCAGTTCCCGGTTCATCCCCAGCAGCAGGGCCAGCAGCAGCCGGCACAGCCGCCGTACCAGCAGCAGCCGGGCCAGTACCAGAGCGGGCCACCGGTAGGCGGCCCGCCTGCGGGTTCCCCCGGCCCACAGGACGGACAGCCGCCGTTCACCGGTGGCCACTAGGCACCGGTTCCCCGTGGTCCGGGACCCCCGACCCCGAACTCCCTACCAGTGCCAGGCCCGGGTGCGACGGCGGTCAGTCGCCGCTCCCAGGCCTGCCCTCCCCCCGGTACCTGGTCTCAACAGTGCCTGAACGAGATACATCCGGCGTACATCGGCCTTCACGCGGGGTGCAACGGGATGCCACGATGGGGCCGGTTCCAGAGTGAGAGGGCACCCAGGTGGACAGTCTGAGGTACGGAATCCTCGGACCTCTGCGCCTCGTTCACGTCCAGGGCCAGCCGCTGCGGGCGGCCAAGCCGCGTCAGCTGCTGGCAACGTTGCTGCTGCACCCCAACCGGTTCGTCTCGACCGACCTGATCGCCGACGCGCTCTGGGAGAACAATCCGCCACGCTCAGCGACGGCGAACATCCGGACCTATGTCCGGGCGCTGCGCGGCGTGCTGCAGGATGCCGGCCTGCCTGCCCCGATCGACACCTCGGCCGCCGGCTACAGCATCGAGGTCGGGGTCGATGAGCTCGACGCCAGCCTGTTCGAGTCGCTGCTCGCCGAAGGCGGCCACCTCCGCGACGCCGGAGACGGCCGCCAGGCCATGCAGGTGCTGTCGCGGGCGTACTCGCTGTGGCGCGGCCGTCCGCTCGAGGACCTGACGATCCCGGCCGCCTGGGAGGGCTCGCTCGCCCGTCTGGAGGCGCAGCACCGCGGACTGGTCGACATGCTCCTCGACCTCCGGCTGGAGCACGGTGACGCCAGTGGCGCGGCCGTGCTGCTCAGCGCGCGCCTCACCGAGGACCCGTACGACGAGCAGCTCTGGCGCCGCCTGGTCGACGCGCTCCTGGCCGCCGGGCGGGTCGGTGAGGCCCGAGCCGTCTACGCCAAGGCCGTGCAGACGCTCGCCGACGAGCTCGACATCGAGCCGGGTCCTGAGCTCGAGGCGGCCGGTGCGCGCGCGGAGAACGGCCGGTCCGCCAACTGGCCGAACCCGGGCATCCCGTCCGCGCGAACGACGCAACGCCCCGGACCGGACGTCGTCCAGCCGGGCCCGATGGCGGCGCCGGAGCTGATGGTCCCGCCGCGGCCGCCCAGCCAGTTGCCCCTCGACCTGCCGGACTTCAGCGGCCGGCAGGAGGAGCTGGAGCAGTTGCGCGACCTCGTCTGCGGCCGTGACCCGGTGCGCCCGCCGATCGCGGTCATCTCGGGTGCGCCCGGCACGGGGAAGACCTCGCTCGCGGTCCGGCTCGGACATCAGGTCCGGGACTTCTTCCCGAACGGCCAGATCTACCTGGACATGCACGGTGCGATCCAGCCCCGGGATCCGGCGGCCGCGCTCACCGACCTGCTGCTCAGCTTCAACCTGCCCGACTACGCGATCCCGACCGATCCCGAGCGGCGCTCGGCGATGCTGCGGTCCGAGCTTGCCAGTCGAAGGGTGCTGATCATCCTCGACGACGTGGCGACGGCGAGCCAGGTGACGCCGCTGATGCCGGGCACCGGTGCGTCCGCGGTTGTCGTCACCAGCCGCAACCGGCTGATGGATCTGTCCGGTGCCGACAGCTTGCCGCTGGACACCTTCGACGACGCCGACGCGGCCGCGCTGCTCGAGCAGGTGGCCGGCGCCGCGCGGATCGACCGAACCTCGGCCGCGGCCGAGGAGATCCTGTCGGCCTGCGGGAACCTGCCGCTGGCGATCCGGATCGTCGGCAGCCGGCTGGCGCAGCGGCCCGACCTGAGCCCGGGCGAGCTGGCCCGGCGGCTGCGGGACGAGACCTCGCGGCTGGACGAGCTGAGCATCGGCGAGCTCGCCGTCCGGACGAGTGCGGATCTGAGCTACGACGCGCTCAGCCCGGAGGAGGCCCGGCTGTACCGGTTGATCGGCCACTTCGCGGTCGGCGTGTTCTCGGCCCGCGCACTCGAGGCGGTCGCGTCGCCGGCCGCCGTACGACGGAGCCTGGACCGGCTGATCGAGGTCAACCTGGTCCGGATCAGCTCGGTCGACCACCGCGGTACGGCGCGCTACCGGGTGCACGATCTGCTCCGGCTGCACGCGATCGGCGTCGGCGACGAGGAGCAGAAGGCGCAGGCGGTCCGGGACGTGACCACCGTGCTGGACGCGATCCTGAACAAGATGCGCCGGGCCAACGCCGCCCTGGCCTTCGAGTACTTCGGCGTGCTCGAGCACACCGGTCCGTTGACCGGGCCGGATCCGTCGCCGTTCACCGAGACCGACGCGATCGCGTGGTTCGACAGTGAGCGCAGTACGTTCGTGCCGGCGATCCGCGCGGCGGCGCAGAACGGGTTGCACGACCACGCCTGGCGGATCGCGTCCGCCTGGGCGCCGTACCTGGACATGCGGGCCGGTTTCGAGGACTGGAACAGCTCGCACCAGCAGGGTCTGCTGAGCGCGGTGGCCTGCGGGGACCGCCGCGGCGAGGCGATCATGCACCGCAACCTCGGCCAGTTGGCGCTGTACCAGGACGACTGGGACACCGCCTGGCGGCACCTCGACACGGCCGCGCGGTTGTCGGCCGAGGTCGGGGAGCGCCTGGGCGAGGGCATCGCGGCCGTCGGGCTCGGCACCTGGCTGCGGGAGCGCGGCAAGCCCGAGGAAGGTCTGCGGCAGTACGAGAAGGCGGTCGAGGCGTTCGTCCAGGTCGGCAACGCCAACGCCGAGGCACTCGCCCGGACCGCGATCGCGAACGTCTGGCTGTCCCGCGGCGACACGGTGACCGCGGGCCGCTACCTGGCCGAAGCCTTCCTGCTCGCCGTACGGCGGGCCGATAGTCACCGTGAGGCCAAGGTACGCCGCCGGGTCGCGGCACTGCGGGCAGCGCAAGGGCGCTACGACCAGGCGGTTCGGCAGTTGCGGACCGCGCTGGCGATCTTCAACGGCATGGGCGACGACCACTGCGCGGCGTACACCCGGGCCGATCTCGGGCAGACACTGATGGAGCGCGGTGAGGTCGCGGCCGCGCGGAAAATGCTGCTCGACTCGATCGACATCGGCCACCGGCTCGGTGACCGCAGCGTCGAGGGACAGGCGGCGCAGCACCTCGGGCAGCTCTACCTGTCCACCGGGAACCTCGACTCGGCCCGCCGTACTCTCGACCGCGCCGCCCGGGTCTGGCAGCAGGCCGGGAACGACGTCCGGGCGGCCGAGTGCCGGCGGGCGGTCGCGGCCTTCGACACCACCACCGCCGCGGGCTGAACCGCTGGGTGGTTGGGCGAATGTACGGCGGGTGTATCCCCGTCGGACAGGATGTGTCCTGCCACGGCGACAGGCCTGGCGATTTCGGGGGATCGGGGAGAAATTGCCATGGCCTGGGGGGAGGTCCTTGTGGAGCGCCGGATCGCGGCCCGGGGAGTGAACCCGCGCGACACCGAAGCAGCACTCAACTGGCAGCTGGAACGGGTGGGATCGACGGCCTGGCAGGACTGGCCGCTGAAGTTCCAGCGAATGGCGTTCGGCTACGCCCAGGACAGCGGCTGGAACGACACGGGTGATGCGGTGCGGTGGCTCGACCATCACGCCCTGCTGCAGGAGGGGGCGGCGCCACGGGGGGCGCTGGTCTGGTACCAGGCGGCCGACCGGATCCGGGTGGCCTGTTCACTCGGCTCCGGTCGAGTGGTCGGCCCGCTGCTGCGCGGCCCGGTCGAGGTGGCCCCGCTCAGCGACCTCTCCACCGACTGGGTTTGGTCGAAGGCACACTTCCCGCTCGGGCACTGACGCCCGGCGCCATCAGTCGTCGGCGCGCTGGGTGGTCGCTGCGGAGTCGGCCAGGCCGGTGTCGGCCACGGTGAGGCTCTCGGCGGGCGCCTCGGTCACCCCGATGGTGGCCGCCTGCGCGCGGGCACGCCGCTTGGCCAGGAACCACTCGACGAACATCGGGACCACCGAGATCAGGACGATCAGCAGGATCGCCGACTCGAGGTGCTCGTGGATGAACTTCACCTGGCCGAGCACGTGGCCGAGCAGGGTCAGGCCGGTGGCCCACAGGACCGCGCCGACGCCGGTCCAGACGAAGAACTTCCGCGGGTCCATTTTGCCCGCGCCGGCCACGACCGTGATGAAGGTGCGGACGATCGGCACGAACCGGGCCAGCACCAGCGCCCGCGGACCGTACTTCTCGAAGAACGCGTGCGTCTCCTCGATGTACTTCGGTTTCAGGAACCGCGCGTTCGGGTTGGTGAACAGCGTGGTCCCGAGCACCCTGCCGATGTAGTAGCCGGACACGTTGCCGAGGAACGCGGCCACGGTCAGGATCACGCAGGCCAGCCACAGCGGCACGTCGATCGTGCCGTGCGCGATGAACAGGCCGACGGCGAACAGCAGCGAATCACCGGGCAGGATCGGGAACAGCAGCCCGCACTCGATGAACACGACCGCGGCGGTTCCCCAGAGGGACCAGTCACCCAGCCAGTTCAGCAGGTATTCCGGGTCCATCCAGTTCGGCATCAGCATCGCGACGAGAGAAAGCACGCGCACAGGGTAGCGTCCCAACCTGTGCAAAAGCTTGCTCGAGACGCGAAGCGGGACCGGAACGGCGCTGACGACCGGGCCGGTGGGGTGGGGAAGGAGTCAGACATGGCCGGGCCGAACGAGGTCGGAGTGGGCCCGTGGCAGGGTGACCGGCCCGACGATCCGCGGCTGGATCCGGAACTGCTCGCGTCCGGTGACCGACGCAACGTGGTCGACAAGTACCGGTACTGGACGCTGGAGGCGATCGTCGCCGACCTCGACCGGCAGCGGAACCCGTTCCACGTCGCGATCGAGAACTGGCAGCACGACCTGAACATCGGCTCGGTCGTCCGGACCGCGAACGCCTTCCTGGCCGCCGAGGTGCACATCGTCGGCAACCGGAGGTGGAACCGCCGTGGCGCGATGGTCACCGACCGCTACCAGCACGTCCGCCACCACCCGCGCCTCGACGACCTGGCGGCGTACGCCGCCGGGCACGGCCTGCCCGTGATCGGGATCGACAACCTGCCCGGCTCGCTCCCGCTGGAGACGTACGAACTGCCGGCCGCCTGCATCCTCCTCTTCGGTCAGGAGGGCCCCGGCCTGACCGAGGACGCCCACGCGATCTGCACCGACGTCCTGTCGATCGCCCAGTTCGGCTCCACCCGCTCGATCAACGCCAGCGCCGCTGCCGCGATCGCCCTGCACGCCTGGATCCGCCGCCACACCTTCGGGCAGAAGCCATGACAGTCGACGACACGATCTGGTGGCAGGTCTACCCGCTCGGCTTCACCGGCGCCGAGCAGACCTCCGGTACGACGGTCGTCCACCGCCTCGGCAGGTTGACGAACTGGCTCGACTACGTGGTCGACCTCGGCTGCACGGGGTTGCTGCTCGGGCCGGTGTTCGCGTCCGAGACGCACGGCTACGACACCGTGGACCACTTCCGCATCGATCCGCGGCTCGGGGACGACGCGGACTTCGACCGGCTGGTCGCGGAGGCCAGGAAGCGCGGACTGCGGGTCGCGCTCGACGGAGTGTTCAACCACGTCGCCCGATCGTTCGACGCACCGCCCGAGTGGTTCCGCCGCCGCGCCGACGGGTCGCTCGCCACCTTCGAGGGCCACGGCCACCTGGTCGCGCTGGACCACAGTCAGCCGGCGGTCGCGCAGTACGTGAAGAACGTCCTGTCGCACTGGCTCGGCCGTGGTGCCGACGGGTGGCGGCTCGACGCGGCGTACGCCGTACCGCCGGAGTTCTGGCGGGCCGTCCTGCCACGGGAGGAGTTCCCGGAGGCGTGGTTCTTCGGTGAGGTCATCCACGGCGACTACGCCGGGTACGTCGCGGCGAGCGGCCTCGACTCGGTCACGCAGTACGAGCTGTGGAAGGCGATCTGGAGCTCACTGAACGACGGCAACCTCTACGAGCTGGCCCACGCGCTGGAGCGGCATGACGCGCTGCTGGACACGTTCGTGCCGCAGACCTTCGTCGGCAACCACGACGTCACCCGGATCGCCACGCAGTTGGTCGACGAGCGACATCTCGGGCACGCGCTCGCGATCCTGGTCGCGGTCGGCGGCGTACCGAGTGTCTACTCCGGTGACGAGCAGGCGTTCCACGGGCTGAAGGAGGACCGGGCCGGCGGCGACGACGCGATCCGGCCGGCGTTCCCGGAGACGCCGGCGGAGCTCGCTCCGGACGGGCTCTCGACGTACCGGCTGCATCAGGAGTTGATCGGCGTACGGCGGCGCAACGCCTGGCTCACGCGTGCACGGACGAAGGTCGAGCACCTGACCAACGAGACGATCGCGCTCCGGACGACCGGTGACGGCGAGGTGCTTCTGCTGCTCAACCTCTCGGACTCCCCCCGGAAGTTCCCGGTCTCCGCGGCCGGGCTGACCGCGGACGATCCGCTCGTCGTCCCGGCCCACGACTGGAGATTGCTGACGGGCCCGTAACCTCGGCCGATGCTTCCCCGTTGTGCAGCGTGAGGACGTGTGAGGCTTCTCGACCAGAGTCGGACCCCAACTGAGGTGGGGCCCCGGGTCTGCGCGGGAAAGGGGGTAGTTGATGAGTTCTCTGTGGGATGAGTTGATCTACGAGCTGGGGACCGTGCGCGCCTTGAGCGCGGCGGCTCTGGAAGCGCGCACGGAAACGTCCCGGGTCGCGCTGATCACCCTTTTGGACGCCGAGACCGCCGAGATCTCGGCGATCCTGGACCGGATCCTGCGGGAGACACACCAGTCGTCGGCGGCCTAGTGAGCCCGCTTGGTCAGCGGCCCAGCAGGGTGGACAGGACCTGTTGGAGGGTCTCCGCGGCATCGTCGGGGAGCCCGGACGACCGGTAGGCGACGTGCGCGTCCGGGCGGATCAGGAGACACCCGTCGTCCGGGATCTCCCGCGCCCGGGCCCAGTCGCCGTACAGGTCGTCGAGCTCGTGACCCGGCCCGATCACGAACGGTTCGACCGGTACGCCGAGGTGCTCGGACACCGCCTGCGCCGCCTTCACCCACGCCTCGCCGCCGATGCCTGTGAGCAGGGTGAAGCGGCCCTTGCCGACGACGTCGAGGGTGCTGACGGTCTCCGATCCGCGGGTCAGCCAGCAGTGCGGGACCCGCGCACCCGGCCACGTCGTCGGGTGGTAGTACAGTTCCGGATCCCGGTCGTACGCCGGTTCCGCCGTACCGTCGTCGACGACCGCGGCCGACCGGTAGCGCTGGCCGAGCTCGACACCGTGGGCGTTGAACTCGTAGTCCTTCAACTCGATCGCGGTCCGCAGTTCGTCCCGCTGGGCGGCGCCTTCCGGCGTGTCGTCCTTGCGGGACTCGATCGTCCGCCCGGGTGGGGCGTCCGGCGTCATCCCGAGCGCGCGGAAGATCTGGCCGAACTGCGTGCGGCTCTTGTTCGCCCGTTCCACGATCTGCCGGGCAATCGGCACCCGCTCCTCGTCGTAGCTGTCGAGGAGGGCGGGGGCGGCGTGGCCCTTTAGGACCAGCGAGAGCTTCCAGGCCAGGTTGTACGCGTCCTGGATCGACGTGTTCGAGCCGAGGCCATTGCTCGGCGGGTGCCGGTGGATCGCGTCGCCCATGCAGAACACCCGGCCGACGGTCGCCTTCTGGGCGTACATGTGGTTGACGCTCCAGACCGACGTACTCTTCAGCTTCACGTCGATCGTGTCGTCGCCGACCAGGTTGTGCACGATCTCGGTCGCCATCGCCTCGTCGACCACCGGGGCCGGCTGGGTGATGTCGTAGCCCCAGACGATCAGCCACTCGTTCCACGGCCGGACCATCCGGATCAGCCCGGCGCCGATCCCGCCGATCTGAGCGCCCGGCTGCAAAACCCAGTACAGGACGCTCGGGCGATGGGCGACGTACCGGGAGAGGTCGGCCTCGAAGACGATGTTCATCGACCCCTCGACGTCCATCGAGCCGGCCATCGGCAGACCGATGTCCTGGGCCACCTTGCTGCGACCGCCGTCCGCCCCGATCAGGTACTTCGCCCGGATCTGGTACGTCGTGTCGCCAGGGTGCGCCTGGTCGGGGCCGGAGGCAGAGCGCAGTCGGTCGCGGACCGTCGCGGTGACTCCGTCCTCGTCCTGCTCCAGCGACAGATACTCGGTGTTGAACCGCAGCCGTGCGCCGCGCTCGGCCGCCGTACTGAGGAGAATCGGCTCGAACAGGGTCTGCGGCAGGTCGCAGGGCAGCGTCGGGCTGGCTTCGGTGTAGTCGGCCAGCCGGCGCGGATGCGTTCCCCAGGTGCGAATCCGGCCGATCTCCTCACCGGCGAGGCTGGTGCAGAACGCGGTCTCACCCATCAGCGCGTGCTCGGTGCCCTTGGCGGCCACCTGGTCCTCGATGCCCATGTCCCGCATGAGCTCGATCGTGCGCTGGTTGGTGATGTGGGCCCGCGGCGTGTTGGCGGTCCAGCCGTACCTGGTGAGGACGACGTTGTCGACGCCGTACGTGGACAGGAACAGTGAGGCGGCTCCGCCGGCCGGACCGCTGCCCACGATGAGCACGTCGGTGGTGATCACTGGGTCTCCTCGGTGGTGGCGAGCACCAAGTCGTAGTGGACGGTGTAGTAGGGCCGGCCGGGCGTCGTGCCGTCGGGGGCGGCGGTGCCCGCCGGGTGTTCGGTGAACTCGGCGACCAGGGAGTCCTTGACGCCGAAGACCGCGTCGTCCTCGAGGTGCTCGTCACCGGCGGCGAACACGTGGGTGATGAGCCGGGAGTACCCGGGCGCGGTCACCATGAAGTGGATGTGGGCCGGCCGCATCGGGCCGCGGCCGCCCGCCCGGAGCAGCTCACCGACCGGGCCGTCGTCCGGGATCGGGTAGGCGACCGGCTTCACCGCCCAGAACGCATAGTTGCCGTCGGCATCGGTATGCAGGTGGCCGCGGTTCTGCGGCCCGTCGAGGTTCTTCTGGACGTCGTAGAACCCCTCCTCGTCGGCCTGCCAGGTCTCCACCAGGGCGCCCGCAACCGGTTCGCCCTTCGTGTTCAGAACCCGCCCACTCACCAGGCAGGGCCGGCCGGGCGCGCCGTTCGCGATGTCGCCGCCGATCCCGACCTCCGGCGATCCCTCGACGAAGAAGGGCCCGAACACGGTCGACTGCGTCGCCCCCGGCGGCTTGCGGTTCTCCAGGCCCACGGTCAGCATCGACAGCCCGAGTACGTCGGCCAGCAGCACGAACTCCTGACGCGTGCCGGTGGAGATCTGGCCCGTCCGGGTGAGGAAGTCGATCGCGGCGAAGTACTCGTCCTCGGTCAGCTCCACCTCGCGCGCGAACGCGTGCAGATGTCTGACCAGACTCGTCAGCAGAGTCCGGGTACGCGGGTCGGTGCTGTTGCCGAAACTGGCTACCACAGCCTCGGTGAGGCCGTCGCCCTGCAGATCCATCTGGTTGCTCCTCATGCTTCGATCACCATCGCCAGGCCCTGGCCCACTCCGATGCACAGGGTGGCCAGGCCGTATCCACCGCCGCGCCGTCTGAGCTCGTGGACGAGCGTGGTGAGAATCCGGGTGCCCGAACTGCCGAGCGGATGGCCGAGGGCGATCGCTCCGCCGTTCACGTTCAGCTTGTCGCGGTCGAGCTCCGGCCACTGTCCGAGGCAGGCCAGACTCTGGGCGGCGTACGCCTCGTTGAGCTCGACCAGGGTCAGGTCGTCCCAGCCGATCCCGGCCTTGCGCAACGCCTTCCGGGACGCCTCGACCGGGCCGATCCCGAAGTACTGCGGATCGACGGCGTGGACCGCCCGGCTGACGATCCGCGCCATCGGCTCAAGACCCAGCCTGTCAGCGGCTTCCTCGCCGGCCAGCAGCACCGCCGAGGCGCCGTCGTTCAAAGTGCTCGCGTTGCCCGCGGTGACGGTGCCGTCCGGCCGGAACGCCGGTTCGAGTCGCGCCATCGTCTCGGGCGTGCCGCCGTCGCGGATCGACTCGTCCCTTGTCAGTGGCGGCCCGGCGACAGCGAGACGGTCCCAGGGAACGAGTTCCGCGTCGAAGGTGCCGGCCGCCCAGGCCTTGGCCGCCTTCTCGTGACTCTCCAGGGCGAACAGGTCCTGGGCTTCGCGGGAGATGCCGTAGCGCTCGGCGAGCAGCTCGGTGGCCTCGCCGAGGGAGATCGTCCACTCCTTCGGCATCCTCGGGTTGACCAGCCGCCAGCCGAGGGAGGTCGACTCCGCGGCCAGGCTGCCGTGCGGGTAGGCGCGGTCCGGTTTCGGCAGCACCCAGGGCGCGCGGCTCATCGACTCCACGCCGCCCGCGATGACCAGGTCGGCGTCGTTCGTCTCGATCGCCCGTGCTGCCTGGACGGCCGCTTCGAGACCGGACCCGCACAGGCGGTTGACCGTCGTCCCGGGGACGCTGGTGGGGAAACCGGCCAGCAACGCGGCCATCCGGGCGACGTCGCGGTTCTCCTCACCGGCGCCGTTCGCGTTGCCGAGGAAGACGTCGTCGAGGTCGGTCGGGTCCAGGCCGGTGCGGCACGCCAGTTCTTTCAGGGTGGCCGCGGCGAGGTCGTCGGGCCGCGCGGAGGCGAGCGCGCCGCCGAGCTTGCCGACCGGCGTGCGGACCGCGTCCAGGATGTAGGCGGGTCTCATCGGGCTGCTCCTTCCGGCCTGGCACCCGCCCAGGCGCGGCTGAGGATGTCTTCGGCGTCGAAGATCCGGCCGGCTTCGCGGGCCTGGTTCTCGGTCAGCCCCAATTCCCTCAGGCTGGTGGGCAGGCCGGCGTCGGCCACCAGGTCGTAGAGACCGGTCGCCAGATCCGCTGTCTGGAGTGCATCCTCCAGCCGGGCCTTCGCTCGGGGGACGTTGGTGGCCTTGACCCTGGCGACCTGGGGGAGGACCACCGCATGCGTCTCCGCGTGCGGCAGGTTGTACGTGCCGCCGAGGTGGTGGCACAGCTTGTGGTGCAGATCCGAGCCCGCACTCGCGAACGCCGAGCCGGCGAGGCAGGCGCCGTACATCAGGTCGCTCCGCGCCTCCAGGTCCGGTTGCTCGAGCACCCGGCGGAGTCCGGCGGCGAGCGCCCGGGCTGCTTCGACCGCTGTGGTCTCGGTGATCGGGTCGGCCTTGGCCGTCCACACCGCCTCGACACAGTGCGCCAACGCGTTCGCGACGCTGGCCGCAGTCAGCTTCGTCGGCAGGCGCATGGTGAGAACTGGGTCGTAGACGACCGACTTCGGCAGCACCTTCGGATCCGAGCCGGTGGTCTTGCCATCGGCGGACGTCTCACCCCAGACCGGTGTCATCTCCGACCCCGCGTACGTCGTCGGCACCGCGACGATCGGGCTCCCGGTCGTCAGCGCGACCGCCTTGGCCAGTCCGATCGCCGACCCGCCACCGATCGCGACCAGGCCGTCCGCGCCGACCAGCCGAGCCTTCTCCCGGGCCCGCTCGGCGACCTCGGTCGGCACGTGCCGGGTCACGCCGTCGATGCGGCCCGCGAACCGGTCCGTCAACTCGATCTCGACCACGTCGGCCGCGTCCCGGGCGGACCTGGTTGCGATCAGCAACACCCGCCGTACGTCCAGCAGTGCGGCCTCGCCGGCCACGCGGTCCAGCGTTCCGGGACCGAGCACGACCCGGCCGGGCAGGAACGTGTGCACGAATCCCTTCACCGGCTCAGGCATCGACCGGCTCCCGGTTGCGCAGCCGGCGGAGAGCAGTGAGTTCGGCGGCGGTCGGTGGGTCGACCTGCTTGATGCTGTCGGCAACCTTCAGGGCCCAGCCGGTGGCCTGCCGCGCCTGCTCCACGGTCACACCCGGGTGCAGCCTGGTCAGCGTCAGCTCGTTGGTGTCCGGGTCGGGCTCGAGTACGCCGTGATCGGTGATCACCAGCGTCGGGCCGGCGCCGCGGGCCCGGCGCTCGCGTCCGGTCGGGCCGTAGCCGACGGAGCTGACGAAGTCGACCTGCTCGACGAACGTGCGCGGTGACTGCTTGACGATCACGATCACCCGGCCGGCCGAGGCCGCGATCTCCGGTGCGCCGCCGGCACCCGGCAGCCGGGTCCTGGGGTTGTCGTGGTCGCCGATCACCGTCGTGTTGAGGTTGCCGAACCGGTCGATCTGCGCGGCGCCCAGGAACCCGACGTCGATCCGCCCGGCGCCGACCCAGTAGTTGAACATCTCCGGCACCGACACCACCGCGGTCGCCGTTGCGGCCAAGTCGTCGTCGCCGATCGACAACGGGAGCCTGCGCGGCCTGGCGTCGATCGCGCCCGACTCGTACACGAGCCGGCAGGCCGGTGCGTGCGTCCGCCGGGCGAGGTTGGCCGCGAGGTTGGGCGGGCCGACGCCGACCAGGCAGACATCCCCGTCGTGCAGTTCGCGGGCGGCCGCGACGTTCATCATGTCCGCGCTCTCCCAGGAGTCAGACATGTGCGCCCACCTCCTCCGTGGTGGGCAGTCCGTTCTCCCGCGCCCAGGCGAGGAAGGCCTCGCGATCCCGCGACACCGCGTCCCACTGCTGGTAGAAGTCGTTGTCGCGCACCGAATAGCCAGCGGCGTACGAAGGCCAGGCACCACCCGGTACGACGCAGACCGCCGACAGCACCCAGTTCGGCAGCACGACCGCACCGGTCCGCTCCGGGAACTCGTCCACCACCTCTTCCACCGTGACGATCGCCTGCTGCGCCGCCAGCACGGCCTCACGCTGTACGCCGGTGATGCCCCAGAGCATGACGTTGCCGTCGCGGTCCGCCAGTTGCGCGTGGATGACGGCGACATCCGGGTTCACCGCCTTCACCGCGGCCAACTCCTCACCGGTGAACGGGCAGGTGACCCGGCCGACGATGTCCCGCTGCTCCTCCAGGTCGGTGCCGCGGTACCCGCGCAGTACGGCGAAGGGCAGTCGGGCGGCGCCGGCGACGTACGCGTTCGCGAGGCCGGCGTGGCTGTGCTCGTGGACCACGAGCCGGTGCGGCCAGTGCCGCTCGACCGCGTCCCGGAACCGGTGGAGTGAGCCGACGCCCGGGTTGCCGCCGTACGAGAACACCAACTCGTCCGCGACGCCCAGCCCGATGAGTTGGTCGTAGACGAGATCCGGCGTCATCCGGACGAGGGTCAGGTGCCGGCGACCCTGCCGGGCGATCTCGTGGGCCGCCGCGAACGGGATCAGGTGGGTGAAGCCTTCGAGGGCCACCGTGTCGCCGTCGTGCACGTGCGCCGCGATCGCTTCGCCGAGAGGAACTGGACGTGGCATGCGCTGCTCCGCTAGGATTTCGCTGAGCGAAAAATTCTTCTTTCAACGAAAAGGCTAGCCGATGGCCGGTGAGGCGTCCACAGGGACGTTCCTGCAAGGGCTCGACCGCGGGCTCGCGGTGATCCGCGCGTTCTCGGCGGACGCGCCCTCGCTGACGCTGAGCGAGGTCGCCCGCGACGTCGGGATCACCCCGGCGACGGCCCGGCGGATCCTCCTCACGCTCTCGGAGCTCGGCTACGTCCGCAGTGACGGCCGGCGGTTCTCACTCACGCCGCGTGTACTCGCGCTCGGGTGGGCCTACTTGTCGTCGCTGGACTTCGGCGAGATCGCCGGGCCGTTCATGGAGGAACTCAGCGCGACGACCCGCGAGTCCTGCTCGATCGCCACGCTCGACCTCCCCGACATCGTGTACGTCGCCCGCGTGCCGACCAGCCGGATCATGACGGTCGCGCTCGGCGTGGGTGCGCGGCTGCCGGCGTACGCGACCTCCATGGGTCGGGTGCTGCTCGCCGGACTGCCCGGCGACGAGCTGACCGAGTACCTCTCGACGGTGAAACCCGAGCCCCTGACCGACCGCACGGTGACGTCGGCGGACGGACTTCGCGAGGTCGTCGACCGTGCTCGCGTGGACGGCTACGCCGTGGTCGACCAGGAGCTGGAACTCGGCCTCCGCT
>NZ_SMKR01000167.1 GCF_004348725.1 Kribbella turkmenica
GGGCGGGCGGTCCCGCCGGGTGAACAGGCCGACCTGACGGTCCACGCCGGCGTCCTGGATCGGGACCAGCGTCACTCCGTCGAGGTTGGCGGTCGTGACCGCGAGCTCGTTGGTGACGCCCACGCCGAGGCCGTGCCGGACCAGCGAGAGCAGCGTCTGCGGCTGGTTGGTGCGGAACGCCGATTCCGGGTTGAGCCCCCTGGACGCGAAGGCCAGGTGCGACTCGAACTGCCGCGGCCCGTCGCTCTCGCCGATCGAGATCAGCGGCAGCTCGGCGAGTTGCCCGAGACTGACAGCCTGGCTGCCCGCCAGCGGGTGCTTGTCCGGGAACACCGCGGTCAGCGGCTCACGCCAGAGCACCTCGTGGGTGAGCGACTCGTCGGTGACGAGCGGGTGCACCGGGCGGATCGCGAGGTCGAGGTCACCCTGGATCAGGCCGCTCTCCAGGTCGACACTGGCACCTTCCACGAGGATGAGCCTGACGTTGTCCGGGAGGCGCCTGACGACTTGGGGGACGAGCCACGCGGCGGCGCTCGGGTAGGCGCCGAAGCGGACCTCTCCTCCGGCGGACAGGCTGTGGACGAGACGTAGGATCTCCTCCGCTCGCGGGAGCAGCGCACGTCCTTCCGGGGTGAGCCGGGCCGGGTGGGCGGTGCGGTCGAAGAGCTGGACGCCGAGGGTCCGCTCGAGGTCGGCGACGTGCTCACTGATCCGGGACTGACCGCGGAAGACGGCCTTGCCGGCCGCGGAGAACCCGCCGTGCCGGGCGACCGCGACGAAACTGACGATCCAGTCCATCCGGTAGCCGTACGCCGCGGTCAGATCCATGAGCTCACGGTAGCGGGAAGAGCCAGGGAGTCCGGGCTGTTGCCTTGTGTGTGAAGGTTGTCGTGATCGGTGCCGGACAGGCCGGACTGTCGGCTGCCTACCATCTGGTGCGCTTCGGATTCGCGCCGTACGACGAGGTCGTCGTACTGGACCGGAATCCGGCGCCGGGCGGGGCGTGGCAGCACCGGTGGGACTCGCTGACGATGCGCGACGTCCACGGGATCGCGAACCTGCCGGGCGTGCCGGTGCCGCCGAGTGCCGACGCGGACCGGGCGAACGAGTTCGTGCGGGCGTACTTCGCGGACTACGAGAAGCGGTTCTCCCTGCCGGTGCTGCGGCCGGTGACCGTGGAGAGCGTGCGGCGGGCGGACGGGCTGTTCGAGGTGCGGACCTCGGGCGAGACCCACCTGACCGAGGCGGTGGTGAATGCGACCGGGACGTGGAACCGGCCGTTCGTCCCTTGGTACCAGGGGATCGAGACGTTTCACGGTCGGCAGGTGCACACGGCCGACTACCGGGGTGCGTCCGAGTTCGCCGGTCAGCACGTGCTGGTCGTCGGTGGAGGCGCGTCGGCCGTCCAGTTGCTGGCGGAGATCTCCGAGGTCGCGACCACGACCTGGGTGACCCGGCGGCCGCCGGAGTGGCGGACGGGCGAGGACTTCAACCCGGAGTACGGGCGTCGTGTGGTCGCCAAGGTGGAGGAACGGGTGCGCGCCGGACTGCCACCGCGCAGCGTCGTGAGCGTGACCGGACTGCACCTGCGCGAACAGGAGCAGGCGGCGTGGGAGCGGGGCGTGTACACCCGCGAGCCGATGTTCTCCCGCATCGTTGCGACCGGCGTCGAGTGGCCCGACGGCCGTACCCTGCCCGTCGACACCATTCTCTGGGCCACCGGCTTCCGCGCCGACCTCGCCCACCTGGCGCCGCTCCACCTGCGCGAACCCTCCGGCGGCATCCGCATGGACGGCACCCGGACCGTCCTCGAGCCCGGCATCCACCTCGTCGGCTACGGACCCTCCGCCAGCACCATCGGCGCCAACCGAGCCGGCTTCACCGCCGCCCGAACCCTACGCGACCTGCTCCAGCCGCTGGCCGCCTGATTCCACCGTCCACGTCTGGTGGCGGCGGACGGCTACCGGGACGAGAGTGCCGGCGGTGAGAAAGACGAGGGCGGTGAGGAGCAGGAGGCCGACGGCGACGGAGTTCAGCACCAGGAGCACGGCGATCAACCAGCGTGCCGGCCGCTCGGGTCAGGTAGAGGGCGCCGACCGCGAAATAGAGGCCGTTGCCGGGGGTGTTGACCAGGGTCGCGAGGACGAGGCGCCGTACTGCGGGCGGTGAAGCGGCAGTCACAACTGCTCACTCAACTACCCCTGCGGCGGGTCGCCCGTTGGATTGACGGGATCCGTCAGCTGACGCGTGTTCCGTGGTCCGGTCGCCGGGCGACGAGGACGAGTGACGGGATGCCGGCGACGCTCTCGTGCAGTCGGAGCTCAGCCACTTCGCCGAGACCCGCCGCAGCCAGCAGTGCCCAGAGCTCCGCGGGCTGCCAGAGGTAAGTCGTCCAGGTGACCGGGATAGCGCCGTACGCCTCGGTGCGGTGGATCTCGCCGTCGCCCATGTGCGTGCCGATGATCAGGTGGCCGCCTGGAACCAGGGCTCGGGCGAAGGAGCCGAGCACCTCGGGGAGGATGTGCCGGGGCAGGTTGAACAGCGACCACCACGCAGCGATCCCGCCGAGCGAGGAGTCCGCCGGCTGCAGCTCGGTCGCCGAGGCTACGGAGAAGCGGTGGCCGGGGTGGCGCCGCGTGGCGTGCTCGATCATCCGGGGTGAGAGGTCGACACCGGAGACGTCGAGCCCACGCCCGGCGAGATAGGCGGTGAGGTCTCCCGGCCCACATCCGACGTCGAGCACCGGGCCGAGACCCTTGACGGCACCCGCGAACCCGTCGATTGCCGTGCGCAACCACGGGTAGGTGGTGATGTCCCCGAGATTCAGCTCGACGTAGGCGTCGGCGACCCGGTCGTAGGAGTCCCGGACGACGTCGAGATCTGCAGGCTGCGCGATGTGGGAGGAGTGCATGGTGCGCGATGGTAGCCCGTGCTGTCGCGGGGGTCGGCACAACGTTTGGGGGGTTCACACAAGGAATACCTTGTGCCGACGCCCCAGTTCCTGTTCACGCCCTCGCGTCAGCGCATGATCAGGTTGAGGAGGTCGGTGCCCAGTGAACGGAGGGCGGTTTCGTCGAGGCGGTAGGCGACGAAGCGGCCTTGGCGTTCGGCGGTTACCAGGCCTGCCCGCGTGAGTGCTCGCAGGTGGCGGGTGACCTGGGTGGGGTGGAGTCCCCACAGGGCGGCGATCTCGCCGGCGGTCCGGGGTTCGCTGGCGACGGCGCGGCAGACCTGGAGGCGGTCAGGCGCACCCAGGACCTCGAGCCGGGCGCGGACCTGTTGAGCCGTCGGTACGGCGTCCCCGCGACCGCCGGCGGGATAGATGACCGTCAGCGGCGACCCAGGGATCTCGCCAAGGAAGAGATGCGGCGCGGTGTAGTTGCTGGGGACAAGCAGCAACCCGCGCGCCGCCAGGTCGATCCGCTTGTTCTGCACCTTCTGCACGAGCACGCTGTCCTGGTCGCGTACGTCGACCGAGCTGTCCAGCGACCGCAGCATCGCCCCCACCCCGTCACGCACCGCCAGGTCACGGTCCTGCCGCCCGCGAGCCGCAAGCCCGTCCCGCGACTCCTCCCACACGTCCCGGAACCACGTCTCCCAGCAAGCTTCCAGCAATGAGAGGAAGCGCCGTACATGCTCGGCCGGGTCGGTCAGCAACCCCTCGACCAGCTCCGCGACGGCACGCCCCCGACTTCGCGCCCAGTGGCGGACGGCATCCGCGTCCGTGGTCCGGCTGCTCAGCGGACGACCCCGGAGCGGCCTGACCAGCTCGTCCGCCAGGTCCTCCGGCGCACGGGCCCGCAGTGCGTCCAGCTCGTCTTTCCATCGCGGCATGCCCGTCGCACCGCTGGTCGCGAAGAACCGCGCCCGGACCGCCCGCACCGTCCACGTCCACTGCGACAACTCCTCCCGCAGGACGGCGGGCAGCCGTACGTCGGCCGCCCACTCGACCCGGTCGTGGTGACGCGGCTCGGCGAGCACGTGGAGCGCGCAGCCGAGCTCGATCAGCGGTGAGGCGACGTGGCGGATCCGCTCGGGGTCGAGCCGGCTCACGCCGGCGAGCACGGTCGGCACAGAGCCGCTCCGTAGTTCACCGCGCACTCGAGGCCGCGCTCCGACGCTCGTTCCAGCAGGTCGCGGGTCGCGTCGGGGTGGCCGTGGTGGGTGGCGCCGGCGCCCCGGCCGGCCGGGGCGTCGTTCGAGGCGATCTCGTGCGCGGCGAGCCAGGACACGACCTCGCCCGTCCGGTCCGCGAACGCGTCGATCCCGTCCTCCATCGCGACCTTCCCCGGCAGCGCGACGTACGGACGCTCCGCCCGCTTCACGATCTCCGGCATCCCACGTCCTCCGATCGGTGCCGCCTTCGACGTAACGTCTGTCGGCCATTATGGTCGGAGCCGGCGTCCGGCCGTCCTCGGGCGTCTACTGGGACCCAGGGGGTGCATCATCAGGGGATGCAAGGTCGTCGCCGGGATGATGGCCGCGGTCGCGGCGGTCGCCGTGCTGCTCGTGGGGCCGTCGTCGAGCGCTCTGGCCGAGCCGACGACACCGATCCGGCGGTGCTAGACGGCCCAGGGCGGCCGGATCGTCGTCCCGTCGGCCATCGTCCCGGTGAAGCCGGCGGTGATGGCGACGTACAGCTCGGCCGTGCCCGCACCGAGGTTGGTCAGCCGGACCGGCTCGCCCGCCGGTACGACAGCGGCGTCGCCGGGGCCGAGCTTGTCGCCGTCGGGCGTGACCTGGACGGAACCGCTCAGCACCATGAACACCTCGTCCCGGTCGAGTGTGTGCGGCTCACCGCCGCCGGCGCCGGACTCGACCGTGAGCTTCCACGTACACAGCCCCGCGGAACCGCGGCTCGGCGCCGCCAGCCCGGTGAACTCGATTCCGGGCAGCCGGAACGTCGGCGCCTCGTCCGCGCGAATGACCTGCACGGCAGTCCCCCTTCAGCCAGATCGTCGACGACATGGAACGCCGTGGGTACGTCGAACGCCGGCCGGACCCGGCCGACGCCCGGGCCCGCCTGCTCCATCTCACCGCGCGGGGTGAGGCCGCGCTCCAGGCCGCGCGGAAGTTCCACCAGGCCTACGAACGAAAGCTCCGCCGCCGGTTCGGCGACGCAGCGATCGACAGCCTGCGGGAGGTGCTGACCGCGATGGTGGGCGAGGCCCAAATCAGCAGCCCGCACTTCCGGGCATTGATGTTCTAGCTGGAGTACAGGACGTCCTCCAGGTCTCGTCGGAACGGCGGCTAGGCCCGCCCCGGTGGCGACAGCGAGCTTGCCGAGTTCTAGTCGACCACCGATGCGTACGAGATCACACCGCGGCGGATCTGGTCGACGACGGCCCGTGCGGTGGTGCGCAGCAAGGTGTCACCGGCGGCGTCGGCGACCTGCTCGGTGAGGTCGATCAGTTGCTTCACCCAACGAACGAAGTCGCCGGCGGCCAGGTCCGACTCGTACAGCACCTCCGCCAGCGACGCACCCGACGCCCACCGGAACGCGGGCCAGCAGAAGCCGAGGTCCATCGACCGCAGGAAGTCGACCCGCATGTCGCGCTCCAGGGCCGACAGGTCGCGCCAGATCGACCCCATCCGCTCCAGGGCCAGCCGTACGTCGCCGCGCGGCAGCCGTGGCGACGTCGGCTCGTCCTTCGACCGCGCCTCGTACACCAGGGCCGCCAGGCACGCGGCCAGCTCGGGCACGGTCAGGTCGTCGAACACTCCTTGCCGGAGGCACTCGGCGGCGACCAGGTCGAGCTCGGTGTAGATCCGCGCCAGCCGGTCGCCCGCCTCGGTGGTCTTGTCGCCGTCCAGGTAGTGCAGCGCGTCCAGCACCTGGCAGACCCGGTCGAACTGGCGGGCGATCGTGTTCGTCCGCTGCTCGATCTTCCGCTGCACCTCGCGGTTCTCCCGGTCGAGCCGGAAGTACCGCTCCGCCCAGCGCGCGTGGTCCTCGCGGTCCGAGCAGCCGTGGCAGGGGTGCGCGCGCAACTGCGCCCGCATCTCCTGCAGCTCCGGGTCGTCCGCGTGCGTGACCACGTCACGGCCGCGCGAGCGGGACGGCGGGCCGTCCTCGCCGAGCATGTCGGTGCGGGTCCGCAGCACCTGCGCCAGCTCGCGTCGTTGCTGCGGGTTGCGCGGGTTGAACTTCTTCGGGATCCGCAGCGAGCTGATCGCCTCGACCGGGGTCGGGAAGTCGACCATCGACAGCTTGCGGACCTGGCGGTCCAGCGTCAGCACGGTCGGCCGCGGACCTTCGCGTTCCGACCGCACGCCCGGGTCGAGGACGAGTGCCCAGCCCGCGCTCCGGCCGGCCGGGATCCGGATGACGTCGCCGATCCGCAGCTTCTCGATCGACTCCTGCGCCTCGACCCGGCGGTCCAGCTTGCGCCGCCTGGAGCCGGACGACTCGCGCTCACCGATCCGCCGGCGCAGGTCGGCGTACTCGAGGAAGTCGCCGAGGTGGCAGTCGATCGACTCCTTGTACCCCTCCAGCGCCTCGGTGTTGCGCTGCACCTGCCGGGCCAGCCCGACCACGGCCTGGTCGGACTGGAACTGCGCGAACGACAGCTCGAGCATGTCCCGGGCCCGCGAGCGGCCCACCTGGCGGACCAGGTTGACGGCCATGTTGTACGACGGGGAGAACGACGAGCGGAGCGGATACGTACGGGTCGACGCCAGCCCGGCCACGGCTCGCGGGTCGAAGCCGGGCTGCCAGAGCACGACCGCATGGCCCTCGACGTCGATGCCCCGCCGCCCGGCCCGGCCGGTGAGCTGGGTGTACTCCCCCGGCGTGATGTCGACGTGCGCCTCGCCGTTCCACTTGCTGAGCTTCTCCAGGACGACCGTCCGGGCGGGCATGTTGATGCCCAGGGCAAGCGTCTCGGTGGCGAACACGACCTTGATCAGGCCGCGCGCGAACAGCTCCTCGACGACCTCCTTGAAGGCCGCCAGCATGCCCGCGTGGTGGGCCGCGATCCCGCGGCTGAGCGCCTCGGCGAAGTCGTGGTACCCGAGCACGCCGAGGTCCTCGTCCGGCAGGTCCGCGGTCCGCTCGGCCAGCACCCGCTTGATCTCGTCCCGCTCGTGCGGTTTGGTCAGCCGCAGGCCGGACCGCAGGCACTGCACCATCGCGTCCTCGCAGCCCTTGCGGGAGAAGATGAAGTAGATCGCCGGCAGCAGCGCGCCGGCGTCCAGCTCCTCCACCACGTCGGAGCGGTACGGCGTGAAGTGCGTCCGGCTCGGCCGGTTCTTCGGCAGGTCGCGGCGGCGGCGTGGTTTGCGCGAGTCGTCCCGGAAGATCCGGTTGTCGTCGCGGGCGATCCGGACCAGCTGCGGGTTGACCAGGTCCTTGACGTCGACCTGGTTCGCCTTCGCCGGATTGCCCGATCTCGACGGCGCGCCGACCCGCGCGGTCGGCGCCTCCCCGGCGAACAGGTCGTGCAGCCGCTTGCCCACCATCACGTGCTGGAACAGCGGCACCGGCCGCTTCTCCTCCAGCACGACGACCGTGTTGCCACGGACCGTCTCGAGCCAGTCGCCGAACTCCTCGGCGTTGCTGACGGTCGCCGACAACGACACCACCGACACCGAGTCGGGCAGGTGGATGAGCACCTCTTCCCAGACCGCGCCGCGGGCCCGGTCGGCCAGGTAGTGCACCTCGTCCATCACGACGTACGACAGGCCGAGCAGCGTGTGCGAACCGGCGTACAGCATGTTCCGCAGGACCTCGGTCGTCATCACGACGATCGGCGCCTCGGAGTTGATCGAGTTGTCGCCGGTCAGCAGGCCGACCTTCTCGGCGCCGTACCGGCTGACCAGGTCGGCGTACTTCTGGTTGCTCAGCGCCTTGATCGGGGTGGTGTAGAAGCACTTCTGCCCGCGCTGCAGGGCGAGGTGGACGGCGAACTCGCCGACCAGCGTCTTGCCGGAGCCGGTCGGCGCCGCCACCAGCACCTGGTGCCCGTCCTCGAGCGCGGCGCAGGCACGCAGCTGGAACTCGTCCAGCTCGAAGTCGTAGAGGCCCCGGAACTCCCTCACCGCGGGATGCTCCTGGTCCGAGCGGAACGAGGCGTAGGCCTCGGACGGGGTGCTCATGCGCACCCTCGCTTCGCTCGGGCTGCCCATGAGCAGAGCTCGCTGTGTTCGATGATGGCCTCGCTCCGCTCGCCCATGGCCCCAATCTATGCGACACCACCCACAAGAAACCGGGCGGCGCGGTCCAGCGCCTGGTCGGCCTCGTCCATCACGCCCACCATCAGCGGGTAGACGTGCGGCGCGCCCGCGACCACATCCAGGCTCACGTCGACCTCCTGTTCCGCGGCGCGGACCGCCAACTGGAGCGCGTCGTCCAGCAGGACCTCGGCCGAGCCGACCTGGATCAGCAGTGGCGGCAGGTCGCTCAGGTCACCGAGCAGCGGACTGACCAACTCGTCCTTCGGGTCATGTCCGGCGAGATAGCGCTCGGCGTACGCTTCCAGGTGCGCGCGGCTGAACAGCGGGTCGACGTCGCCGCGGCTGTCGTAACTCCCGCCGGACAGTGTCAGGTCGGTCCACGGCGAGAAGACGACGGCGGCTTCCGGCAGCCGCAGGCCGTCCCGCCGCGCGGCCAGCATCGTGGCCAGCGCCAGCCCGCCACCCGCGGAATCGCCCGCGATCACGATCGGCCGCCCGCTGTCCACCAGCTCCCGGTACGCCGCCAGCGCGTCGTCGAGCGCCGCAGGGAAGGGATTCTCGGGCGCCAGCCGGTACTCCAGCGACACCGCCGGCAGACCGGTCCGGCGGGCGAGCGCTGCCGCCAGATTGGCCCCGGTGCGCGCGGACCCGATCACGTAGCCGCCGCCGTGCAGGTAGAAGATCACCGCCTCCCCGTCGGCGCCGTCGACATGGACGTCGAGTGCCGGTACGCCGCCCAGGGTGCGCAGTGTCAGCGTGACGTCGTCGCCGAGCGGCCGGCCGGCGAAGTTCTCGTCGAACTCGGCGCGTTGCTGCTCCGGGGTCCGGGTGAGGTCGCCTCTGGTGATCAGGGATCGCGCCGTGGCGCGTTGTTGCTCGGACATCATGATCCTCCGCTGATAGATTCCGAGGAATGTAGTTTCTGCTAACTACATTCCGAGGAATCTAATTCCAGGGAATCTTGGAGCTGCCCTGTGACTGATCTCACAGCACTGTTCACGGACCTGGTCCGGCTGGAGACGCGGCTCTACAACGTGCTGGACGCCCGGCTGAAGGCGGAGCACGACCTGCCGCTGGGACAGTTCGAGTTCCTGCGGTTCCTCGCGGGCCGGGGCACCGCGCGCGTCCACGACCTGGCTCACCAGATGGCGATCACCGTCGGCGCGACCAGCAAGGCCGTCGACCGGCTCGAGGCCGCCGGCCGCTGCCGCCGTACGGCGAACCCGGACGACCGGCGCTCGTCCCTGGTCACGGTCACACCGGAAGGCGAACGCGTCCTCGCGGCCGCGACTCCCACGGTCGAGGCGGAGCTCCAGACCTGGATCGGCTCGGTCCTCCCGGCCGAAGTGCTGGAGAACCTCGCGGTCAGCCTCTCGATGCTCAGGCAGCGGGCCGAGGCGGACCTCCGGACGGATCGCCAGGAGACCGGACGCCCAGGCCATCACAACGCGCGGATCACGCGCCAGCCCACGCTCTAGCCAGGACAGCGACGCGCGGTTGTGATGGCCGGGCGGTCCGCTCAGGCGTAGACCGTCAGCGCGCCCGGGGCGATGGTGATGTCCACCGGGAGGGCGCCGAGCGGCTCGCCGTCGGCGTACGCGGTGATGCCCGGCGAGTCGATCCGGACGGTCCGGCCGCGCAGCGCCCGGATCATCGGGTGGCCGACGTGGGTGCCCTTGGACAGCTTCGGGAACATCTGCAGCAGGGTCAGCCGCGACACCGGCTGGATGATGGTCACGTCGAGCAGGCCGTCGTCGATCTCTGCGCCGGCGCAGATCTGCAGTCCCCCGCCGTACGTCGGCCCGGTGCCGACCGCGACCAGCATGGCCCTGGTCTCGATCACCTCGTCGTCGACGGTCACGACGTACTCGAGGGGTTTGAAGGTGCGCAGCTCGGCCAGGGTGGCGAGCGTGTAGCGGGAGTTGCCCTTCGGCCACGTCATCGCGTTCGCGCGCTTGTTCACCAGCGAGTCGAAGCCGCCGGCCACGACCGTGGTGATGAATTCGTCCTTGGCCACCGCCAGGTCGACCGCACGGGTGTTGCCGGCCACGATCAGGTCAGCCGCCGCGGCCGGATCGTTCAGCGGTACGCCGATGCCGCGGGCGAAGTCGTTGCCGGTGCCGGCCGGGATCACGCCGAACGGCATGCCCGACCTGGCCAGTACCTGGGCGCCGAGGTGGATGGTGCCGTCGCCGCCGATCAGCGCGACCGCGTCGGCCCCGGAGGCGATCACGTCGGCGGAGATCCGGCCGACGTCCTCGGCGCTGGTGGTGGCGTGCACGTCGACGGTCAGCCCGGCCGCCGCCAGCCGGCCGCGGACGACCGGCGCGACCCGGGCACCGAGGCCCTTGCCGGAGGTGGGGTTCACCACCAGCGCGATCCGTCTGGTCATGGGACCTCCCGGCCTGGACTGAGGAGCGGAGAAAGCGCGGCGGCTGGAGCGACGAGGGAAGGCCGGGAGGCGAAGCCCCACGACCCGCCGCGCCGGAGGCGTGGCCATGACACTGCCATCAGTCGGCCAGCAGTTCCTCGGCCTTGCGCGCCCGCCGCCGGTCGTTGAGCCGCGAGATCACCTCGGCGACGAAGAACAGCACGCACATCGGGATCGCCAGCAGGCACATCGTGAACGGGTCACCCGACGGGGTGGCGACCGCGGCGAAGACGAAGATCACCAGCACGATGTACGGCCGGAACCTGCCCAGGGCCGCGCCGGGGACGATGCCCAGCATGTTCAGCAGGATGACGACCAGCGGGATCAGGAACGCCACGCCGAAGACCAGCATCGTGCGCAGCACGAAGTCGAGGTAGTCGGGCAGCTCGACCAGGTTTTGGATGTCCAGCGGGGTGAAGCCCAGCAGGATCTCGATGCCCTTCGGCAGCGTCCAGTAGGCCACCCAGATGCCGCCGGCGAACAGCGGGGTGGCGAGCCCGGAGAAGATGTAGGCCCACTTGCGCTCGTTGCGGTGCAGGCCGGGGGCGATGAACGCCCACAGCTGGTACAGCCAGACCGGCGCGGCGAGGATCAGCCCGAACAGGGCCGAGATCTTGATCCGGAAGGTCAGCGCGTTCCCGACGCCGGGAAAGGTCAGCTGGGGGGTCTTCTCGTTGCCCGCGTCCTTGGCCATCTCGGCGACGCTGGTCAGGAACGGCTTGGTCAGGAAGTCGAAGGCCTGGTTGTAGAAGATCCAGCCGACCACGGTCCCGACCACGATCGCGAGCACGCTGATGACCAACCGGTTGCGCAGCTCGACGACGTGCTCGCGCAGGGTCATCCGACCCTCGTCGTCCTTCGGGCGGCGTTCCGGTTTCTCTCTACGCCGTCCGATCTTCACCAAAGACACCGGCGGTGTGCTCGGCTCAGTTGGCCGTGTGGGTCGGCGGCAGGCCGTCGCCCGGCGCCTGGCCGTTCACCTGGTTCGGCTGCTGCGCGGCCTGCGGCTGCGCCTGCGGCGCCTGCTGCGTCGGGGCCTGGGCGGGCTGGCTGGTGCCCTCGGTCAGCTCCGGGTCCTTCTTCTTCGGACCGACCTCTTCCTCCCAGATCTTCTTCGACTTGCCGAGCTGCCTCACCAGAGCCGGCAGCTTGGCCGATCCGAACAGCAGCACGACGATGGCGAGAATGATGAGCCACTCCGCGCCCTGGGGCATGCCGATGAGCGGTGCCATGTCGATCTCCCTTTCACAAAACTTCTGACTCGTGGCTCAAGCGTGAGAACGTGGGCCGAATACTACGCCGGAGCGCGCTCATCCTCGCGGGTCTGTCCAGACCCGGCCGTGGACATCGCGGCGTCCAGCCTGGACTGGGCGGCGACCAACTCACGCGTCAGCGCCTTGCCCTGGCCCCACAACCTTCGCGCGAGCAGGGCGAGCACGAGCGCCCACACCGCCACCACGCCGAGGAACAGCAGGAACCAGTACATACCCAGGAGCCTAGCCGGTTCCGGGTGATCGCCCACGCCCCGCGGGGCGTCCCGGCGGACAACGGTGTCGGAACGTGATGGTAAAACCGGGTGTCCTGCGCCCGGCGCGGGCGGACACGGCCTTCGGGCTGCCGGTCGGCCGGTCAACCGGCAGACTCGTCCCGCGCGCTTTCCGGGAACGCGGAGGCACGGAACTGTCGGTACGGCGAGGGGGCGGCACGTGATGGTGCGGATCGGGGTCGAGGAGCGGCGGACACGGATCGGGCGGCGGCACCGGCTCGGACCGGCCGTCCAGGCGGCCGACCCGGTCGGGGCCGCCGCGAGCATGGTCGCCCTGCACGCCACCGATCCGGCCACCGTCCACTTGTCGGTGGCCGCCCGCGTGCCTGGGAGTGAGGTGGCGGGCACGGAGCGTGCGCTGTACGACAACCGGACGCTGATCCGGATGCTCGGCATGCGGCGGACGGTGTTCGTCGTACCGACGACGTTCGCGCCGGTCGTGCAGGCAGCGTGCACAGACGACATCGCGGACAAACAGCGGAAACTGCTGGTCAAGCACCTGACCGAGGCCGGGATCGCGCCGGACGCCGATGCCTCCGGGAAATGGTTGCGGGCGGTCGAGGAGTCGACGGCGACCGCCCTGACGCTGCGTGGATCGGCGACGGCGCAGGAACTGGCCGCGGACGAGCCACGACTGCGGAGCCGCCTCAGCATGGCCGAGGGTAAGGCGTACGCCGCCCAGCCGTACGTGACGAGCCGGGTGCTGTTCCAGCTGTCCGCCGAGGGCCGGATCGTGCGCGGCCGCCCGCTGGGGACGTGGCTCAGCAGTCAGCACCAGTGGTCACCCGCAGAGGACTGGCTGCCGGGTGGCCTGGGTGACAAGCTCACGGCCGACGAGGCCCGGATGAGGCTGGCGCGGGGGTGGCTGTCGTCGTTCGGACCGGGAACGGCGGCCGACCTGCAGTGGTGGGCCGGGTGGACGGCCGGGCAGACGAAGAAGGCGCTGACCGCCGTCGAGGCGGTCGCTGTGGACCTGGACGGCCAGGTGGGGTACGTGCTGCCGGGTGACGAGGCGCCTGAGGTGCCGATGGAGCCGTGGGTGTCCTTCCTGCCGGCGCTGGACCCGACGCCGATGGGATGGAAGGAACGGGACTGGTACCTCGGGGAGCACAAGGCGAAGCTCTTCGACAGCACCGGGAACGTCGGCCCGACGGTGTGGGCCGACGGCCGCATCATCGGCGGCTGGGGGCAACCCGAGTCCGGTGAGGTCCGCTTCGAGCTCCTCGAGGACGTCGGCCGGGAGACCGTGCGACTCGTGGAGGCCGAAGCCGCCCGCTGGACCGCCTGGCTCGCCGGCGTCCGCGTCACCCCGCGCTTCAGGGCCCCGCTGGAGAAGCAGCTCAGCCAGGGCTGACTCTCCCCGCGTTCCCTGCGCATCTACCCGACCACCGCACAACATCACCGGATATCCCCTCGCGATGCCAGTTCTCCCGTCGTACAACGACGGGAGAACCGGCAGCTGGAGCGGATAACCTCTCGAACGACCGGGACGGCAGCGGTTAGTTGTCGTACGCCGAGAGCGCCTCGCGGGCTGTGGCCGCGATCTGGGTGGTCAGGCCAGGTGGATCGAGGACCGTGGCGGCGCCGCCGAGCCGGAGGACCAGGCGCTGCAGCCAGCCGGTGTCGGCCACGCGGAGCTTCACGATCAGGGACCCTTCCGGGCCTTCCTCGACCGACTCGTTCGGGTAGTACTCCGCCACCCAGCGAGCCGGTGGAGCGAGCCGGAGGGTCGCCAGCAGGTCACGCTCGGACGGCTGGAACATGCCGTTCGACAGGTCGCGCGGGGTCGCCTCCGGCGGCGGCTGGCTGGGCAGGTCGAGCAGCTCGACGGCCGCGATCCGGTCCAGGCGGAACAGCCGGACGTCCTCGGCCAGCCGGCACCACGCCTCCAGGTAGGTCCGGCCCTCCGAGACGACCAGACGCATCGGGTCCACGTCGCGTTCGGTGGTCTCGTCCCGCGACGGTACGTCGTACGTCAGGTGCAGCCGGCGCTTTCCGGCCAGGGCCTTGTTGACCGTCTCGGCGATCTCCGGATCGGCCGGCTCCACGTGCACGTGCGCCGCCGCTCCTTCGCTCGCAGCCGCGGCCTCCCCTGCCGCGCGCTCGAGCTTCGCGATCGCCCGGTCGACCGCGTCCCGGTCGGACCCGGCCGTCACCTCACGCAGCGTGCGGAGCGCGGTCAGCAGCGCGAGCGCCTCGTCGGCGGCCAGCCGCAGCGGACGGGCCAGGTAGTCCGCGTTGTTGAGGTGGATGACGCCTTCGCCCTCGGCCGCCTCGATGTCGATCTCGATCAGATCGCCCATCTGCGCACCGGGCAGACCGCAGAACCACAGCACCTTCAGGTCCGCGATGATCTGCTTCGGCCGGACGCCGAACTCCTTCGCGACGTCGTCCACCCGGGCGCCGTCGTTCTCCCGCAGGTACGGCACCAGCGCCAGCAGCCGCTGCACCTGGTCACGCGCGTTGCTCATGCGGACGCTCCGGCAACCGTCCTCAGCCGCCACAGCACACCGTCCAGCACGTCGCCCGGGCCCTCGACGACGGCGTCCGGGCCGTACGACGCGATCTCCTCGGCCAGCACGCCGGAGTCGGCGTAGGGGACGTGCAGGAGGTCCCAGCCGTCCTCGTACGGCTCGATCGCGTTGGCCCGGCGGCGCAGGCTGACGCACGAGCCGGCGCGGGCCCGGACCTTCGCCTCGGACGTCGGCCGCGGCGGTGCCAGCTCGGAGACCAGCGAGCGCAGGTCGGTGCCCTCCGGCACGGTGAACGCGCCCGGTTCGCCGACCGTCTTCACGTCCCCGCCGATCCGGGACAGCCGGAACATGCGGGTGGCCTGCCGGTCCCGGTCCCGGCCGACGACGTACCAGCGGCCGTGCCAGGACACGATCCCCCACGGCTCCAGCGTGCGCGTGGTCGGCTCGGAGGCCCCGCTGCGCAGGTGCTGGAACCGGACGGCGGTCCGGCTCACCACGGCCGACCAGAGCGGGTCGAAGGCCGGCTCGGAGGCGCCGACGTGCGGCTCGATCGCGCTCAGCGCGGACTGGTCGGTCTGGATACCGGCCGCCTTCAGCTTGAGCACGGCCGACGTGGTCGCCTCGGCCAGGCTGGCGTGCTGCCAGACCCGGGCGGCAACGCCCAGGACGGCGGCCTCGTCCGGCTCGAGGTGGACCTCGGGCAGCTCGAACACGTCCCGGCGGATCCGGTAGCCGACCTCGTCGGAGAAGAACTTGTCGATCGTGCCCATCTCGATCGGGATGCCGAGATCGCGCAACTCGTCCTTGTCCCGCTCGAACATCTTCTCGAAGGCGTCGTCGGTCTGGCCCGCGTACCCCTCGACCACCTCGCGGATGCGTTCCTTGGTCACGTAGGTGCGCGCGACCAGCAGGCAGATGACCACGTTGAGCAGTCGCTCACTCTTCCGCGCCGACACCCGACCACCTTACGGCCTCCGAGCGCCAAAACCCGCCTCCCGCACCGAAATCTTCGAACACCGGTTCGACCTACTAGAGTCGCGGTGTGATTCGCTGGCGGGACGGTGTGGTGCGCGAGGTCGGCCGGACCTGGGCCGGTGCGGTCGAACTGACTGTGACGGTCGGTTCGCAGTCTGTGCGCGCGCTGGCCTATCCGGACCTGGTCGGTACGCCGGTTGCCGGCGACCGCGTGCTGCTGAACGTCGGAGCGCTCGACAAGGGCCTCGGGACTGGCGGGTACGCGCTCGTGGTCGCTGTACCGGATCGCCTGCCTGCTGACCCGCCCGAGCACGGGCACCTGGTCAAAGCGCGCTACACGCCGTTGCAGGCGATGGTGCTCGGTGCGGATGAGCAGGAGTCACCGGACCACGACGTACTGCGTGATGCGGACGACCTGTTCGGTACGCCGGTCGTCGTGGCGGACCTGCACTCGGCGCTGCCCGCCGTACTGGCGGGGGTCTACGAGGCTCGGCCGACGACTCGGGTTGTGTACGTGATGACGGACGGTGGAGCGCTGCCACTGGCGTTCTCGCGGACCGTGGCTGCTCTGCGGGACAGCGGGTGGCTGAGCGGGACTGTGACCGTTGGGCAGGCGTACGGCGGGGATCGGGAGGCTGTCACCGTCCACACCGGGCTGCTGACCGCTGTGCACGTGCTGGCGGCGGAGCTTGTCGTACTGACGCAAGGACCGGGCAACCTCGGCACCGGGACCCGGTGGGGGTTCTCGGGGGTGCAGTCGGGTGAGGCGGTCAACGCGGTCGGGA
>NZ_SMKR01000168.1 GCF_004348725.1 Kribbella turkmenica
CTCCTGATCCCCCTCCTGCCCCCGAGGAGCGTCGGCCTGCGCAGGCTTTCAGCTCGCGGATGGAGCCCGACCGGGTCACCGAGCCGACCCTGTTCGACACCGACGGCGACACACCTGCGACCGAGGCGCAGGTGCATGCCGACGTGCCGCCCGGGCGATACGGTGAGGGCTCAGCCGACGCGGTGCCACACCAGGGCCCGCCGGACGGGTTCACCATCAAGGGCAACGCCCAGTCGATGCTGTTCCACACCCCCGACTCGCCGTACTACGGCCGGACCAAACCACAGGTCTGGTTCCGCTCCGAGTCCGACGCCGAACGCGCCGGCTTCACCAAGTACACCCGCCGCCCCCGGAAGTCGACACCCCCGCGCGACTGACGCACTCGACGACGTCTGGTGCCAGCTCGGTCCTGCGATCGCAGAAATGTACGAGCCTCAGGAGGGCGTACGGTGCACCACGAGATCACTGTTCCCTTCACCATCGAACAGGACGAGAACGGCACCTGGTGTGCGGCGGCGGCATTGAACCCGGACTCTTTCCCCAACGGCGAGGGCGCCACCCGGGAGGCCGCCATCGAGGACCTGAAAGCGGCCATCGCGGTGCTGGCCGAGACGGTCGGCGTTCCCGAGCAGCTGACCGTCACCGTTGAGATCGACTGATGGCAGCGCCGAAGAAGCGGCGCGAGGCTGAGCGGGAGCTGAAGAAACAGGGCTTCGGCGGCAGGGGCAGCCACGAAGTCTGGCAGAACAAGGACGGCAAACCGATCGTCGTACCCACGCACGGTGACGAGATCGCGGCCGGCATTTGGCGCTCGATCCAGCGCCAGACCGGTCAACCGGACCGAATATTCCCCGGCCTCCGCGGACACGGAGAACGCGCAGCGGCTGGCGCACGAGGGTGTCGCCCGCCCTGGGCAGTCGCCGGGCCGCGGATCAGTCGGCCAGGGCCGGCAGTCCGGAAGGAAGTCGAGAGGCTTCCGCCGCGGCCGCGGCGGAAGTTGACCCAGCCGGCGCGGGGTCGTGGGGGTGGTCCGAGGACCCTCCTTATAGGGCGATGAGGCCCCTATTTGCCTGTACTGGCAAAGGACCGTCAGACTGAACGCAACGCCTGGCCGGAACCGCCCATCCACGGCGTCACCACGTCACCGGACACCATCCCGGACACATCGCTGTCTCCCCTGCGACCGAGTACGAACCTCATATCGGGGTATGGGAGCCACTGCGCGTTCGGGATGTCCACCCACACTGTCGCCACGGTCGGTGGTGACAATCCGCAGTACCGCTAGGTTTGGAGACACCCGATGGAGGTGAGCGTGACCGACATGCTGCCGGAGCAGCACCACGGACTGACGAAGAGTGACCCGCTGTGGTTCAAGCGGGCCGTCTTCTACGAGGTCCTCGTGCGGTCCTTCAAGGACTCGAACGCCGACGGCATCGGCGATCTGCAGGGTTTGACCGAGAAACTCGACTATCTCGAGTGGCTCGGGGTGGACTGTCTCTGGTTACCCCCGTTCTACCCGTCACCGCTGCGTGACGGCGGCTACGACATCTCCGACTACACCGGGGTGATGCCCGAGGTCGGCACGATCGCCGACTTCGCCGCCTTCATGGAGGCCGCGCACACGCGCGGGATCCGGATCATCGTCGACTTCGTCATGAACCACACCTCCGACCAGCACCCGTGGTTCCAGGCCTCGCGCACCGATCCGGACGGCCCGTACGGCGACTTCTACGTCTGGTCCGACACCGACGACAAGTACACCGACGCCCGGATCATCTTCGTCGACACCGAGTCGTCGAACTGGACCTGGGACCCGGTCCGCGGCCAGTACTTCTGGCACCGGTTCTACACCAACCAGCCGGACCTGAACTTCGAGAACCCGGCCGTCGGCGACGCGATGATCGAGGCGCTGAAGTTCTGGCTCGACCTCGGCGTGGACGGTTTCCGGCTGGACGCGGTGCCCTACCTGTTCGAGTCCGAGGGCACGAACTGTGAGAACCTGCCGCGCACCCACGAGTTCCTCAAGCGGGTCCGCAAGGAGGTGGATGCGAACTACACCGACCGCGTCCTGCTCTGCGAGGCGAACCAGTGGCCGGCCGACGTGGTCGAGTACTTCGGCGACCGGTCGTCGGGCGGTGACGAGTGCCAGATGGCGTTCCACTTCCCGGTGATGCCGCGCATCTTCATGGGGGTCCGGCGGGAGTCGCGGTTCCCGATCTCGGAGATCCTGGCGCAGACCCCGGAGATCCCGGACACCTGCCAGTGGGGCATCTTCCTGCGCAACCACGACGAGCTCACGCTCGAGATGGTCAGCGACGAGGACCGCGACTACATGTGGGGCGAGTATGCGCAGGACCCGCGGATGAAGGCCAACATCGGCATCCGCCGGCGGCTGGCCCCGCTGCTGGACAACGACGTCAACAAGATGGAGCTGTTCACCGCGCTGCTGCTCAGCCTGCCCGGCTCGCCGATCCTGTACTACGGCGACGAGATCGGCATGGGTGACAACATCTGGCTCGGCGACCGCGACGGCGTCCGGACCCCGATGCAGTGGTCGCCGGACCGCAACGCCTCGTTCTCCACCGCCACCCCGGGCAAGCTCAGCCTGCCGGTGATCATGGACCCGGTCTACGGGTACCAGGCGGTCAACGTCGAGGCGGAGATGGAGAACGCGTCGTCCCTGCTGCACTGGACCCGGCGGATGATCCAGACCCGCAAGCAGCACCCGTGTTTCGGCATGGGTACCTTTACGGATCTGGGGGGCTCCAACCCCAGCGTGCTGTCGTACGTCCGCGAGTTCGGGGACGACGTGGTGCTGTGCGTGAACAACCTGTCGAGGTTCCCGCAGCCGATCGAGCTGGACCTGCGCCAGTGGCAGGGCGTGGAGCCGGTGGAGCTGCTCGGCGGGGTGCACTTCCCGACCATCGGCGAGCTGCCCTACCTTTTGACGCTCGGTGCGCACGGGTTCTACTGGTTCCGGCTGCCGGTGAACAAGCCGGCTGACCACGAGGAGAGCATGTAGTGACTTCCCATCTGGACCAGGTCCAGTCCTTCTGCGCGGGCCAGCGGTGGTTCGGCGAGAAGGGACACGACGTCCATGTCGACGCGATGGCCACCTCGGTGTGGCTGTCCGCCGAGGACGCCTGGCCCGCGGTCCGGATCGGTTTCGTCTACTGCGCCGGTCCGCCCGGGTCGGAGTTCCCGATCCGGGTGTACCAACTGCCGCTCAGCTACCATCGCGAACCGGTCGAGAACCTCGGCCACGCGCTGGTCGGCGAGTGGGTCGAGCAGGATCTGGACGACACCCAGGTCTGGGTGTACGACGCCCTGCACGACAAGGAGGCGACGCCGTACTGGCTGGAGGGCCTGACGCATGGTCGCCGGCTGGAGGGACTGGAGTTCCACCCCGTGCACGCTCCGGACCACGCGACCGTCGTCCCGGAGAACGCGCAGTCGCTGGTCCTCACGGTGGAGCAGAGCAACACCTCGCTGGTGTTCGGCGACGTGGCGCTGCTGAAGGTGTTCCGCCGGCTCGAGCCCGGGAGCAACCCCGGGGTCGAGATCGAGTCGGCGCTGACCGAGGCGGGATCCGAGCTGGTCCCCGAGGTGCTCGGGTCCGCGCGAGGCACCTGGCCGCGCCCGGGCGGCGGCACCGACTCCGGCGAGCTGGCGATGATGACGGTGTTCCAGAAGAACGCGACCGACGGCTGGGCATTCGCCTGTTCGTCGGTGCGGGATCTGTACGCCGAGGGCGACCTGCACGCCGAGGAGGTCGGCGGTGACTTCGCCGCCGAGTCGTACCGGCTGGGCGCGAGCACCGCGCAGGTCCACTCGGAGCTGGCCAAGGCGCTCGGCACCGACGTCTGGGAGCCGGCCAAGCTGGTCGAGCACGCCGCCGCGATGCGCCGGCGGCTGGAGGCCGCCGCGTCGGCGATCCCGGAGCTGGCGCCGCACAAGGACGGGCTGGCGCGGTGGTTCGACGCGCTGGCGGCGTACGACCAGCCGGTCACGGTGCAGCGGATCCACGGCGACTTCCACCTGGGTCAGGTCCTGCGCACGATCGACGGCTGGAAGCTGATCGACTTCGAGGGCGAGCCGGCCAAGTCGCTGATCGAGCGGCGGGCGCTGGACACGCCGGTGAAGGACATCGCCGGGATGATGCGGTCGTTCGACTACGCGGCCCGGTCGCTGCTCGCCGACCACCAAGGCGACCAGCAGATCGCCTACCGGGCGGCCGAGTGGGCGAACCGTAACCAGCAGGCCTTCGTCGACGGGTACGCCGAGGTGGCCGGCAGCGACCCGCGGGAGCACGGTGTGCTGCTGAGCGCGTTCCTGGCTGACAAGGTGATCTACGAGACGCTCTACGAGGCCCGCAACCGCCCGACCTGGCTCCCGATCCCCCTGGCCGCGGCCGCCCAGCTGGCGGAGCAGTAGCCCGGACCGCGTGCCTGTGTACGTCCCGCATCGAGGGGTACGGGAGTTCGGCAGATGGCCGAATGATCGGGCAGGATGGAGTCCATGGGATCGAGCGAGCACAACGCCGGGCCGACCGAGGCTTTCGAGACGCCTGCGGCGGCGACCGAGGAGCCAGTGGTGACAGCGGTTCCGGTGGATCGGACAGTGCTGGAGCAGTTGGTCGGCGGCACCTTCCACGATCCCCATCAGGTGCTCGGGCCGCATCTGGGCGACAGCGGCGTCACGGTTCGCGTGCTGCGCCCGTTCGCCCAGTCCGTTGCCGTGCTGTACGACGGTCAGCGACTCGACCTGCGGCATGAGTTCGAGGGTGTCTGGGTCGGCGTCCTCGATGTCGACAAGGTGCCGGACTACCGCCTCGAGGTGACCTACACCGACGGTCCCGCGATCGAGCTCGACGACCCGTACCGTTACCTGCCGTCGCTCGGCGAGGTCGACCTGCACCTGATCGGCGAGGGCCGCCACGAGCAGCTGTGGACCGTGCTCGGCGCGCACGTCCGCCGGTACGACGGTCCGGCCGGCACGGTGACCGGGACGTCGTTCGCCGTGTGGGCCCCGAACGCCCAGGGCATCCGGCTGACCGCGGACTTCAACTTCTGGGACGGCCGGGCGCATCCGCTGCGCACGCTGGGATCCTCCGGGGTGTGGGAGCTGTTCGTCCCGGGCGTCGGTCCGGGCACGCGGTACAAGTTCGACATCTGCGGCCGCGACGGCGTCTGGCGGCAGAAGGCCGACCCGATGGCCAACCTGGCCGAGACTCCCCCGGCGAACGCGTCGGTCGTGCACGAGTCGTCGTACGAGTGGGACGACGCGGACTGGATCGAGCGGCGGGCGGCGACGCAGGCGTACGCCGAGCCGATGAGTGTGTACGAGGTGCACCTCGGCTCCTGGCGCAAGGGCAGGTCGTACCGCGAGCTGGCCGACGAGCTCGTTGCCTACGTCAACGAGATGGGTTTCACCCACGTCGAGCTGATGCCGGTGATGGAGCACCCGTTCGGCGGTTCCTGGGGCTACCAGGTGACGTCGTACTTCGCGCCGACGTCGCGGTTCGGCGACCCGGACGACTTCCGCTTCCTGGTCGACCGGCTGCACCAGGCCGGCGTCGGCGTCATCGTCGACTGGGTGCCGGCGCACTTCCCGAAGGACGCCTGGGCGCTGGCCCGGTTCGACGGCACGCCGCTGTACGAGCACCCGGATCCTCGCCGCGGCGAGCAGCCGGACTGGGGCACGCTGGTGTTCGACTTCGGCCGGCCGCAGGTGCGCAACTTCCTGGTCGCGAACGCGATCTACTGGGCCGAGGAGTTCCACATCGACGGTCTCCGGGTGGACGCGGTCGCGTCGATGCTCTACCTGGACTACTCCCGGCAGGACGGCCAGTGGGTCCCGAACCAGTACGGCGGCCGCGAGAACCTGGAGGCGGTGTCGTTCCTGCAGGAGATGAACGCGACCCTCTACAAGCGGGTGCCCGGCGTGATCACCGTGGCCGAGGAGTCCACCTCCTGGCCCGGCGTGACCCGGGCGACGCATCTCGGCGGACTCGGGTTCGGGTTCAAGTGGAACATGGGCTGGATGAACGACTCGCTGCGCTACCTGGAGCACGAGCCGATCCACCGGCAGTACCACCACCACGAGCTGACGTTCTCGATGATGTACGCCTACTCGGAGAACTTCGTCCTCCCGCTCTCCCACGACGAAGTGGTCCACGGCAAGGGTTCGCTACTGCGCAAGATGCCCGGCGACCGCTGGCAGCAGCTGGCGAACCTGCGCGCCTACCTGGCGATGATGTGGGCGCACCCGGGCAAGCAACTGCTGTTCATGGGATGCGAGTTCGGCCAGGAGTCCGAGTGGTCCGAGAAGGGCGAGCTCGACTGGTGGCTGCTGGACCACAGCGACCACCGCGGCCTGCAGCAGCTCGTGAAGGACCTGAACGGCGTCTACCGCGGCAACCCCGCACTGTGGCGGACCGACCACGCGCCGGAGAGGTTCTCCTGGATCGACGCGAACGACGCCGGCAACAACGTGTTCTCGTTCGTCCGGTACGGCGACGACGGCGAGTCCACGATCGCCTGCGTCTCGAACCTCTCCGCCGTCCCGCATCACGGCTACCGGCTCGGCCTGCCGTTCCCGGGCACCTGGCAGGAGGCGGTGAACACCGACGCCGACGCGTACGGCGGCTCGGGCGTCGGCAACTTCGGCAGTGTCCAGGCCGACGGTCCGAGCTGGCACGGCATGGAGACCAGCACCGAGCTGTCCGTCCCGCCGCTGGCCACGGTCTACCTGCGTCACAACCCGTCGGCTTGAGTGCTCGAACCCACCGGGTAGCGTTCACCGGGTGACCACCGTGCACCCGCTGACCGATGGTGAGTTGACCCTGCGCCCTTCGCAGGAGGACCAGCAACTGGTCACCTTCGACGTCGAGCACAGCGGAGCGACCGGCATGGTCGAGGTACGGCGGACCACGCCTGGTGTCGGCGTGGTCACCTGGGCGATGGACGGCGGACCCGAGGTCGCGCAGCGGGCCGTCCGGCTGGTGGCCGAGTACGCGTTCACCGAGCTCGGGCTGGAGCGGCTGCAGGTCGAGGTGGATCCGGAGATCCACGCGTCCGCCCGGGTGGCGATCCGGTCCGGTTTCCGGCGTGAAGGGGTCCTGCGCGGTGCGGTGCAGGTGCACGGCGAGCGCCGCGACCTGGCCGTGTACGGGATGCGGAACGACGACCCGCGGCCGGACACGTTGACCGGCTGGACCGCCCTGATGGACTCGGCGCTCCCGAAGAAGCGGGTGATCGCGCACGTGGTCGTGCGGGACACCGGCGGCCGGGTGCTGCTGTGCCAGGTCAGTTACAAGACGGACCTGGAGCTGCCCGGCGGGGTGGTCGAGCCGGATGAGGACCCGGCGACCGGGGCGACGCGCGAGATGCACGAAGAGGTCGGCGTCGCGTTGCCGCTGGTCGGCGTACTCGCGATCGACTGGCTGCCGCGCTGGGAGGGCTGGGGCGACGCCGTCGAGATCCTGTATGACGGCGGCGTGCACGACCCGTCGCTGATCGACACGCTGCAGCCGGACGGCTTCGAGATTCGCAGCATCGCGTGGCATGCGCCGGACGCGCTGGAGGGACTCGTCTCCCCGCTGAACGCGCGCCGGCTGCCGCTGATCCTGGCCGACCCGTCACGGCTCTACAACCTGCGCGACGGGCAGCCGATCAGCTAGGCAGCCGGTTGAGGTTGCCGACGCACCAGCGGTAATGACCGTCGCCCGCGTCGGCGTCGTAGATGGTCGCGGTGGTGATCGCGTACGCCGCGCGGTACAGGTACATCCGCCTCCGGTCGTGCCCGAGCGCCTCGAACCGGTCGAGCAGCAGATTGTCCAGCCGTTGCGCGTCCGGTCCGTACATGTCGAAGAACCCGGCCGCCAGCGCGGCGTCGAAGGTGTTGTCCCCGGCCGTCGAGTAGAAACCCCAGTCGATGACCGCTGCCGTCCGCGGCCCGTCCATCAGCAGATTGGGCTGGCAGATGTCGCCGTGAACGACGCTCAGCCGGCCGGGCTCGACCGTCGCCAGCCGGGTCGTCAAATCCTCGAGCAGCTCGTCGAAGTCGGTGACGTCGCGCCGGAGGTGACGGTGGGACTCGGCAGCCCGTCGTCGTACCAGGGCCGCCAGGGCCTCACCCCAGGACAGGTCGTCGCGCCAGAACGGCTGGTTCAGCACCGGAAGCGCCTTGCTCGCCGGGCCGGGCGTGGTCGGGCCGAGCGCCTCGACCACGGCGACGAACGCATCCAGCGCCTCGCTCTCGGTCAGGCCGGACTCGTTCAGGGCCGTGCCGGTCAGCAGGTGCTCGTCGTGGACGGCCTGCCCGTCGGCGCCCGCGGCGATCTCCCGGATCCGCGGGGTCCGGAACGGGAGTGCCGGCAGTTCGTCGAGGAACTCCTTCAGCGGGCGGACGTCGTCCGGCCGCCGATCGAACCAGATTTTGCGCACCCGGCCGTCGCCGAGGTCGTAGACGGCCCCTTCCATCCCCTGGCCGATCAGTTCCACCCGCGGAACTCTGCCACATCGCGGCTGCCGGCCGGAAACGGTTACCGGATGAGCCGGATGGTCAGCGGGTAGCGGTACTCGCGGCCGCTGGAGGCGGCCATCGTGGCCATCACGATCACGACCAGCGCCGCGACCGCACCGATCAGCACCAGTGGGATGACGATCAGCACGCCGAGGCCGAACGTAATCAGGATCAGCACGACCGCGACCACGGTGTAGATCAGCAGTGACAGCTGGAAGTTCAGCGACTCCAGGGCATGCCGGCGGACGAAGTCGGACCGGTACCGGTACACCAGCCAGATCACCAGCGGGCACAGGAACCCCATCGCGAACCAGGCCGCGACCAACACTCCGACGTGGGCCACCATCCCCCACGTCCGCTCTTCCGAGGCCGACAGCGGCGACCCCGTCCCAGGCGCACTCATACTCCAGTCAAGCACGCCCGGCACGGGCCGTCACAGACTCGTCCGAACCGATCGTCCCGGTAGCCTGGCCGTGAACTCGTGCCTGCGGGACCGGGTCCATCGGAGCAGGCCTGCCCGGGCAGGACCGATGACTCACTCGGGCAGGCCGGCGAGGCGTTGGGTGAGGAAGCGGCGTTCGGCTTCGTTGGCGGTGAGGGTGACCGCCTGGCGGTAGGCGTCGGCGGCCTCCTGCAGACGGCCGAGACGGGCGAGGACGTCGGCACGGGCGGCGGGCAGGTAAGCGTAGGACTTCAGTGCCGGCTCGTTGCCGAGGGCATCCAGCTCGGAGAGGACGGCCTCGAGGTCGGCACCGGGGACCAGGCTGTGGGCGGCGGCGCGGTTGAGTGCGACGATCGGCGTCGGCCAGCTGACCATCATCGCGTCGTACATCCGCACGACCTGCCGCCACTCGGTCTTCTCCCACGACGGCGCCGTCACGTGCAGGCCCGCGACCGCGGCCTGCAACGCGAACCGTCCCTGTCCCCGCTTCAGCGCGGCCGTCGCCCGCGAGACACCTTCCGCCAGCATCGGCGTGTCCCACCGTGACCGGTCCTGATCCGCCAGCAGCACCAACTCCCCGTCCTCGCTCACGCGCGCGTCCCCGCGCGCCTCCGTCATCAACAGCAACCCGAGCAGCGCCTGCGGCTCAGGCTCGTCCGGTATCAACCGCACCAGCAGCCGCGCCAGCTCGACCGCCCGGCCGGTCAGGTCGGCCCGGGTCAGCTCCGGACCGGCCGCCACATGCCCGGCCGTGTACACCAGATGCACGACCGTCAGCACAGCGTCCAGCCGCGTCGGCAACTCCTCGTCGGCCGGAATCCGGTACGGGATCGACGCCGCGGCGATCTTCTTCTTCGCCCGGGTGATCCGTGCCGCCGCCGTCGGCTCGCTGATCAGCAGGTCGGCGGCCACCTCGCGCGTGGTCAGACCGCAGAGCAGCCGCAACGTCAGCGCCACCTGTGAGTCCCGCGCCAGCGCCGGGTGGCAGCAGGTGAACACCAGACGCAGCGGGTCGGTGGGCTGGTCCTCGTCATCCGGTCCGGCCGGGTCCTCCACCAGCAGCGGGAGCTTCCGCCGCAGGTTCGTCTCCCGCCGCATCCGGTCGAGCGCCAGCCGCCGCGCGACCGTGGTCAGCCAGCCGCCCGGGTTCGACGGAATCTCGTCCGGCCAGGACCGCAGCGCCCGCACGAACGCGTCCTGCGTGCAGTCCTCGGCCAGGTCCAGGTCCCGCGTCAGCCGCACCACCGACGCGAGCACCGTCGACCAGCTCTCCCGGTGCGCCCGCTCGACGACGCGGGCGACCTCGACCGCGGACGGCGCAGGGTACGCCGACGACGGGACGTCCGTCGGCGTACCCGGCTGCCGTGTCACGTCAGGCCGGGGGCTGGGCGTCCGCGCCGGTCGGCATCACCGGGCGGACCTCGACGGTCCCGGACGGGCAGAGCTTGGCGAGCTCGAGTGCCTGGTCGAGGTCGCGGGCCTCGATGACGTAGTACCCGCCGAGGGCCTCCTTGGTCTCGATGAACGGCCCGTCGGTGACCAGCGGCTCGGCACCCTCGCGCTGCCGGACCGTGCTCGCGGTGCTGGACCGCTCCAGCGCCTCCCCGCCGAGAACCTGCGCGCCGGCCTTCTCCACCGCCTCCATGAACGCCCCGTGCAGTTTCATCGCCTGCTGCCACTCCTCCGGCGTGACGTTGTCGTACCACTCTTCGCTGTCGAACAGCAGGAACATGTACTGCGCCATCTCCGGCTCCCTTGTGTCGGGCTTGTACTGGACATCTTGCTGACGATCGGCGGCCGGCGGAATCGACAGCACCGGCGACGAATGTCCCAGTCATGGTTCCGGCTCACCTAAGCCGCCCGGCGGATACGAACAGCACCATCGTGCCCACCGCGCGTACTCTTGACCATGTACTCAACAGGCACCCACCAGGAACCCAGGAGGCACTCGTGGAACACCTGGACGTCCTCGTCGTCGGGGCGGGCCTGTCCGGGATCGGCGCCGCCTACCGGTTGCAGACGCAGTGCCCGGACCGGGAGTACGCCGTCCTCGAGGCCCGCGAGAGCATCGGCGGCACGTGGGACCTGTTCCGCTACCCCGGCATCCGGTCCGACTCCGACATGTTCACCCTCGGCTTCCCGTTCCACCCGTGGAAGGCGGCGAAGGCGATCGCGGACGGTCCGGCGATCCTGGAGTACCTGCACGAGACCGCGGCCACCTACGGCATCGACCAGCACATCCGGTTCGGGCAGCGCGTCCTGCGGGCGTCGTGGTCGTCGGCGGACGCGCTGTGGACCGTGGAGACCACACAGGCGTTGTACACGTGCTCGTTCCTGTACGTCTGCAGCGGGTACTACGACTACGACTCGGGTCACGTGGTCGACTTCCCGGGTCAGCGAAAGTTCCAGGGGCAGGTGGTGCATCCGCAGCACTGGCCGGCAGACCTCGACTACTCGGGACAGCGGGTGGTGGTGATCGGCAGCGGGGCGACCGCGGTGACGCTGGTGCCCGCCATGGCTCGTACGGCGGAGCACGTGACGATGCTGCAGCGCTCACCGAGCTATGTGGCGTCCAGACCGGCACATGACTCGTTCTCCGACCGGCTGCGCTCGGTACTGCCGGAAAGACTTGCGCACCGCCTGATCCGCGGTAAGAACGTCGCGTTCAGTACTGCGGTCTACAGCGCGTTCCGGAGGTGGCCGAAGCAGGCTGCGTGGCTGTTGAACCGCACGGTGGCCAAGGAGTTGCCGGACTCGATCCCGCTGGACCCGCACTTCACCCCGCGCTACAAGCCCTGGGATCAGCGCCTGTGCCTGGTGCCGGACGCGGACCTGTTCAAGGTTCTGCGCGACGGCTCGGCCTCGGTGGTCACCGACGAGATCGAGACCTTCACGCCGACCGGTCTGCGGCTGCGTTCCGGCGCGGACCTGGACGCCGACCTGATCGTCACCGCGACCGGCCTGCGCATGGTTGCACTCGGCAACATTCGGCTGACGGTGGACGGGCGGGAGGTGGATCCGCACGACACGTTCGTCTACAAGGGCATGATGCTGAGCGGCGTACCCAATCTCGCCTGGTGCATCGGTTACACCAACAATTCCTGGACGCTCCGCTCCGACCTGAGCTCGCAGTACGTCTGCCGCCTGCTCAACCACCTCACCGCCACCGGCACCAGCATCTGCGTGCCCGAGATCGACCGGTCCGAGTACGACGCACCCCGGCGTCCGGTGGTCGACCTGTCCTCGGGCTACATCCGCCGAGCCGCGCCGCTCCTCCCGCGCCAGGGCACCCGCGGTCCCTGGCGCCTCCGCCAGAACTACCCCCGGGACCTCGTCCTCCTCCGGTTCGGCCCGATCACGGACGAGGCCATGCAGTTCAGGCCGGCCGCCTGACCGGCGACTACGGCACCGGGACAGGCGGCTGGGGGCCGACGTAGGTCGCGATCGGGCGGATGATCTTGGAGTCCATGGACTGCTCGAGGATGTTGGCCGACCAGCCGATCACCCGGCTGACCGCGAAGGTGGGGGTGAACATCGCCCGCGGCAGGCCGCACAGCTCCATCACGACACCGGCGTAGAACTCGACGTTCGCGTAGAGGTTGCGGCCCGGCTTGAGCTCGGCGAGTACGTCGACGATGCGCTGCTCGACCGTGGTAGCGAAGTCCACCAGGTCCCCACCCAGGCCGCGGGCGATGTCGCGCAGCATCAGCGAGCGCGGGTCCTCGGTCCAATAGACCGCGTGCCCGAAGCCCATGATCCGGTCCCCCGCCGACACCTTCTCGCGCACCCAGGAATCGATTCGGTCGGGGCTGCCGATCTCGTCCAGACTGGCCAGCGCGCGGTCCGGAGCGCCGCCGTGCAGCGGTCCGGAGAACGCCCCGATCGCACCGGCGACGGCAGCGACGACGTCGGCACCCGTCGAGGCGATCACGCGGGCGGTGAACGTCGACGCGTTGAACCCGTGATCCACGGTCGCGACGAGGTAGTGCTCGATCGCGGTGGCTTCCACAGCGCTCGGCTCGGTACCGGTCACCAAGTACAGCCAGTTCGCCGCGGCGCCGAGGTCGGCGCGCGGCTCGAGCGGCTGCTGTCCGCCGCGCAGGCGGTACAGCGCCGCCAGGATGGTCGGCGTCACCGCGCACACCAGCATCGCGTCGGCCTTGCGGCGGGCCGGGTCCGCGTCCCACAACGGCGGTAGCGTCCGTACGGCGGCCAGCAGCGACAAGGCGGTGCGGAGGCCGGCCAGCGGGTTGAACGCCGGACCCGCGGTCGCGATCGCCGGCAGAACGGCGCGGACCTCCTCCGGCAGCACCCGCAGCGGGGCCAGCTCCGCGATGAAGCGGTCGCGCTCCGCGGCGGTCGGCAGGTGACCGTCGAACATCAGGAACCAGACGTCCTCGAGCGTCTTGGACTTGGCGAGATCGATCGCCGAGTACTGGCGGTAGTGGTAGAACCCTTCGTCACCGCGGACGTCACCGAGGGTCGTCTCGGTGACGACGACGTTGCGGAGCCCCGGCGGAACATTGATTGTTGTTGACATAGCTTCAGCGTTGACAGCTGATCAACTATTGTCAATGTTGATCCAGTCAACATGAACGCTCGGAGGAGCGCTCGATGAGCCAGCAGAGTGACGAGAATTACCTGACCACCGCGGAGGTCGCGCGCCGGCTGAAGGTGAAGCCGGAGACGATCTACGCCTACGTGAGCCGCGGGATGCTGACGAGTGTCCGAGCCCGCGGCCGGCGCGGCAGCCTGTTCGCGGCCGCCGACGTCGAGCGGCTGGCGAGCAAGTCTGTCGAGCACTCCGGCGTGGTCGAGCAGATCGAGTCCGAGCTGACGCTGCTCCAGGACGACGAGCTGTACTACCGCGGCCACTCGGTCAAGGAGCTCGCCACCAGTTGGCCGGTGGAGTCCGTGGCCCGTCTGCTCTGGACGGGCGAGCTGACCAAGCAGCAACGATTCCCGGCGCCGGGTGACTCGGTGGAGCTCGTTCAGTCGGCGATGAGTGTTTTGCCGGAGTCAGCCCGCCTGACGGACAGGCTGCGGGTGGCAGTCGCCGTACTGGGTGCTGCCGACCCCCTGCGTTTCGATCTCACTCCCCTGTCCGTAGTCACCGCAGCGGAGAAGCTGGTCGGCGTACTGGTGGCGGCGTTGCCAGGCCCGGTGCCGGCGCTCAACCCGCAGCAGGCACTGGGCAGCCGGCTCTGGCCGAAGTTCTCCGACCATCGCCCTCGACCGGAGATCCTGGAGGCGGCGCTGATCCTGCTCGCGGACCACGGGCTGGCGGTGTCGACCGTCGCCGCCCGGGTCGCCGCCAGTGCCAGAGCCAACCTGTACGCCGTCGTGTCGGCCGGGCTGGGCGCGATGGACGGGCAGTACCACGGTGCCGCGCCCACGTTGGCGTACGAGTTCCTCAAGCGCGCACAGGATGACCCGCTGCAGGCGCTGTCGGATCAGCTCAGGTCAGGCGAGCCCGTGCCGGGCTTCGGTCACCGGATCTACCGCGAGCGAGATCCCCGCGCCGAAGCGCTGCTCGGCATGCTCGGCGACCACCCGGTCGTGGAGACGATCCAGGGGCTCACCGCACGGATGCCGTCGTTCCCGAACAGCGACCTCGCGGTGGCCGCGATGATGCACGCCTTCGAGTTCCGCGCAGACGCCGGCGACGCGTTGTTCGCCCTGGCGCGGATGGTCGGATGGACCGCTCACGCGCTGGAGGAGTACGCGGCGCCGGCGCTGCGCTTCCGTGCGCTCGGGATCTACACCGGGCCGGCCGGCTGAGCTCTCAGCTCGCGTCGAGCTTGAGCAGCATCGCCGCGCCCGGAGCCAGCATGACCGGGATCGGCCCGGTCCCGCGCGCGCGGTAGGTCTGCGTGCGGGGATTGAACACTCCGACCGCCGAGACACCGGACAACCGCGGCGTGAGCGTCGCTCGCGCCTCCGCCGAGTGCGACCGGTTGGCGACCAGCACCCAGCGATCGGCCGAGCCGTCCCGCGAACGGAAGGTGCCGAGCACCACCGGCGAACCGGACACGTCGGCGATCAACGACGTCGGCGTGAATCCCACCGTCCCGTTGGGCAGCGGCGTTTCGTTGGCGTGCACAACCGACTCGGACACGAGCGGCTTGAGCTCACGGCCGACCTGATGAAGCCAGGTGGTGTTGATCTGCCGCGAGGCGGCGTACCGGGATGTGCGCCGGCCGTCGACCGTGATCAGCGCCGGGCCGAAGCCTTCACCGCGCGCGGCCTCCGGCGTCCAGTAGGTGAAGTACTGGATGCCCTTCGCGCCGTAGGCGAGGCTGATGTTGACCTGCCACAGCAGCTCGGACGCGGTCGGCTCGCGGTGGTTGTGGTAGAGCAGCGTCTGGATGAACACCCAGGACGGGATGTCGCCGTGCAGCGCGGCGTCGCGGACGATCGCCCAGTTGTGGAAGTAGTTCCCGTCCTCGCGGCCCTCGGACAGCAGCGGGTACCGGTCGAACGAGATCAGCGACGGTTTCACCACGTCGACGAAGCTCCGGTAGTACGCCGGGTCGTCGGACGGGAACAGATTGATGTAGGGCAGCAACGACGGCGCCAGCTCGCGGGAGATCGCGACCGCCTTCGCCAGCGTGCCGAACCAGCCCGCGCCGGGTTCGTCGTACAGGTTGAAGCCGGCCAGCGACGAGTAGGGGCCGTAGGCGTCGCGGGCGCGGATGTAGAGAGCGCGCGCTTCGGCCGGGGTGATGCTGAGATGGTCGGCCGGGTTGTCCGAGATCGAGAACCAGCGGGACATGTTCCGGATCTGGATGTCGTCCGAGATCAGCATCTGCAGGCCGGCGGTCCGGGCGAGGCCGAGCTGGTACTGGAAGATGTTGCCGTCACCGGCGTAGTTGCCGGAGATGACGAAGTCGAAGCCGGCCGCCTTGATCTCGGCGAACCGCGCCGGCGTGCTCTCGTAGGGGTGTGGCGGCCAGAACAGGCCGATCGGGAACTCCGGCCCACCGGTCAACGGCAGGTCGTCCGGCGAGGGGATCGCCGCCTCGGAGGCGCGGGCGGCCGTCGGTGCGGCCGAGGACGGGTCGGCGGCCGCGGCGGCCGGCGCGCCGGCGGCGGTGAGGGCGGCCGCGCCGGCGCCGAGCAGGAGGGCGCGACGGCTGGGGCCGAGGATCTGGTGCGGGCTCTGCATGGTTCTCCTTCACGGGCGGGTGGACGGAGTTCACGGGGCGGGTGCTGTCTCTTAT
>NZ_SMKR01000169.1 GCF_004348725.1 Kribbella turkmenica
GAAGAGGTCCACACCAACGCAGCCCTCACCCGCACCCGGATCCCGCCAGCGCTCTGGTCCGACCTCAAATCCGCCGACCTCCTTCGCGAGGACGCCCCGGTGTAGACCCCACGCACTACTACGCGCGCACTCTCCGTCGCGTGCGCGCCCCCACCTCGCATCTCCGTCCGCAACGGGGGCCTTGCCCAAGTTCTGGCGGATCTGAACACGTTATTGCCTGTGCCGACTCCCTAGTTCTTGTGCAATCCCACGGGAGTCAGCGGGCGGTTCGGCAGGCCAGGTGGAGGGCCAGGCGTTCGTCGGAGTTGGCCAGGTCGACGCCGAGGAGGTGCTGGATCTTGGTGATCCGGGCCGAGACGGTGTTGCGGTGGATGCCGAGGACGGCGGCGGTCTCGGCGAGGGAGGACTCGGTGTCGAGGTAGGCGGCGAGGGTGCCGACGAGGTCGCCCGGCTGGTCCTCGATGGGGGCGAGGAGGGCGCGGGCCGCGGGCTGGAACGTGTCGGTCCGGGTCCAGGCGAGCAGCAGCTGCGCCAGGCCGAGGCGGTCGACGTGCAGGAAGCGGCCGGTCTCGCGGCGGCCCCGGGCGAGCCCGGCCGCGTCGCCGGCTTCGGCCAGGGAGGTGGCGATGCCGCCGGGTCCGGGCTGGACGCGGCCGACTCCGACGTACGGGTCGACGGTCTGGACCAGGCGGCGTTGCACGCGGCGGATGGCGGCGGCCTGCTGCTGGACTTCCGTGGCGGTCGGCTCACGAGCGGCGGTGATCCACGCGGACCACCCGTCGCCCTGCTCGACGACCACGGCCGGGAGCCCTTCGGCGTCGAACGCCTCGACCACATCGGTACGCCGACCGGCCGCATCGACCTGTCCGTCGGCCCCGATCCGGATGCCCGTGTGCCACCCGTCCAACTGCCACCCGAGGTCCACCGCACGCCGCCGGGTCGCCTCGGACCGTTCACCGTGCAGCAGTTCGCCGAGCAACGACGTACGTTGCCGTGCGTCCCGCTCGAGCTCCAACCGACGCAGCGCCAAGCGCTGGCCGACGGCCGGTGCAACCACAGTCAGCACAGCAGGTACGGCGGCAACCTCGGCCGGCACCACACCGGGCAACCGAGCCACCAGCCAGCAAGCAGGCCCCGCCCCGAGTACGGACACCGCGATCAGCACCGCACCACTCGACAGATCCACCCGGTACGGCGCCGCCCACGCCACCGGCACCGCGGGCAGGGCCGCAACCAGCTCAGGCCGCTCAGCCGCCTCCAACGGCTCACCCGCCAATGTGCCGCCATCTGATCCAGCGAGCGTCACCGGCCGCTCGAGTACTGCGGACGTCGTCCGCAACACCGACTCCAGCTCTCCCTCGACCCGCCGCAGCTCGGTCACTGCCCGCAGTACGAGCTCTGCCCGCACACGGTCGGGCTCGGCCGTCACCCGGTTGAGGTACTCGTGCGCGGCCAATGGATCAGCACTACCCAGGACAGGCAACTGCAGCCGCGAGGCCAGCAGCTGAGCCCCACGTCCCAGCGGCTCCACACCGGCCAGCAGCACGGCCGCAGCGCCGGCCGCCGAGGCCCGGCTGATCAGAGCGTCGATCCGCCAGTCGGTGTGATCCGACGCCAGCAGTACGACGAGCAACTCCCCCGGCATCGGGGTCGGATGACCGGCGACACCCATCAGCACGCGTGAGCCCGCCAGCGTCGGTCCAGGATCCTGCGCACCACCCAGTACGACGACGTCCCGCCAGCCGGGCGCGGTCAGCATCGCCGCCAACGTCGGCGCCAGTCCGGTCACGATGCCTCCAGCAACAGTGGGTCGCAGGTCAGACCGAACGCCCGCGGACCGACATGGCTCAGCCGCGCGCCGTGCCGCCACCAGTCCGGGCCGGGCAGCGCGAGCACCAGCACCTCGTCACCGGTCCGGAGGGCATCGACGGCGATCGGCTTCAGCGTCCGCCGGTCCAGCACGCACACCAGTTCCGGCGTGGTCACGACGGGCTCGCCGTCGACCATCGCGAGCAGGTACTCGTTCTCGGTCTCGATCCGCACGACCGCGCGACTCGGTTCGTCGACGACACAGACCGTGCCCCGCCCGAACGCACCACCGGGACCGTGCGGCCGGCCGCCGTATCGGGCCACCTCGTCGACCCGGCCGTCCCCGAGCAGCCGCCCGCCGAGGGCATCGGCCACGTCCGTGGGGCCGGCCGATGCCGTCAAACCGGCGTGGGCACGGCCCAGCTCGAGCGCCCGGACGAGACTGCCGGTCACCGCGTCAGCGGTCGCGTCGGCCGCGGGCGTCGGCGCGAGCGCGAGCACTGCCCAACCGCCCGTGTGGACGACGAAACTCCGAACGGCCCGCTCCAGTCCGGCCGGATCGATGTTGTCGACGACAACGATCTGACCACCCGGCTCGCTCAGTGCACAGGGCGTCAGCGACCGTCCCGCCACAGCCCACGAGAACTGGTCGAGCCGCGGCATCGCCCGGCCCATCAGGTCCGCGTCGACGAACGGCAGGCCGAGGTCCACCGCGGCGACCAGCGCGCTGAGGCCGTTCAGCCCGCCCGCCTCGACCGACATCAGGCCGCCGACCGGATGGCCGGTCCACCGGCTGACGGCGTGCACGGCGGTCGAGAACTCACGGCCGCTGGGCAACTTCTCGGCCAGCACGCTGGTCGCCCCGACCACGCCGACCGGACTGAGGTAGCCGTCGGCAACTGCGGACGCGTCGAGCAGCTCCAGCTCACCGGACCCGAGCCGCCGGCCCAGGATCCGCCCGAACGCCCGGCTGTCGCCGCCACCACCGGATCCCAGCAGCGTGACGCCGACGACCAGCGCTTCCAGATCGTGTTCGCGGATGACCGTCGTCATGGGCCGATGATGTCACCGCGGGCGCGGATGCGGGCGGAATCAGGTGCTGACGAGGTCTCCCCGGCGTTCGACCGGCTCGAACTCGACCTCGAGGCCGAAGCAGGACGGACCGAAGACCGCGAGCGCCTCCGGTGTCCTCATCAGCTCCGGCGTGGAGATGCCGACGACGGTGACGCGCTGGCCGTAGCGCAGTCCCTCCGTGGTGATCGGCTCCGCGGTGTCGCCCTCCAGCACGCAGATCAGGTCCGGGACCGTGCAGACGACCGAACCGTCGACCTCCGCGACCAGGTTCTCGTTCTGGAACCGCAGCTCGAGCGTGCAGACACCGTCGTACGAGGTGAACCGGGCCCGGCCGCGGGCGAACCCTTCGACGGTCCGGCGTTCGACGTCGACCACCTTGCCGCGGAACAGCACCCGCAGGTGGTTGTACAGCGTCGGCGCCAGCGCCGCCCGGACGGCCTCGACCGGATCGCTGTGCGACTCGCGCGCCAGCCGGACCGCGCGGCCGAGCGACAGACCGAGCGACAGCGTCCGCGGTACGGCGGTCCGCTTCACCTCGGCGCCCGTCATCGAGTACTCGGCGATGTGTGCGACCCCACCGAGCCGGATGGTGATCCCGCGCGCCAGCCATTCCATCTGCCGGTTGTCAGCACCTGTGTCGATGACGACGGTCTCGTCGTGCTCCCCCGCGATCGCCATCGGCGACCCGGGGACGCCGTACACCGAGAAGGTCTCCATCTGGAGCTCCGGGAAGGCGCGGCCCATTCCGTCGGCGTCGACGACCGGGAGGCCGGTGCGGGCGGCGACCAGCAGCGGGATCATCGAGTTGATCCCGCCGCACTCGATCGGCATGGTCGCGTCCGCGGTCCGGCCGAGACGGCGTTCGAGGGCGCGCAGGGCGCCGACCGGTTCGCTGCCACGCGGGATCTTCTCCACGATCACCGTCGGCGCACCCATCTGCGCGGTCGGGATGACGAACGCGTCGTCGTCGAGCTCGTCCGGGTCCAGCACCGTGACCGGCCCGTACTCCCGGATCGCCTGCTCCACCAGCAGCCGTCCGATCATCGGGTCGCCGCCACCGCCGGTGCCGAGAATCGCCGCCCCACGGGCCAGATCCCGCAGGTGCTCGATGCCCAACTGCCAGCTCATCCCCGTCCTCCCCTCGCGCCGGGTGGGCATGCGGCACGCATCACGGTGCCTTGAATTGTTCGCTCGCTCATACCGTCTCCAGCGCGCGGATGGGATCCAGGTCGTAGCCGAAGTACCGCGGGCCGACCAGCTCGATGCCCGCCGGCGAGTGCCAGCGTTCGTCGGACGGCGCGGCCAGCACGCTGACGCGCTGCCCGTAGCGCAACGCCTCCGTGGTGATCGGCTCGCCGGACTCGGTGTCCAGCACGATGATCAGGTCGGGCGTCGTCGTGACCGCGGCACCGTCGATCTCCGCGACCAGGTGCTCGTTCTGGAAACGCAGTACCAGCAGCCGGCCGAGGGAGGTGTCGAGCCCGTCGACGGTGGCGTCCCCGCGGGCGAACCCGGTCGTCGTACGACGCTGGACGTCGACCACCTTGCCGACGTGCAGCATCCGGCCACCGAGGCGATCGACCACCGCCGCCACCGGGTCCCTGAGCGTACGGCGGGCCGCGTCGATGGCCCGTCCGGTCGCCAGGCACTGACTGAGCGTCCCGGGCACGAACGAGGCCCGGACCTCTGCGCCGGTCATCGCGTACAGCGAGACGATCGCCGAGCACCCCATGTCCACGGTCGCGGACCGGGCCAGCCGCTCGGCCCACGCGTTGGAGATCGTGTCGAAGACGCCGCGGTTGCCCTTCTCGTCGACGATAGACATCGGCGTCGCCTCGATCCCCGCCAGCGTCGGCAGCACCATCTGCAGCTCGGGGAACGCGCGGCCCATGCCGTCACCGTCGACCAGCGGCAGGCCCAGCTGGGCGGCGGCGATCACCGGGACGGTCGAGTTCACGCCACCGGCCTCGATGCAGGCGATGTGGGTCGGTGTCTTCCCGACGTACTTGGCCAGGGTCCGGACCGCGATCGCGATCTGGTCCGCGGACGGCAGCTTCTCCACCATCACGGTGGGCGCACCCATCATGGCCACCGGCAGCACGCAGGCGTCGTCCGGCAGATCGTCCACACTGACGATCTCGACCGGCCCGTGCACCCGCAAGGCCTGCTCGGCCAGCAGCCGGCCGATGTGGGGATCGCCTCCACCACCGGTCCCCAGAACGGCGGCGCCTCGTGCGAGCGCACCCAGGTCCGCGGCTGTCAGTGTCGTCATGACTGCCCCAGCCGGAGGTCGCCGACCGCCTTGCAGCGGATACGGGTGGCGTTGCCCGGCAGGTAGGGAATCGGTACTTCGTCGAAGTCGACGATCCGTACCTGCGCCGGGTCGGCGCCGGCCGCGACCGCCCGGTCGACCGCCTCCTGGCGAGCCTCGTCCACGACCGCGTCCCGCCGGCCGGGGTCGATCGCGTACACCCGGTCGACCTCGCCGCCGACCTGCGCGATCGCCGCGCCGATCGCGTTCGCGACCGCGAAGTGATCGGGTCGGTGCACGGCCAGGCTGCCCGGCAGGTCGTCGGGCAGCAGGATCGACCCGCCGCCGACCGCCACCACCGGCAGCGGCTCCGGCGAGGTCCGCATCCGTTCCACCGCGTCCGCGATGTCCGCGGCGACCCGGGCGAGGGCCGCCTTGACCAGGGTCGGGTCGAGTCCGGCGACCGCGTCCGCGGACCCGATCTCGGCCCGCCCGGCCGCGACCGCGACGTCCGTCGCCGTCAGCGTCGTACCGCCGAAGACCAGCGCCTCCTCGGTCAGCCGGTAGCCCACCGACCGCGGACCGACCGTCACCACGTCGTTGTCGGTCCCCGAAGCGACCAGGCTGCCGCCGCCGATGCCGATGCTGAGCACGTCGGGCATCCGGAAGTTCGTCCGGACGCCGGCCACGTCCACCTCGGTGGTCGCCTCCCGGGGGAAGCCGTGGGTGAGGACGCCGACGTCACTCGTCGTCCCGCCGACGTCCACGACCGCGCAGGTGTCGAGGCCGGACAGCAACGCCGCGCCGCGCATCGAGTTGGTCGGGCCGGACGCGAAGGTCGCGACCGGGTACCGGCGGGCGAAATCGACGTCCATCAGCGTGCCGTCGTTCTGGCTCAGGTAGAGCGGCGCCGCGATGCCGTGCCCGGCGACCGCGCCGGCCAGGCCGTCGACGATGCTCGCGGCCAGCTCCCGCAGGGCTGCGTTGACGATGGTCGCGTTCTCCCGCTCCAGCAGGCCGATCCGGCCGATCTCGTGGGACAGCGAGATCGCGACGTCGTCACCGAGCTCGGATCGCAGGATCTCGGCCGCGCGCAGCTCGAACTCGTTGCTGACCGGCGAGAACACCGACGAGATGGCCACCGACCGGATGCCGTGCGCGACCATGTCCGCGGCGTGCCGGCGTAGCTCGTCCTCGTCCAGCTCGGCGATGTGCCGGCCGTCGAACTCATGGCCGCCGTGCGCCAGGTAGCTGCGGCCGCTGACCGCGTCGACCAGCCGCTGCGGCCAGTCCACCAGCGGCGGCAGCGACGCGGTCGCGGGCAGCCCGAGCCGGAGCGCGGCCGTCGGCGCGAGCCGGCGGGCCTCGACCAGTGCGTTGATGAAGTGCGTGGTGCCGATCATCACCGCCTGCACCTGGCCCGGGTCGAACGACCGCTCGGCCTGCAACCGGTCGAGGGTGTCGATGATGCCCGCGGTCACGTCCTGGCTGGTCGCCGACTTGTTGGCGGCCAGGACGGTGTTGCCCTCGAGCAGCACGGCGTCGGTGTTGGTGCCACCGACATCGATGCCGATACGCATGCGGATCCTCCTGGGTTCCAGGTGACTACCCGGCGGCCGGTACGGCGCCGGACTCGGTCTGCTCGCTGTCCATGGTCCGGCTCGTCCCCACGCCGCGGACCAGGCCGAGCTTGCCGGCCACGACGTACGCGGCGAAACCGATCACGAGCGAGTTGATGCTGGGCAGGCCCCAGGCGACGTACTTGCCGATCAGGGCGGCGCCGATCCAGATCACGATCGTGGCCGGCACCCAGGTCGGCGCGGTCGCCGGCAGCACACCGTGCTCGCGGGACCGGTCCAGGTCGGGACGCCAGCGCTTCACCACGAAGTACTCCGCGACCATGATCCCGGCGATCGGGGGGAACGCGACGCCGAGCAGGATGAGGAAGTCGGTGAACTTGTCCAGGATGCCGCCGGCGGCCAGCACGCTGCCGAGGACGCCGACGACCAGGGTGACGACGGCGCGGTTGACGTGCTTGCCGAAGACGGTGCCGATGAAGTTCACCACGCCGAGGCCGGAGCTGTAGAGGTTCCAGTCGTTGATCTTCAGCGTGCCGAGAATGATCACCAGCGTGCCGACCCAGCCGACCGACGAGGTCACGATCGTGATCACGTCCGCGGATCCGACGGCGTGCGCGAGCAGGACACCGGACAGCCCGATCACGTACTCGCCGAGGGTGATGCCGAGGACGGTCTGCTTCACGACGTCGCCGACACTGCGGTTGAACCGGGTCATGTCCGGCGTGATCACCGCCCCGACGATGAAGCCGCCGGCGACCAGCGTCGTACCCTCGAGCAGGCTCAGCTGCGGACCGGGCGGCGCCGAACTGGTCAGCACGCCGAGGCTGTGGTCGGACAGTTCGCTGATGATCGACCAGCCGACCAGGACGAGAAAGGCCGGCACGGTCACGTAGGCGACCCAGGCCATCGAGTGGAAGCCGCGCAGGACGACCAGCGTCACCGCCAGACCGAACACCAGCGACCAGCCCCAGGTGGGCAGGACGCCGATCAGCGAGCTCAGACCCGCCGCGGACACCGCGGACTGGATGCCGAACCAGCCGATCAGGCTGATGCCGATCGCGAGCCCGATCAGTGACGACCCCGCCTGCCCGAACCCGGCCCAGCGTGCGATCACCGAGGTCTGCAGGCCTTCACGGGCGCCGATGACGCCGATCAGGATCGCGACCAGTTCCAGGATGACCGCGCCGAGCGTCAGGGCCCAGAACGCGGTCCAGAAGCTCATCCCGAAGCCGAGGGTGGCCCCGAGCAGGAACTGGCTCAGTGCGGAGATCTGCCCGAAGCGTTGCGTCGCGACAGACCACCAGGAATAACGGGCGCTCGCCGGGACCCGGGCGAGGGCGTAGTCGTCGGTACCGACCTGTGCAGCGGCCATGGGAACCTCCAGGGCTGGGGATTCCAACGAACGTACGGCGGCACGCGGCCCGGCTCACCGTCCATTGTGCACAGCCACTGCCGACCGACTGTGCATCCGGCCCAATGTCACCACCTACAGCGGATCGACGTCGGTCAGGGTTTCCGGGGTGAGCTCGAGCCACCGGGTGATGCCGATGTCGCGGAGGAAAGGCAGGTCGTGACTCGCGACCACCAGCGCACCGCTGTACGACGACAATGCGCCCTTCAACTGCGCGACGCTGGCGAGGTCGAGATTGTTCGTCGGCTCGTCCAGCATCAGCAGCTGCGGTGGCGGCTCGGCCAGCAGCAGGGCGGCCAGGGTCGCGCGGAAGCGTTCACCGCCGGACAGGGTGCTGACCAGCTGATCGGCAGCGCGACCGCGGAACAGGAAGCGCGCTAGTCGTGAGCGACGGTCCTGGTTCTCGGTGCCCGGCGCCAGCAGAGCGAGATTGTCGACGATCGACAGGTCGTCGCGCAGGAGGTCCAGCCGCTGCGGCAACAGCCGGTGGGGCACCAGCGGCGACTCCCCTGCCACGATCGACTCCAGCAACGTCGTCTTGCCGGCACCGTTCGGCCCCGTGAGCGCGATCCGCTCCGGACCGCGGATCTCCAGGTCCACCCGCGCGCCGGTCCGCAGGACGTGGTCCTCGAGCCGCAGGACGATCCGCCCGGCCGGTACGACGGTCTTCGGCAGGTCGACGCGGATCGTGTCGTCGTCGTGGACGAGCGCCTCCGCGTCGGCCAGCGCCTCCTGCGCCGACTCGAGCCGCTCGGTCTGCACCTCGAGGTGCTTGCCCGCCGACACCTGGGCCGACCGTTTGAGCCCGCCGGCGACGATCCTCGGGATCCCGCCCTGCTCGGCCGCCTTCTGTCCCCGGGCCCGGCGCTGGTCCATCTTCATCCGCGCCTCGATCAGGTCGCGCTTCTGTTTGCGGACGTCGGCCTCCGCCGCCCGGACCATCCGCTCGGCCGCCTCCTGCTCGACCGCGACCGCCTCCTCGTAGGCGGTCAGGTTGCCGCCGTACCAGCTGATCTCGCCCTTGCGCAGGTCGCCGATCTGGTCGACCCGGTCCAGCAACTCGCGGTCGTGGCTGACGATCAGCAGCGCACCGCGGAACTGGTCGACGGCGTCGTACAGGTGCCGCCGCGCCCGCAGGTCGAGGTTGTTGGTGGGCTCGTCGAGCAGCAGTACGTCGGGACGAGGCAGCAGCTCGGCGGCCAGCCCGAGCAGGATCGTCTCGCCGCCGGACAACTCGCCGACGCTGCGGTCCAGCCCGATCGCGCCGAGGCCGAGCCTGCCGAGCAGTGCCTCGGCGCGCTCCTCGACGTCCCACTCGTCGCCGACGACGGCGAAGTTCTCCTCCGAGGCGTCGCCGGACTCGATCGCGGTGATCGCGCGCCGGACGCCGTCGATGCCGAGCGCCTGGTCGACGCGCAGCGCGGTGTCCAGGGTGAGGTCCTGCGGCAGGTATCCGAGTTCACCGCTGACCCGGATCACGCCGCGCTGCGGGGTCAGCCGGCCGGCGATCAGCCGGAGCAGTGTCGACTTGCCGGTGCCGTTGCGGCCGACCAGCCCGGACCGCACCGGTCCGGCGACGAAGCTGAGGCCGTCGAACAGCACGTCGCCGTCCGGCCAGGCGAAGAAGAGGTCCGTGCAGGACAGGGAATGACTCATGTGCGTGTACTCCAGGAAGAGGTCTCGGACGAGAACGCGCACCCGCGACGGGTGGCGATCACCGGCTGAAGGAAAGACCTCGGAGTTACAACGCAGACCCCTGACCTCGGCAACAGGACGGGTCCCAGGCTACGGGCAGCTCTTCACCGGTTCAACTACTTATCCGCGTGCTTGCGCCAGGCAACGATCACCAGATCGACCAGGGCGACCACCGCCAGCACCACGCAGGCGATCACCCACCCCACCGGAACGTCGTACGCCGTGAACAGGATCGCGGCCGTCACCCACAGCCCGACACCGAAGCACGCCAGCACCAACCGCAGCGTCAGCGCACTGCGCGGTGGCGGAGGTTCGAAGGTCATACTCGGCCGGTACCCCTAAGGCGCCTTGCGCAGCCAGGTCTCGACGCCGGCGATGTGGGCGGTCATCCACGCCCGGGCCGCCTCCGCGTCGCCGATCTCGATCGCGTCCAGGATCGCGGCGTGCTCCGACAGGGTTCGCTCGACCGCGCCGGCCTGGGTGACGCCGCGCCAGATCCGGGCCCGCTGGGTCGCCCCGGAGATGCCGTCCAGCAGCGAGCAGACCACCTGGTTCCCGGTCGCCTCGGCGATCGCGCGGTGGAACCGCAGGTCGTTCGCGACCAGCTCCTCCACCGGTGCGTCCGGCGTCAGGTCACTGCAGAGCAGCCGCAGCTCGGTCAACTGCTCTTTGCTGATCCGTACGGCGGCGAGCGCGGCCACACCGGGCTCGAGCAGCCGCCGTACCTCGAAGAACTGCAGCACCGAGTCGTCGCGGTGCAGGTCGACCATGAAGTTCAGCGCGTCCAGGAGATGCGCCGAGTCCAGGCTGGTCACGTAGGTGCCGTCGCCGTGCCGGACGTCGAGCACGTTCACCAGCGTCAGCGCCTTGACCGCCTCGCGCAGCGAGTTCCGCGACAGGCCGAGCCGCGCCGCGAGATCGGCCTCCTTCGGCAGTCGATCCCCCGGACCCAGTTCCCCCGAGGTGATCATCCCCTTGATCTTGACGATCGCCTCATCCGTCAACGCCATCTCGTCAGTATGCCCGCCCAGGGGCGCGCCGTACGGCGATCGCGCCCACTGCGTCGACGACGCACGAACGCAACCGGAAACGCCGGCGTGGCCGAGGCCGGCCGGGCGCAGCGCGGTGAGTCCAGTAACAGGGAAGTGGACTGATCGTTGGCGTGAGGTTGACCACACTTTCCGCACGTTCCGATCGCGACCGAGGGCGAGCGGGCAGTTGCATACAGTGGCCAGATACGCTGGAACGGCGTACCCAGAGTGACCGTCGACGACGCCGGAATCCCACCTCTGCAAGGCGTCCCGGACTCCGGCCACGGATCGATCGGTCCACTCACATCCGGGAGGGTGGCCGGTGAGCTGAAACACCAGCCAGCACAGTGTTTCAGGGCTCGATCGATCCAGTCGGCGAGGCCCGACCACCTGACGCACTGGTCCGGTGGTCCCGGGCTGTGGAAGTGGTCCGGGTGCTATTAGCCTTGCCCTGGGGATGCCCCCATAACATCAGCATTAACCACCGCGGTATCCGGACCGAATCGGAAGAGGCGAACTGCCAAGTGGCCACCGAGCCATCAGACACAAATCCACTAGCAGCCTTCGGTGCGAACGAATGGCTGGTCGACGAGCTGTACGAGAAGTACCTGCAGGACCCCAAGTCAGTGGATCCGGCGTGGCTCGACTTCTTCAAGAACTACACCCCAGGTGACGCGAAGCCGGTGAAGAAATCCCCGGCCGACGCTCCCCGGCCCGACGCGGTGTCGGAGAACAAGACCCCGGAGGCGCCGGGCCGCGGTACGACCGCGTCCGCGCCCGCTTCGAGCCGGCCCGCCGCCGCGGCCGCCGCGGCCGCTCCTGCCGCCGCGGCGCCCGCCCCGGCCGCCGCGAACCCGCCGGCCGCCGCGCAGGCCGCCGTACCGCAGGACCAGCCCGCAGCGAAAGCGGCACCGGCCCCGGCCGGCGCTGCCCCGACCGGAGGCACGGTGAACCAGCCCCCCAGCGCCCAGCCGAAGCCCGCTCCCGCGACCAGCACGGACGCCGAGCGGCAGATCCTGCGCGGTGCGCCCGCGCGGACGGCGCAGAACATGGAGAGCAGCCTCCAGGTCCCGACCGCGACCAGCGTCCGGCAGGTGCCGGTCAAGCTGCTGATCGACAACCGCATCGTCATCAACAACCACCTCAAGCGCGCCCGCGGCGGCAAGGTCTCCTTCACCCACCTGGTCGGCTGGGCGCTGGTGAGGGCGCTGAAGACGCTGCCGGAGATGAACGCGTCGTACGACGAGACCGACGGCAAGCCGACCCTGGTCCAGCCGCAGCACATCAACCTGGGTCTCGCGATCGACATGCAGAAGCCGGACGGCACCCGGCAGCTGCTGGTTCCGTCGATCAAGGCGGCCGAATCGATGACGTTCGCCGAGTTCTGGATGGCCTACGAGGACCTGGTCCGCCGGGCCCGCGACAACAAGCTCGCGCTGCCCGACTTCCAGGGCACGACCATCAGTCTGACCAACCCTGGCACCATCGGCACCCAGCACTCGGTGCCGCGGCTGATGAGGGGCCAGGGCTGCATCATCGGCGTCGGCGCGATGGAGTACCCACCGGAGTACCAGGGCGCGGCCGACGAGACGATGGCCAAGCTCGCGGTCAGCAAGGTGATGACGCTGACCTCGACCTACGACCACCGGATCATCCAGGGCGCCCAGTCGGGTGAATTCCTGCGCCGGCTGCACCAGCTACTGCTCGGCGAGGAGGGCTTCTACGACGAGATCTTCCAGTCGCTGCGGATCCCGTACGAGCCGATCCGCTGGGCCGCCGACCTCCCGCACAGCCACGAGGAGGACATCAGCAAGCAGGCCCGGATCCTGGAGCTCATCCACGCCTACCGGGTGCGCGGCCACATCATGGCCGACACCGACCCGCTGGAGTACAAGCAGCGCAGCCACCCCGACCTGGACGTGGCCACGCACGGCCTGACCCTGTGGGACCTGGACCGCGAGTTCGCCACCGGGTCCTTCGGCCAGGCCACCGACCGCAAGTTCATGAGGCTGCGGGAGATCCTCGGCATCCTGCGCGACTCGTACTGCCGGACCACCGGCATCGAGTACATGCACATCCAGGACCCCGAGCAGCGCAAGTGGATCCAGGAGCGGGTCGAACGGCCGCACACCAAGCCCCCGCGCGAGGAGCAGCTGCGGATCCTGGCCAAGCTGAACGAGGCCGAGGCGTTCGAGACCTTCCTGCAGACCAAGTACGTCGGCCAGAAGCGGTTCTCGCTGGAGGGTGGCGAGACCACCATCCCGCTGCTCGACGAACTCTGCGAGGAGGCCGCCGGCGCCGGGCTGGACGAGGTCGTCATCGGGATGGCGCACCGCGGCCGGCTGAACGTGCTGGCGAACATCGTCGGCAAGTCGTACGGCCAGATCTTCCGCGAGTTCGACGGCAACATCGACCCGCGGACGGTGCAGGGCTCCGGCGACGTCAAGTACCACCTGGGCGCCGAGGGCGAGTTCGTCTCCGAGTTCGGCGACAAGATCAAGGTGTCGGTGGCGGCGAACCCGTCCCACCTGGAGACCGTCGACCCGGTGCTGGAGGGCATCGTCCGGGCCAAGCAGGACATCCTGGACCGCGGCTCCGCGTTCCCGGTGCTGCCGGTGCTCGTGCACGGTGACGCCGCCTTCGCCGGCCAGGGCGTGGTCGCGGAGACACTGAACCTGTCGCAGCTGCGCGGCTACCGGACCGGCGGCACGATCCACGTCATCGTCAACAACCAGGTCGGTTTCACCACCTCCCCGGCCTCGTCCCGGTCGTCGATGTACAGCTCCGACGTGGCCCGGATGGTGCAGGCGCCGATCTTCCACGTGAACGGCGACGACCCCGAGGCCTGCGTCCGGGTCGCCGACCTGGCCTTCGAGTACCGCCAGGCGTTCAACAAGGACGTCGTCATCGACCTGGTCTGCTACCGCCGCCGTGGTCACAACGAGGGTGACGACCCGAGCTTCACCCAGCCGCTGATGTACGACCTGATCGAGCAGAAGCGGTCCGTCCGCAAGCTCTACACCGAGGCCCTGATCGGCCGTGGCGACATCACCGTCGAAGAGGCCGAGCAGGCGATGCGCGACTTCCAGCAGCGGCTGGAGCGGGTGTTCACCGAGGTCCGCGAGGCGAAGAGCCAGCCGGACACGCCGGCGCCGTACGTCACCGTGCCGGTCTACCCGGACAAGCCGGAGGGCCCGGACGCGACCGCGACCACGCCCGAGGTGCTGAAGAAGATCGCCGACGCGTACACCACGCTGCCGGAGGGCTTCACCGTGCACCCGAAGGTGCTGCCGCAGCTGCAGCGCCGGGCGACCGCGATCACCCAGGGCCCGATCGACTGGGCCAGCGCGGAGATCACCGCGTTCGGCTCGCTGCTGCTGGCCGGCCGGCCGGTCCGGCTCGCGGGTCAGGACAGCCGGCGCGGCACGTTCGTCCAGCGGTTCGCGGCCATCATCGACCGGGTCAACGGCCAGGACTGGGTGCCGCTGCAGCACCTGGACGAGAACCAGGCGAACTTCCTCGTCTACGACTCCCTGCTGAGCGAGTACGCCGCCCTCGGCTTCGAGTACGGGTACTCCGTGGCCCGGCCGGACGCGCTGACGCTGTGGGAGGCGCAGTTCGGCGACTTCGTCAACGGCGCCCAGTCGATCATCGACGAGTACATCTCGTCCGGTGAGGCCAAGTGGGGCCAGAAGTCGGGCGTCGTGCTGCTGCTGCCGCACGGTTACGAGGGTCAGGGCCCGGACCACTCGTCCGCCCGGATCGAGCGTTTCCTCCAGCTGTGCGCGGAGGACGCGATGACGGTGGCCCAGCCGTCGACGCCGGCGTCGTACTTCCACCTGCTCCGCCGGCACACGCTCGGCGAGGAGCACAACCCGATGATCGTCTTCACGCCGAAGCAGCTGCTGCGGCGCAAGGAGGCGGTGTCGCAACCGGAGGAGCTCACCCACGGCACGTTCCGGCCGGTGGTCGGCGACGCCGAGGCCGAGCAGGCCGCGGCCGGGATCGAGCGGGTGATCCTGGCGTCGGGCCGGATCGTGTACGACCTGCTGGCCGAGCGGAAGAAGGCCGAGCCGGACAAGCTCAGCACCGCGATCGTCCGGGTGGAGCAGCTGTACCCGCTGCCGGCCGAGGAGATCGTCGCCGAGCTGGCGAAGTACCCGAACGCGACCGAGGTCCGCTGGGTCCAGGACGAGCCCGCGAACCAGGGCCCGTGGCCGTTCATGGCACTGAACCTGACCGAGCACCTCGGCGGCAAGCCGTTCTACCGGGTCTCCCGGCCGGCCATGTCGGCGCCGTCGGTCGGCGCGCACGGCGTGCACGTCGCGGAGCAGCAGACGCTGCTGAAGCAGGCGTTCAGCTGACGTGTACTTCACCGACCGAGGGATCGAGGAGCTCGAAGGCCGGCGTGGCGAGGAGGACGTCACGCTGGCCTGGGTCGCCGAGCGGCTGCGCGAGTTCGTCGACCTGCACCCCGAGTTCGAGACCCCGATCGAGCGGTTCGCCACCTGGCTGGCCCGCCTCGACGACGAGGACGACTGATCCTCGGGCTGTTCTAGCCTGGGTGGATGCCCTTCGCCGACCATCCCGTACGCCGGGTCGCCGCGGCGGAGGGCATTCGCCTGTCCGGGCACTGGCCGCACACCGTCCCGGCGGTCCGCCAGCTCCTCGTCGACGGTCTCGACCTGAATCCCGGGGTCACCTTCCTGGTCGGTGAGAACGGCGCCGGCAAGTCGACCCTGGTCGAGGCGATCGCGGTCGCCTACGGGATGTCCCCGGAGGGCGGCTCCACCGGCGCCCGGCTGACCACGCGCGCCACCGAGTCACCGCTGGCCGACGAGTTGCTGCTGACCCGTGGGGTCGGCGGCAAGAGGTCCGGGTTCTTCCTGCGGGCGGAGACGATGCACGGCTTCTACACCTACCTCGAGCAGAACCCGGGTGCGGCGTCCGAGCCCGTGTTCCACGAGCTGAGTCACGGCGAGAGTTTCCTCAGCCTGATCCGGAGCCGCTTCGACCGCCGGGGCTTCTACTGCCTGGACGAGCCCGAGTCCGCACTCTCCTTCTCCAGCAGCCTGGCCGTGGTCGGCGTACTGAACCAGCTGGCCGAGTCCGGGTCACAGGTGCTCTGCGCGACCCACTCACCCGTCATCGCCGCGCTGCCCGGCGCGACGATCCTCGAGGTCGGGGAGTGGGGCATCCGTACGACGACCTGGGGCGAGCTGCAACTGGTGGCGAACTGGAAGGCGTACCTGCAAGGGCCGGAGAGGTACCTGCGGCACGTGCTCTAGCCGGTGTGCGGTGGCCTCGTCCGGCGGGGTGGGTCGGGGGCCAGGGA
>NZ_SMKR01000016.1 GCF_004348725.1 Kribbella turkmenica
CTCGGGGCTGCGGGCGGTGGCGGGCTGGTCACCGGTGGGTTCGATGACGATCTCGACGTCGTCGGACATGGAGACGACACCGGCGACGGACCCGATGGACGCTGCCCGGCCGGCGGCGCGACGGGCGAGTGCTTCGGCCTCGGCCGCCGTACGACCGACGCCGAAGCCGACGTACGCCGTGTCGTGACGGGACGCGAGGTGGTCGAGCAGGGGCATGTGGGTGAACTGCTCGGTGGCCTGCTCGAGGACGCCGCGGGTGGTGACGACCAGGTGGCGCCCGTCGGGGAGGGCGGCCAGGCTGGCGCCGAGCGTGATGAGGTCGGCGGCGAGGGCGTCGTCGGGTTCGGGGAGGTCGATGATGCCGAGCGCGACCTGGGCGTCGCCGACGTGCTGGCCGGTCGTGGTCAGGACCAGGGCCTGCAGCGTGGAGCGGATCGAGTAGCGCGACGGCGCGAGCCGGACCGACGGCATCTCGTTCTCGAGCAGGTGGAAGGCCGAGCCGAGGCAGCTGATCGCGACCTTGGTGTCGTGCTTGTCCCGCGCGAACCGGTGGAACGCGACGATGTCGTCCGAGGTGAGCCCGGGGCGGTACGGGAGTACGTGGATCTGGTCGGTCGGCATCTTGGCCTCGATCAGCGTCTCCAGGACCTCACTGCGGCGCAGCGTGTCGATCGAGAACTGGGTGACGTTGTGGCCGAGCCGGAGGAGTTCGACGAGTGCGCGCAGCAGGGTGGCACCGTCGTACGAGACGTACATCGCCGGGCGGTCGATCACCCCGGCCTCGGTGGCGATGGTGTACGGGACGACGCCGGTGAACAGGATCGCGTCGACCTTCTCGTGGGACTGCTCGACCACCTCGACCGCTTCGGTCTCATGGTGGTACGGCAGCGGGAGCAGGGTCGTGCCGCTCGGCGGACCGACCGCGACGACGCGGTGGACCAGGTCCTCCGGGCCGATGACACCGACTGTCAGGGCCATTCAGACCACCGCCGGTTCGATCTGCACGGCACTCCTTCGACGACTTCTGGTCGGGCCCTTAACTCGCAGGATAGTGGCTGAGCTCCTCGAGACAGCGGACGACGAGCTCTCGCTCCGGGGTGGGCAGGTCCGGCCCGTACGGATCGTGGGCCGCGTCCTCGGGGAGCAGGGCCTCCCACACCGCGGCCCAGAGCATGCGCTGCACGTAGCCCTCGATCGGTGCGTAGAAAGTCGCCGCGGCGAAGCGGTCCAGCCGGTCTGAAGCTGTCAGGAAGCCACTGTGGTCACCTGAGGACCAAGTGCGCAGTACTGCGGCCGAGAGCTCGACCTGTGCCGCGGCAATCCCGACCAGAGCGGTGTCAGCGCCCCACATGAACGACGGGCCGAACATACGGTCCTCACCGGTGATCAGAAGCTTGCCGGTGCCGCGGCCGGCCCAGATAGCGTCCTGACACCCGATGGCGCGGTCCAGTGTGGCCGTCTTGACCCCGAGCATGGCGTCCAGGCTGAGCAGGTCGCGGATGAGTTCCGGCAGGTACGGGTATCCGCCAGCCTCGCCGTGCAGATAGAAGCCGACCAGCGGCAGCCCACTCTCGGTCGCCACCCGCTCGTGCAGTGCAACAGCCTGCGCATGGCCGTCAGGCTCGTCTCCAAGGGCCGCTAGCGGGTAGACCATCACCGCGTCAGCTCCACCCGCCGCAGCCTGCAGCGCCATCGCCACAGTCGCGTCTGCGGCCTTCTGCAGCGTGTGTGCGGGCTGAGCCCTGGGTACGCCGACTCCAGCCACGATCGGCGCGTCCGTCGCCTGCCGCCAGGTCTCCAGCACCTTGGACCGGTCTGCCGGCGACAGGTACAGCCCGCGGCCGGTGTGGGCCCACACCGCGACCCCACCGATCGGCTCGGTCGCGATGCGGCCGGCGTACGCGGACAAGGCGTCGTACGCGACCACACCGTCGTTGTCCATCGGAGTGACGACGGCAGGGAGCAGGGTGCCGCGGAGTTGCTCGACGAGTGCGTGCATCGGACCTCTCAGACGTCGTGGCCGAGGCCTGGGCTCGTGGGTACGTCGATCCAGCCGTCGCAGTCGGCGAACACGGTCGGGGCCAGTGGGTCCTCGTGCACCATCAACGGCCCGACCAGGTCGGCAGCCACGGTGGCACCGGGTACGGCGGCGGCCAGGTGGACGGCGGCCAGGGTGGCCACGCCCAGCTCGGGCATCGAGCCTACCTTCACCGCCAGGCCCGCGGCCTCGGCTACGTTGGCGATCTGCAGGGCTCTGTGCAGTCCACCGACCTTGAGGATCTTGATGTTCAGCACGTCGGCCGCACCGCGCCGGGCGATCTCCAGGGCATCGTGCAGCGAGTGCATGCTCTCGTCGACCATCAGCCGGACGTCGAGACGCTCACGCAGCCGGACGAGCCCGGCCAGGTCCCACCGCGGCAGCGGCTGCTCCAGCAAACTCAGCCCGGCGTCAGCCATCTTGGCCAGGTACGGCAGCGCTGTGGCCGCGTCGTACCCCTCGTTGGCGTCCAGACACAGCTCGGCGTCAGCGGGGATGACCGCACGGACTGCTCGGACCAGCTCGAGGTCTTTGGCCGGCTCGTGCCCGCCCTTCACCTTGAGGTGGCGGAAGCCCTTGTCGGCGTACTCGGCGGCCTCGGCGGCCATCTCGTCGAGGGTGCCGAGCCCGACCACCCAGGTGGTCTGCACGCGGTCGCGGATGCTGCCGCCCAGCAGCACGTGCACCGGCCAGCCGCTCACCCGGCCGGCCAGGTCGTACAGGGCGATGTCCAGGCCGGACTTGGCCACGTGCTGGCCGCGCAGTACGGAGTCCATCACCAGGTGGGCTCCGGCCCGGTCCAGCGGGTCGTGCCCGATGAGTGCCGGAGCGAGATGCTCCTCGATTGCGGCGGTGACCCCAGCCAGCGTCTCCCCGGTGTACGCCGTCATCGGCGACGTCTCGCCGATGCCGATCGCGCCGTCGGCGGTGTGCACCTCGACCAGCAGGCTGACGAGCTCGGTGCTGATCCCGCTGCTGATCTGGAACGGACGCCGGTACGGCGCACTGACCACGCGGGTCTTGACCGCACTGATCGGCCCCGAGGTGGTCGACGCCGGGTCGGTGCGGGCCGGCAACCCGGCCGGATGGGGTACGACGCTCAAATCCGGCTCCTCCGGGTCGCAATCTGGCGCGAAAGGACTTACGGTCAAGACCGTAAATACCGTGAGCGCACTCTGTCAACGGAAGGTGGCACCTGATGCGGCTGGGGCTCTATCTCAACCTCTACGGCAGGCCCGACGAGCGGCCGCGGCTCGAGGACGCGGTCGAGCAGGCGCGGCTCGCCGAGCAGGCCGGGTTCGAGTGGATCGTGCTCGGCGAACGGCACCTGCACCGGCCCGGGTACCACGAGATCCTCACCTCGCTGACCTACCTGGCCGCCAGGACCGATCGCATCGGGCTGGCCACGTCGGGCATCGTGGCGCCGCTCTACGATCCCGTCGTACTGGCTGAGACGCTGGCGCACATCGACGTACTGTCGGGTGGGCGGCTGACCGCGGGGTTCGTGCTCGGGTATCGGCCGGAGGAGTTCGCGCTGTACGGCGTGACGCAGGCCGAGCGGGTCGCGCGGTTCGAGGAGTGCCTCACGATCCTGACCCGGCTCTGGACGTCGGACGAGGTCACGTACGACGGGAAGTTCACCAGCATCCGCGAGGCGTTCCTGTCGCTGCGTCCGGTGCAAACCCCCCGTCCGCGGCTGTGGAACGGTGGGCGGGTGTCGGCTGTGCTCGAGCGGACCGCGCGGATGTGTGACGGGTGGACGACGTCGTTCAACGAACTCGACGCCGATCTGCCGGCGAAGATCGCGGAGTATCGGTCGTATCCGGCCGGGGAGGTTTCGCTGGGCCGCGACGTGATCCTGTGCCGGGAGGGGTTCTGCGCTCCGACGGCGCAGGACGCCCGCCGGGTGCTGGAGGAGCCGCTGCGGGCGTTGTACGACGCCTACACCGGCTGGAAACGTACGTCGGCGGATGCGAGCCGGTACACGCAGGGCTGGGACGACATCGCGGCCCGCAGCGTGATCGGGTCCCCGGGCGAGTGCGCCGAGCGGCTCGCGCAGTACGAGGAGATGGGTGCTGACGGCATCATCCTGCGGATGCAACCGCCGGGGTTGTCGCAGGCTGACGCGCTGCGGTCGATCGAGGCGTTCGGGAACTTGGTCTGACCCACTCGTGCTGCGTGGGCGCCCGGAGCGGCGGTCGCCCGTCGTCGGGGGCTTGCCCACGCCGTGGGGGCCGTGAACAGGTTATTCCGTGTTCAAGCCCTCCGTCGTCTGTCCAAGCCCCCGACACCGGATGCGGCCACGCTCGCTCAGGCCTTCAACCCACTCATGGCGATGCTGTCGGTCAGATACCGCTGCAGCAACCCGAAGACCAGCAGGCTCGGAACGACGGTGATCGTCGCGCCGGCCATGATCTGGTTGATGGGGACCGCCTGGGTCTGCAGGGTGGCGAGGCCGACCGTCAGCGTCTGCATCTCGCCGGACTGGCCGATGACGAGGGGCCAGAGGAAGTCGTTCCAGTGCCAGAGGAAGACGAAGATCCCGAGGGTGGCCAGCGCCGGGCGGATGAGCGGCAGCACGATCTGGGTGAAGATCCGCCACTCGGGGGCGCCGTCGATCTCGGCGGCTTCGAAGAGTTCGTCGGGGAGTTGGCTGATGAACTGGCGCAGCAGGAAGACGCTCTGCGAGTTCGCCAGTGTGGGCACGATCAGTCCCCAGTAGCTGTCGACCCAGTCGAGTCTGGAGACCAGGATGTACGACGGGATCAGCGTCGCCTGGAACGGGACCATCAGCGTGGCCAGGAACGCCCAGAACATGATCTCCCGGCCCGGGAACCGCTTCTTCGCGAACGCGTAGCCCGCCATCGCCGCGAACAGCAGGACGAAGACGACCGACACCAGCGAGTACAGCAGCGAGTTGATCGTCCAGCGGGGGATGTCCGAACTGGACAGCACCCGGCTGAAGTTCTCGGAGGTGAAGCGGGTCGGGTCGAGCGCGTCCGGGAAGGTCTGGCCGCTGGGCGGTGCGAACGCGACCAGGACCATCGCTGCGAACGGCACGATGGTGACGATCGCGGTCAGCGTCAGCAGCGTCGGCAGTGTCAGCCGGGCGGCCGGTCGGCTCTCGGTCCTCGGCGGGGGTGCCGTGTCCTGGGCGCGTGGTCGTTCGAGCAGGTTCACCATCAGTCGTCCCTCCCGACCAGCCGTCGCTGCACGAGCGAGACGACGAGCACGATCGCGAACAGCACCAGGCCGATCGCGCTGGCGTAGCCGAAGTCGAAGTACTTGAAGCCGCTGTCGTACAGGAAGTACACGAGTGAGTAGCTCGAGCGCACCGGTCCGCCGCCGGTCATCACGTACATCGCGTCGAAGACCTGGAACGCGCCGATGGTCTCGATCACGAGGACGAAGAACAGTACCGGGCGCAGCTGCGGCAGGGTGATGTAGCGGAACCGCTGCCAGGTGCCGGCGCCGTCGATCATCGCGGCCTCCAGGTACGAGCGCGGGACCGCCTGCAACCCGGCGAGCAAAATCAGCATTGAGTAGCCGAAGCCCTTCCACGCCGACGTCACCGCGATCGACGGGAGCACCAGGCCGGACTCGGCGAGGAAGTCGACCGGACCGATGGACACCAGCCCGAGGACGGCGTTGATCAGGCCGTCCTGGGCGTCGTAGATCCACTTCCAGATCACCGCGGCCAGCACGATGCTGGTCACGTACGGCAGGAAGAACACACCGCGGAAGAAGCCGCGTCCCCAGACGACCTGGTGCAGCAGTACGGCGGTGCCGAGGGACAGCAGGACCGTCAGCGGGACGAAGACCGCGGTGTAGGTGAGCGTGACCACCAGGGCCTGGTGGAACAGGCCGTCCTGCAGCAGCCGGGTGTAATTGTCGACAGCAACGAAATCCCAGCGGCCGCTCAGCCGGTAGTCGGTGAGCGACAGCAGGACCGCACCGACCACCGGCAGGAACCGGAACGCCAGGAACAGCAGGAGCATCGGGGCGACGAACAGCAGGCCGACCCAGGGACGGCGGAGCGAGCGCCGCCGTCCTGGGGACGAAGCGCGGTGGGACTGGGAGGTGGGCGCCGGTCGGCCGGCCACGGGCCCCGCCCGGCCCGTGGCCGTGTCCGGCGTCTGCCGGGCGTCGGTCAACGCTGTCTCGACAGGAGGTCGTTGGCCTGCTTCGCGGCGTCGTCGAGCGCCTGCTGCGGTGCCTTCTTGCCGGTCAGCACGGCCTGGAGCTCGACACTCAGCAGCGACATCACCTGACGGGCGGACGCGTTCGGCTCACCCGGTACGGCGTACTTGAGGGCGTCGGCGAACTGCTGCCCGGCCGGGTCGGCGGCCGGCGTCTGCGCGTCGGTGCGCGGGGTGAAGAAACCCGAGGCCTTGCTCAGACCCTCGACCTGGGCCGGCTGGATCATGAAGGACAGGAACTTCTTCGCCTCGTCGACGTTCTCCGAGGCGGCGTTCACCGCGAGCCCGCCGGGCAGGCCGAAGCTGACCTGCTTCGCACCGGTGAGCGGCTTCCCGACGACGACGTTGGCGGCCCCCCAGGTCGCCGCCACGGTCTTGGCGTCGGCCGGCGTACTGGTGATCGCCATCGCCACCTGGCCCTTGCCGAACGGCTGGTCGGTCACCAGGTTGGCGTTGGTCAGTGCACTCCTCGGGATCGCGCCGGCGTCGTACAGGCTCTTCAGGAAGGTCAGCGCCTCCAGCCCCGGCGCCTGGTTGAAGGCGACCGACTTGCCGTCGTCGCTGAACACCTTGCCGCCGGCCTGCCACAGCAACGGGTAGAAGTTCAGGTTGAGCGTCGCCTCCGGGGAGGCGGAGTAGTCCAGCGTCGAGAAGCCGGCCGCCTTGATCTTCGGTGCCGCGGCCTTGACCTCGTCCCAGGTCTCCGGCGGCTTGCTGATGCCCGCCTTGTCCAGGATCGCCTGGTTGTACATGGTCGTGGTGACGGTGTGGTAGATCGGCGCCGCGTAGACCTTGCCGTCCACGGTCAGGCCGGGCAGCGCGGCCGGCAGGAACTTGTCCTTCTCGGGCTCGACGACGTCGTCGACCGGCTCGAACGAACCGTTCCGGACGTACTGCGGCAACTGGTCGGGGATCTGCAGGACGACGTCCGGCCCCTTCTTGCCGGCGAACGCGGCCGCGAGCTTCTCGTCCCGCTTGTCCCACGTCTGCGCCTCGATCTTGAGGTCGATGTCGCCGTTGGCGGCCTCGAAGTCCGTCTCGACCTTCTTCCAGTACGCCGTACTGGCGGCCTGGTCGCCGATCACCGGATACATCCACAGGGTGACGGACTTCTTGGCCCCCGAGTCGGAGCCGCCCGAGTCGTCGCCGCACGAACTGAGAGCAGCGGCCAGCACTAGGGCCGTGAGTGGTGCCGCGATGCGGCGGACGGTGGAATTCATCGCACCCCCTGGGTGTCCGGAAGTCAGGGCCGGAAGTAGAAACACCGAATAACGGTCAGGACCGAAAGTAGCTGGGTGGAATTTCGGCTGTCAACGGCTGATATCAACTCGGAACAGCTCGGCGCCGTGCGTCAGCAGCAGCTGGCGATCGTTCCGGACGCCGAGCCGGCGGTGCGCCTTGTCGACGAGCAGCGCCGGCGCCTTGCCCGGTGCGATCCGGAAGACCTTGTTCAGATCGATGCTCACGTAGACCGCGTCCCTGGTCGCGACGATGTCCCCGCTGGAGGTCGTCGTCCCGAGGACGTAGGACGTGACCACTGTCCCGCGCCGGGGGTTCACCGCGAAGACCGTCTTGCCGGCCACGCCCCAGAGCAGGCCGTCCGGGCCGAAGGTCACCGACGAGACCGTGATCGCGCCGGGCACGGGCACGGTCTCCCACAGCTTGCGGGATCGCCTGACGTCCCAGGCGAAGACGGTGCCCTCGGTCCGGGTCGGCGGCGTGGTGGCGAGCCCGCCGACGATCGACGTACCGCCGTACACGATGCCCCCGCGGGCGGTCAGGCCGAAGACGCTCTCGTCCTGGACCACGTTGCGGAACTTCTGCGAGGTACCGGTCTTCGGGTCGTGGATGACGAGCGCCCCGCCGAGCCGGTCGCCGTCGGGCACGGTGCCGACCGCGAGCTTGCCGTCCACCTCGGCGAGCGCCCGGGCGCGGGTCTGGAAGATGTCCGGCTTGAGATTCAGCACCTGCCGGGGGTTGTCCGGGGTGCCGGGCGGTCCGGGTGAGTACTCCGGGCTGCTCCACGGCCTGGTCAGGTCGTAGGTGTAGACCCGGGCGTCGGGGTAGGCGCCGATCCAGAGGTTGCCGTCCTTGCCCTCCAGCAGCGCCTCGGTCTGGGAGAACCGGTGGAAGGTGGCCGCGCCGGTGTCCGGGTTCACCACCGACACCCCGCCGTTCAGGAAGCCGCCGGCGTAGACGTTGTCCTTGCCGCCGGCCACGGACAGGATCTCGATCGGCTCGCGCCGGACCGAGGTCTGGAAGATCTCGGACTCGCCGGTCTGCGGGTTGTAGCGGAACTCCTCACCCCGCCAGAGCGTGCCGACGATGCTCTTGCCCGGGTAGTCGGGCAGGTCGAGCTCGGCCCAGCCGATCGAGCGGGTGTTCTGGATCCGGCCGGTGAAGGTCAGGCCGGTGCCGGTGAGCGTCTTGGCCGCCGGGTCGTACCTCTTCAGCTCGCCGGCCTGGATCAGGTAGATCTCGCCGTTGTCGCCGACCGGGGAGACGTCCAGGCCGTGGGCGTTCGGGATCTCGTCCACCCAGGTCCGGGAGGCGATGTCCCAGACGTACAGCGGGCCGGGGAAGGCGGTGCTGATCCGGGCGTAGACGCGACCGGCGCGCGTGTTCAGGTCGTAGACGGTCTTGTCGGACGGGTCGCCGAGCCCCGGCGGCGCCGGCAGCTCGGTGACCGCGCCGGACGCCACGTCCAGCTCGAGCACATGGGCGTCGGGCATGGTGCCGCCGTAGATCTTGCCGTTCCAGTAGTCGATGCTCTTGACGTACGTCTGGCCGGCCTTGAGCTGGCCGTAGTCGCGGACCGCGCCGGTCGCGTGGTCGTACCGGAACACCTTGCCGTTCGGGTAGGTGCCGCCGTACACGTTGCCTCGCTCGTCGGTGGTGATCCGCTGAATGAAGGTCTCGGTCGCGATCGGGCGGCCGAGGTCTTCGACGGTGTTCCCCGATCCCGGCTTCCACCGGTACAGGTGACCGTTGTTGTACGTGCCGGTGTAGATCGTGCCGTCGGGTGCCGCGGCCACGGCGTAGCTGCCGCCGGCGCCGGGGAGCGGCGCGGACACCAGCGGCGTCCCGGTGACGGGGTCGATGGCGTTCAGGTACGCCGGGTCGCTGGTCGAGACGTTCCAGATCGCCGTCTTGCCGTTCGGCCCGGGCGCGACGGTGCCGCCGATCAGCAGTACGTCGGACAGCGGCGTACCGAGAGAGGTGACGGTCGCGGTCGGCGGGCCGGCCGGGGCGGACGGTCCGGTGCCGGCGGGGGTGGTCAGCGTCGTAACGAGAAGGGCGGCGAGTGTCACCGCGATGAGCGAGCGGGCTGATCGCATTGCGGTCCTCCGGTTGACGACCATTTACGGTCCTGTCCGAAAATAATCCTTCGGCCCGTGGTGAAGTCAACCGCTCGGACACAATTGCCTGTTGTGGCAGCTCGTCATCCGTTTCGGGCTCGGCCGTTAAGCGGGTGGTACCCGGGTGAGCAGCCTCTCGACAGCTCGCGGGTGGCGGCGAAGTAGCTGTTCTCGCGATGCAGGGCCCGGTGGAACGCCTCCAGTTCGGCGGCCGGGATGGCGTGCGAGAACGTGCTGATCTCGGAAGCTCCCGTCAGCCCGGCCACGAGCGCGGCGTACCGCCGTACCGCCGTCACCGCGGTCGGCTATGGGCTGTTCGGGCCGGCGTTCGCGCCCGGCGTGATCTGGTTCTTCGGGAGCGGGCTGATGACGAGGTGTCGGCAATCGGTTGCCCGGGTGAGTCAGACCGGGGTGACGGCGTCGGCCTCGCGGCCCTTGGGGCCGTCGACGATCTGGAACTCGACCTGCTGACCGTCCTCCAGCGTCTTGTAGCCGTCGGAGACGATCTTGCTCCAGTGGACGAAGACGTCGTCCTGTCCGTCGACGGCAAGGAAACCGTAGCCCTTGTCGGCGTTGAACCACTTCACGGTGCCGCGCACCATCGAAACTCCTGTGACCACGGGGCCCGCTTCACCCGGACCCCTCGGGTACTGATCCGCGGCCGGGGCCGCTTTCGGCGGTCCAGAGCCTAGCGGAGATCGTTTGCGGGACGCCGTACTGCCCGGGGCACTGTGAACGCCGCCACAGCGCCGGCGAACGCGACGGCGATGCCGATGAGGATGCCGAACCGGTAGCCGGTCATCGGGTCGGCCGCAGCGGTCACGGGCGCGCAGAGCGCCAGGCCGAGCGTGGTGCCGAGTTGCGCCGACGACGTGAGTACGCCGGCTGCGACGCCGCGCTCGCCGTCGGCGACTTCCGCCGTACCGGCCGTGGTCGAGGACACGGACGCGAGGCCGAGACTCACGCCCATGACCGCGAACGCGACCAGGAGCACGGCGAGCGGTACGTCGTCCCCCGGGAGGAGCAGCAGGAGGGCCACGCCGAGGGCGATGCCGATGAATCCGGTGACCAGCATCCGGCGCGTGCCGTGGCGCGCGGCGGCACGCGGTCCCGCTAGTGACCCGCCGATGACGGCCAGGTTGAACGCCGGGAAGATCAGCCCGGCCTGGGCGGGTGGCAGTCGCTCCTGGACGTACAGGGCTGCGGTGAGCATCGGCGGGGACGTCGACGCGGTCACCGCGGCCGCGGTCAGATTGCCGCCGAGTACGCCGGGGGTCCGCGCGAGCGTGCCTGGAAGGAGTGGCTGCGGTGAGCCCTGTTCGATGCGTGCGAACAGAACCATCAGCGGTGCTGCACCGGCCAGGGCCATCCAGCCGCGTGGGGCGGTCGGGTCGTGGGCGACTTCCGACAGGCCGAGCGCAGTGAGCGCGAGGCCGGTCGTGATCAGGCAGGCGCCGGGTGCATCGAGAGAGCGGACGGGGGTGGTCCGGCCGCGACCGGTGAGGACTCGCAGACTGACGAGGAGCGCGACCAGTCCGATCGGGACGTTGACGGCGAACACCCAGCGCCAGCCGCCGAGCTGCGTGAGTACGCCGCCCAGCACCCAGCCGCTCGCACCTCCGCCGGCTCCGGCCGCGGTCCACCAGCCGAGTGCCCGTCGCGCTGCGTCCGGGGGCAACGAGTCGGACAGTGCGGCCAGAGCGGCCGGTGCGAGCAGGGCCGCGCCGAAGCCTTGAAGCAGCCGGGAGGCGATCAGGACCGCGGGTGACCAGGCCAGCGCGCACGCCAGTGACGCGGCGGTGAAGGTGGCGAGCCCGGCGCGGAACATCCGCCGGGAACCCACCAGGTCGGACGCCCGGCCGCCGAGGACCAGCAGACCGGCCAGCGCGACGGTGTAGGCGGTGAAGACCCACAGCAGACCCACCGGGCCGAACCCGAGGTCGGCGTCGATCGCCGGCAGCGCCATCGTGACGATCGTGGCGTCGAGCACCACCACGAACTGGGCTACGCACACGATTGTCCAGCCACCGGCCCGTGCCGGGGTGTTTCCAGTCAAACCGCTCATGCTAGAAACAGGTGCCCAGTCAGTTCGTTCGCAAAACTGGTAAACTGGGTTTTGATGGAAACACCCCAGCTGCCGGACGGGATCCGCGAACTCCCGGTGATCGCGGGTGATCTCGCCCTGGACTTCGCGAACACGGTCGACGACCCGCTCGGACCGCAGCGGCACGACCACATCGCCGACTATCACGCACTGTTGTGGTGGTCGCTGCGGGTATCGCTGATCACCGAGCACGAGGCCGACCGGCTCCTGCACACCACCGCGCCACGCCCGGCGGCGGCCGTCGTCCGGCGGGCCCATTCGTTGCGCGAAGCAATCAACTGCACGGCCGGTTCGGTCGCGGGCGGTGGCCGGCTGGAGGGCTGGGAGGGCCTGCGCCCGTTTGTGACGACCGCGATCGGTCGCGCCGGGTTGATCGAGTTGCAGCCGTCGTGGCGCTTCGAGTTGCCGGACTCGCCGCTGTGGCCGGTGGCGCACGCCGCCTACGCACTGCTGACCGGACCGCGGGCGGCGCGGATCAAGCGGTGCGCCGGCTGCCCGTGGCTGTTCCTCGACCAGTCGAAGAACGGCAGCCGGCGCTGGTGCTCGATGGAGATCTGCGGTACGTCGGAGAAGGCCCGGCTCTACGTCTCCCGCCGAGCGGCCCGCCGGGCCCGGAGTTGAAGCGTTCCGGCGACGCCTACCGCCGTACCGACCAGCAACGTGCTGACCCACAGCGGTGCGCGGTAGCCGGTCGCGGTGATCGCGACCCCACCCAGCGCCGGACCGAGCGCCGCGCCGACGTTGAACGACGCGGTGGCGAGGCCGCCCGTCAGGACAGGTGACTCCGACCCGGCGTAGAGGGCGGACGAGATCAGCGTCGAGCCGACGGCGAACGACAACAGCCCCTGGGTGAACACGAGGACGCCGGCCGCGGCCGGGCTGGAGGCGGTCAGCGCGAAGACGCACCAGCCCACCAGCAAGGTGCTCCCGGCAACGAAAATCAGGCGGTTGTCACGGCGGTCGGCGTACCGGCCGGCCAGCGTGACGCCGGCGAACGAGCCGAGGCCGAAGAGGGCGAGCATCACCGGTACCCATCCGTCGCCCAGCGCGGAAACCTCAGTCACCACCGGCGCCAGGTAGGTGAACGAGCAGAACGTTGCCCCGTTCACCAACGCACCGAGCAGCAGCAGGGTGGCCAGACGCCGGCCGACCCGGAATCCGCCGGCTGTCGCCGGACCCGTGGTGCGGGCGGCGGGGACCGTGCGCAGGATCGCGAGCAAGGCCGGCAGCGAGATGATCGCGACCGCCCAGAACGCGGACCGCCAGCCGAGGTGCTGGCCGAGGACAGCGCCCGCTGGTACGCCGGCGATGCAGGCCAGCGTCGTACCTCCGAGGAGGACGGAGGTCGCGCGCCCTTTGGCGTCCGGCCGGACCAGCGTGGTCGCGGTGGCGAGGGCGATCGCGAGGAAGCCGGCGTTCGCGAGCGCGGCGATCACCCGGGTGAGCAGCAGGACGGTGAAGCTGGTCGTGAGTGCGCCGATCACGTGCACCAGCAGGAACACGGTCAGCGTGACCAGGAGCGAACGGCGGCGTGGCCAGCGCGCACCGAGGAGCGCGATCGCGGGTGCGCCGACGATCATGCCGGCCGCGAAGGCCGAGGTGAGCCAGCCGGCGGCCGGGATCGAGACGCCCAGGTCGTGGGCGATGTCCGGGCCCAGGCCGGACAGCATGAATTCAGAGGTCGCCTGGGCGAACACGGCCAGGCCGAGCAGGTACAGCACGAAAGGCATGGAAGGACTCCGCAACCACGTCGATGAGGTGCGGCGGCCCGGGCCGCCGCGGGACAGGCCGCGGCCGGCCGGTCCGCGCAGGGCGAGTGCCTGTGTGCGGACCGGGCAGGGGACAGCGGCCGGCATCGCCGGCGGTTCGGAGCGGGTCGGGCCACCGAACGCCGGTGGCTACGGTCTGCTGGCCTCGGGGCTGGACATGGGAGTGAGCCTAGGGAACGACGAGCCGGCGGGTCCACCGAGTTACGGACGGACCAGCCGGGTCAGCTGCGGTGGGAGGCGGCCAGCCCGATGACGCCGGCGGCGACCAGGAGGAGGGCTGAGGTGACGCCGAGGTCGTCGGTCTGGAGGACGCCGTTGTCGGTGAGCATCCAGAGGGTGGCGGCGCCGGACAGGACGGTGCCGGCGATGATGCCGGGAACGTCCGGTTTCGGCTTCCCCATCATCCGCGCTCCACCTTGATGCTGCCCAGTTTCAGGTCCAGGTCCAGGGTGACCGTCTGCGGTCCCGTGGTGCCGTCGGGACCCAGGTCCTTGATCGTCAGTTCGGCATTATGGCCGCCCTTGTGCTCGTTCAGCCAGGCCAGGTCGCCCATCTCGGCGGACAACTGCCCCTCGACGTCGACGTCCTGCGGGACCTTGACGACCACCTCGCCGACTCCGCCGTGCACCTCGATCCGGGCGCCCGGCGCGAACGTCGCCTTGGTCAGGTCGAGGTGCACCGACCCGGCGTCGAACGTGTAGTTGTTGCTGTCGGCGGTGACCGTCTGACCGGCGGGCGCGACGTAGTTGGTGTCCGCGAAGTTGCGCGGCACCTCCGGGAACAGGGTGCTCGCCACCGCACCGGCCGCGAGCAGGATGCCGAGCGGCAGCAGCGCCAGCGTGCGGCCGAGGAACCCGCCGAGCAGCATGCCCGCGCCCAGTGCCGCCAGGCCGATGACCAGCATGGTCGAGGTGGCCGCACCGGCCGCCCAGGCGATCGCGATCGCGGCACCGGTGAGGACGACGATGATCGACTTCACCCCGCGCATGCCCTTGGCCGGCGGTTCCGACGGCCTGGCGGTGGCCGGAGGCGGTCCTGCGGTCGGCTCGTCGACGTACAGGCCGAGGGGGTCGTCCTCGGTCCACACAGGTTGGACCGGTTCGACGGTGCGGTCCTGGGGTCGCTGTGTGGCCGAGGACGACGGGCCCGCCGGGGGAGCTGACGGGCCGGTCTGCGGAGGCAGGTGTGCCGAGCCGGCCGGCTGACCCGACGGAGCGGTCGAGGTCGGGTCGGGCCGGCCGGACTGTGCGGGCTGACCGGGGCCGGCCCACTGCTGCGGACCGGACCAGCCGCGGTCGGCCGGTGCCCGGTTCTGGTACTGGTTCTGGTTCCGGCCGAGCTTCTTGCGCTGGGAGGCGACCACCCAGATCACCGCGAGCACGATCAGCGGCCCGGGCACGAACCGGCCGAAGTCGAACGACGACATCATCGCGATCGCGACGAACACGCAGGCGCCGATCACGATCGGCCACAGCCAGGGGTGGTCCGGGCGGACCTTGTCGCCGAGCAGACCCTGCGCCGCGGACCGCTCGCTGCCCTCGTCGGGCATCAGCACCCAGGCGGCGATGTAGAAGACGACCCCTGGACCGCTGAGGATGAGGACTGCCATCACCACGCGGACCAGCACCGGATCGATGTTCAGGGCGCGGCCGATTCCGCCGCAGACGCCGGCCACCATCCGGTCCGACCGGCTGCGCTGCCAGCTCTGCACGTTCTGCAGGCCGCCGCGGTCGAAGCCACCGGGTCCACTCGAGTTCTGCTCCATGCCATCGATAGTCTCCCCGCGCCCGCCCGGACAACATCGGGGATCCCCCTCTCGCGACCCCGGGGTCGGCTCCCGGGAGCGGGCCGCTCGGGGTTCTCCCCGGGTCGACCCTGACCCGGCCGGACGGGTGCTGAGGAGACGCCTAGGGACAAGCCTGCTGGTGTCGGCCCGGTCCGCGTGTGACGATCATGGGGATGAACCAGTCAGCCGCCGCCGCGCCCACGGGCGGGTCCTCCACGCCGGAGACCCCTCCCGAGGCCCAGCACGGCCAGAGCGACGGCCCGTGGCGGTACAAGGGCTGGGGCCCGCAGGGCCCGAGACAGTACCAGGGCCCCTACGCGTCCTACAACGGCACCCAGCCCGGCCAGCCGCCGTACTGCCCGCCGTACGGCGCTCCGGCCGGCCAGTCCCCGTACGGCGCTCAGTCCGGCCAGCAGCCGGGATCCGAGCCGCCACCGGTTCGCCGGGCGTACCGCCGGACCGAAGGACGCGTCGTGGCCGGTGTCGCGGGCGGGGTCGCGGACCACCTCGGCGTGTCCGACACCGTCGTCCGGCTCATCCTGATCGCGGCCACGGTGTTCGGCGGCTTCGGCGTACTGATCTACGCCGCGCTCTGGTTCCTGATGCCGCTGGCCACGACGGCGATGCCGGCTGCGCCCGGGCTGGCAGCGCATACCCGGGGTGGCCTGCGCACCGACCAGCCCCCGCCGCAGCCGGTCACCGAGGCCAAGGAGCGGAAGAAGGAGAAGAGCCGCGGGCAGGTGACGGCGCTGGTGGTCGTCGGCGTCGGCGTACTGCTCCTGCTGCAGGTCGCCGGGCTCGGGATCGCGGGGAAGATGTTCTGGCCGCTGGTGTTCGCCGGCACCGGTCTGGCGCTGATCTGGCGGCAGGCCGACGAGAGCCAGAAGAACGAGTGGGCGCAGTCGGTCCGGGTCCCGATCCTCGGTCTCGTGCTCGGCAAGGGCGGCTGGAAGTCGCTGGTGCGGATCGCCGTCGGGCTGATCCTGATCGGTACCGCGGTGACCGTCTTCCTCGTCCAGAACGGCCGGCTCTCGATAGTTGGCGACGTCCTGGTCGCGCTGCTGCTCGCGGTGGTCGGCCTCGGCGTGATCGCCGGCCCGTGGGTGCACCGGCTGACCCGCGACCTGAACACCGAGCGCGCCGAGCGCATCCGCTCGCAGGAGCGCGCCGACATGGCCGCGCACCTGCACGACTCGGTGCTGCAGACGCTGGCACTGATCCAGAAGCAGGCGAACGACCCGCGCGCGGTCGCCCGGCTGGCCCGCTCGCAGGAGCGCGAACTGCGGTCCTGGCTGTACGACGAGGACGACAAGACCGACCAGACTCTGGCCGGCGCGGTGAAGCGGGCCGCGGCCGAGGTCGAGGACTCGCACGGCCTACCGGTCGAGGTGGTGACGGTGGGGGACTGTGAGCTGAGCGAACCGCTGTCGTCGATGGTCCGGGCCGCGCGCGAGTCGATGGTGAACGCGGCCAAGCACTCCGGTGCGGACAAGATCGACGTGTTCGTGGAGGTGGACGGCGACCGGGCGGAGATGTTCGTCCGGGACCGGGGCAAGGGATTCGACGTCGACGGCGTGCCGGACGATCGACTCGGTCTGCGGCACAGTGTGATGGGAAGAATGGAACGGCACGGCGGCCGCGCAACGGTGCGGTCCGACCCGGAGACAGGCACTGAAGTGCGACTGGAGATGGACAGATGAGCCAGAGGCGCGTTGTCGTCGTCGACGACCACGACATGTTCCGGGCCGGGGTGCGCAGTGAGATCGGCACCGCGGTCGACATCGTCGGGGAGGGTTCCGACGTCGACACCGCGGTGAAGGCGATCGTCGGGACCGAGCCGGATGTGGTGCTGCTCGACGTACACCTACCGGGTGGCGGTGGCACCGAGGTGATGAAGCAGGTCCACCAGCGGCACCCGGACGTGAAGTTCCTGGCGTTGTCGGTGTCGGACGCGGCCGAGGACGTGATCGGCGTGATCCGGGCCGGCGCCCGCGGGTACGTGACCAAGAACATCAGCGGCGCCGAGCTGGTCGACGCGATCGGCCGGGTCGCGGACGGGGACGCGGTGTTCTCGCCGCGGCTGGCCGGGTTCGTGCTGGACGCGTTCTCCGGGGCGATCGACATCGCCTCGGTGGACGAGGACCTGGACCGGTTGTCGCAGCGCGAGCGGGAAGTACTGCGGCTGATCGCCCGCGGCTACGCGTACAAGGAGGTCGCGCGCGAGCTGTTCATCTCGGTGAAGACCGTCGAGACCCACGTGTCCTCGGTGCTGCGCAAGCTCCAGCTCTCCAACCGCCACGAACTCACCCGCTGGGCCACCGACCGCCGCCTCGTCTGAGGTTATTGCCTCCGGCAAGCAGTGCGGGGTGTGGCGGGTGCCACACCCCGGGTGGTCACTAGGGTGACGTCATGGACTTTCTGCATGACGTGCTGACCCTGCTGCACCTCGTCGGGTTCGCCGCCCTCTTCGGCGGGTTCTTCACCCAGTTGAAGTCCCCGGCGCCGGTGGTCAACGCGGCGATGCTGCACGGCGCGCTGACCCAACTGGTCACGGGCGTCCTGCTCGTCGGGATCGCGTCCGGCGTGAAGGACGACGACTTCACCGTCGACAACACCAAGATCGCGGTGAAACTGGTCGTGGTCCTGGTCGTCACCGGACTCGTCCTGGTCTACCGCAAGCGGCCGTCGATCAGCCGCGGCGTCCTGTTCGGCATCGGCGGTCTCACGTTGCTGAACGCCGTCGTCGCGGTCTTCTGGCACTGACCTACCGACTGGACGACGTGTAGGGGAGCAGCGCCATCTCCCGGGCGTTCTTGATCGCCCGGGCGACCTGCTTCTGCTGCTGCACGCTCAGCCCGGTGACCCGGCGGGAACGGATCTTGCCGCGGTCGGAGATGAACTTCCGCAGCAGCGCGGTGTCCTTGTAGTCGATGTAGGTGATGCCGTCGCGGTCGAGCGGATTCTGCTTCGGCTTGCGCTTGCCGGTCGGCGGTGGTCGTCGGGGCATGGCCGGGGCCTTCCTTGTTGAACGTCGTTTTCAATAACGATAGCTGCTGTCCCCCTGGCATACCACCTCGGGGAGTCCGGCTGAAGCGTCCCGCGCCGAGCCCGGCAGGAGGCGGTGGTGGCGCGGTGTGCACGGGGCACGGATGCGCCACCCCGGCGGGGGCGGTGCGGGCTTGGCGGCTGTTATACCGTCGAGTGCTATGGAGCGGAATCTCACTGCCGAACAGCTCGCGCTCTTCGAGAAGGAGTTCGTGTCGAACCCGCAGTACCGGGTGATGCAGAACGCCGTCACGCAGACGCCGGTCAACGCCATCGCCCTGGACCGCCAGGTCGTCACCTCGATCGACCACTCGGTGTCGAACCTGCTGGACGACTGGAAGGTCACGAACCAGAAGAAGAGCGGCCGCTGCTGGCTGTTCGCCGGGCTCAATCTGCTGCGCGTCGGCGCGGCGGACAAGCTCGGGGTGAAGGACTTCGAGTTCTCCCAGAACTACCTGCTGTTCTGGGACAAGTTCGAGCGCTCGAACTTCTTCCTGGAGGCGATCATCGAGACCGCCGGCCGGGACGCCGACGACCGGACGGTGGCGCACCTGCTGTCCGACCCGATCGGTGACGGCGGCCAGTGGAACATGTTCGTCGCGCTGGTCCGCAAGCACGGCCTGGTGCCGAAGTCGGCGATGCCGGAGACCGAGAGCTCGTCGGCGACCGCGCAGATGAACGACATCCTCCGCAAGCTGCTCCGCCAGGGTGCCCGCGACCTGCGCGCGCTGGACGGCGTCGAGGCGCAGCGCGACCGCAAGCAGGAGATCCTGACCGCCATCCACCGGGTGCTGAGCATCCACCTCGGCACGCCGCCGCAGAAGTTCCTGTGGCAGTGGAAGGACAGCGACAAGGAGTTCCACCGCGACGGCTGGACCACGCCGGCCGAGTTCGCCGCGGCGTACGTGCAGCTGCCGGTCGACGAGTACGTCTGCCTCGTGCACGACCCGCGCGAGTCCAGCCCGGTCGGCAAGACGTTCACCGTCGACTACCTGGGCAACGTCATCGACGCGCCGCCGGTGGTCTACCTGAACGTCGACATCGACCTGATGAAGCAGCTCAGCCAGGACGCGATCGTCGGTGGTGAGCCGGTCTGGTTCGGCTGCGACGTCGGCAAGCAGATGAACGCCGACCTCGGTTACTGGGACGCCGAGCTGTACGACTACGGCTCGGTCTACGACACCGAGTTCACCCTGGACAAGGCCGAGCGGCTGGTGCACCACGAGACGCTGATGACGCACGCGATGCTGTTCACCGGCGTCGACGTGGTGGACGGCAAGCCGCGGCGCTGGCGGGTCGAGAACAGCTGGGGTGACGAGAAGGCGGACAACGGCTTCTGGACCATGAACGACTCGTGGTTCGGCGAGCACGTGTTCGAGATCGCGGTCCGCCGCTCAGCCCTCCCGGCCGAGCTGCAGGCGCGCCTCGACGACGCGCCGATCGTGCTCCCCGCCTGGGACCCGATGGGCGCCCTGGCCGGCTAGGGCACGTCTCGCAGTGAATGGGGAGACGCACCCTAGCGGATCAGGTTCAGCGCCTCGGACGGCCGCTCGAGGGTCGGCAGGTGGCCGGCCCACGGGAGGTCGATGCGCTCGACGTTCGGCAGCCGTTCGGCCAGGTACGTTGCACAGTCGCGGAACCAGTCGAAGTCATGCGCGCCCGTGATCAACCGCACGGGCGCGCTGATCTTCTCCGGCTCGACGGCGTACTCCTCGTTGTCGACGTCACCCGCGGGCAGCTGAAGCTCGTAGGCACGCTTCTGCATGGTGTTCAGGAGTTCCTTGGCGTCATCGTCCGCTTCGGGACCGAGCCAGCTCCGTACCATCAGGTCAGTGGCGCCGTCGACGTCGCCGGCCTCCAGTAACCGCTCCTCCTCGGCCCAAACGGACCGGATATCCGCGGTCGGTTCCACGCCGTCGGTCGGTGCGCAGATCAGCACCAACCGGGAGAACCGCTCCGGCTGCCGGCTCGCGATCTGCTGTACGACGTACCCGCCGTACGACGACCCGACGGCCTCCACCGTGCCGACGCCCAACCCGTCCAGCACCGCGAGGACGTCGCCCGCGTCGGAGTACTCCGCCGCCGGCTCCAGCGGCGTCTCGCCGTACCCGCGCAGGTCCATCGTGATCACCCGGTGGTCCTTGCTGAGCTCGGCCACCTCCCGGGTCCACATCCGTGCGTCCGCCACCCCGGCGTGCACCAGCAGCATCGCCGGCCCCTCGCCAACCACCTGATGAGCAATAGTCATCCCCGCACCCTCGCGGTCCGGGTCGTCGACCGCAAATCCTTTAGCCGAGGCGGATGACGGTGAACGGCTCCGCGTAGTGGTCCGGCGGCAGTCCGCCCTCGCGGGCGTTCTGCCGGGCGAACGCCCGCATCCGCTCGGCGAGCGCGTCCGGGTCGCGGTGCTGGCTGACGTGTGACATCAGCGCGGCGATCTTCTGGTCGATGGTGTCGGTGACGTCGACCCAGTGGTTGCGTTCGGGGTGCTCCATCATCCACAGCTCGCCGACGTCGCAGGCGTCCTCGGTGAGGTCGTCGTACGCGTACGGGTTGCCGGCCGCGGGGTAGAACGCGCGGACCGCCGCCTCCGCGGTGGCGAGGTGGTCCGGGTGGGAGACCTGGAGGCGGGACCACCAGCGTTCGGGGGACTGGGTCAGCAGGCGCTGCGGCCGGACCCGGCGGATCAGCCGGGTGATGTCCCGGACGAGGTCCGGACCCGGCTCCACCTGACCGTCGACGTACCCGAGGAAGTGCAGGTCGTGGACGCCGGCGTGGTCCGCGGCCGCGGTCTGCTCCGCCCGCCGTACGGCGGGGATCTCCGCGCGGTCGCGGTCGGGCTCGAAGCCGCCCGCCTGACCGTCGGTGACGATGCAGTAGTGCACCTCGATGCCGGCTTTGGTCCAGGTCGCGACCGTGCCGGCCCCGCCGAAGTCGATGTCGTCCGGGTGCGCGACCACCACCAGGACGCGCTCGATCTCGCTGTCCGGTCGCGGAGTCCCCGCAGGCACGCTCACGCCACCGACCCTAACCCGGCTCTTGGGTACTGGGGGCAAGCTGGGACTGACGGGAGGATCGATGGACCTGGGCGGGGAGTGTGAACCGCGGGACGTCCGGATGGACGCCGGCCGGCTGGGAGCGGCCGTGGAGCTGGTCCGGTCCCGCAAGGCGGCCGCGCAGCTGTGCGTGGTCCGGGACGGCCGGGTGGTGGTCGACCAGGCGATCGGCTGCGCACCGGACGCGCTGTTCTGGCTCTTCTCCGCGAGTAAGCCGTACGTCGCGATCGTGATCCACCAGCTGGTCGAGTCCGGGCGTCTGCACCTCGACGACGCGGTGGCGGCGTACTGGCCGGAGTTCGGCGAACAGGGCAAGCGGGCGATCACCGTCCGCCAGGTCCTGCAGCACCGGTCCGGGTTGACCACGATCGGCTCGTACGTCGCCGAGGCCCGGGCGATCGCCGACTGGGACCGGTCGTTGCGGCGGATCGAGCGGGCCCGCCCCCGCTGGCCGATCGACACCGTTGCCTACAGCCCGCTCGCGTTCGGCTTCGTCCTCGGCGAGGTCGCCCATCGATGCGGTGGGCAACCGATCGAGCAGCTGGTACGGCGCGGGATCCTCGAACCACTGGGGTTGTCGAACACCTTCCTTGGACTGCCCGCCGGCGAGTGGGACCGCAGCGTGCCGATCCGCGTGTCCGGGACGGCCGGCCCGTTCGTGCAGTCGGTGGTGAACCGGCGCGGTACGCGCGAGGCCGTCGTACCGGCGGCCGGGATCTCCACCACCGCACGCGAGCTGGCCGCGTTGTACCACGGCCTGCTGGCCGGCGGGTCGGGCGTCCTGCGGCCGGAGTCGCTCGCCGCCGCGGTCGCGCCGACCAGCGAGGGCGAGCTGGACCGTACCGTCGGCGCGCCGATCCGGTGGTCGCAGGGGTTCCAGCTCGGCGGCCCGCGGTTCGTGCCGGGCGTGATCACGCCGCTCGGGACCGCGAGCAGCCCGCGGACGTTCGGGCACAACGGCAGCAACTCCTGCGTCGGCTGGGCCGACCCCGACCGGCGGATCGCCTACGCCTACCTGACCAACCGGATCGGCCGCCGGGACGCCGACGTCGCCCACCACGCCGCCGTCGCCGACAAGGTGCTCGAGGCCGCGTTCGACTGACGGCTCACGCGAACGCCGGCACCGGCAGGCGGCTCTCGACCACCTGGTCGACGATGCCGTAGTCGCGCGCACCCTCCGCGGTCAGCACGTGGTCGCGATCGGTGTCGTGCCGCAGCCTCTCGATCGTCTGCCCGGTGTGCCGGGCGAGGATCGACTCGACCTGGCCACGGACCCGGACCACCTCGTCGGCCTGCAGGATCAGGTCCGGGATGGTGCCCTGGCCGCGGGCGGCCGGCTGATGCAGGACGACCCGGGCGTGCGGCAGGACGGCGCGACGGCCGTCCGCCCCGGCGGCCAGCAGGACGGCTCCGGCCGAGATCGCCTGGCCGACGCAGAACGTCGCGACCGGCGACCGGATGAACTGGATGGTGTCGTAGATCGCGAGCATCGCGGTCATGTCGCCGCCCTCGCAGTTGATGTAGAGGTTGATCTCCTGCTCGGGCTTGTCCGCCTCCAGGTGCAGCAGTTGCGCGATCAACGCGTTCGCGACGCCGGCGTCGATCGCCGTACCGAGGTAGATGATGCGCTCGCTGAGCAGGTGCGAGTAGACGTCCATGATCCGCTCGCCCCGCGGGTGCTGGGCGATGACGTTCGGGATGGTGTAGGAGCTCATGTCAGGCGGCCTTTCGCTGGGGCATGACCTGGTCGAACGACTCGACGATGTGGTCGATGAAGCCGTACTCACGGGCCTGTTCGGCGGTGTACCAGTGGTCGTGCAGCGAGTCCTCGTGCACGGTGTCGAACGGCTGCCCGGTGTCCTCGGCGATCAGCGCGAGCACGGTGTCGCGGATGTGCCGCAGGTCGTTCGCCTGGATCTCGATCTCGACCGCGGACCCGCCGATCCCGGCCGATCCCTGGTGCATCAGCACCCTGGCGTGCCGCAGGGCGTACCGCTTGCCCGGCGTACCGGCGGACAGCAGGAACTGCCCGGCGCTGCAGGCCAGCCCGATCGCCAGCGTGGACACGTCGCACGGCACCAGCCGCATCACGTCCCGGATCGCCAGCATCGACGGCACCGAGCCTCCGAGCGAGTGGATCCACAACGAGATGTCCCGGTCCGGGTCTTCGGCCGCGAGGGTGAGGATCTGCGTCGCCAGCAGGGTCCCGTTGTCGTCGTCGAGCGTCCCGTCCAGTACGACGATGCGCTGCGCGAGCAGCCGCTGCCGCGCAGACTCGTTGAACAGCGGTTGTTTGGTGTCTTCAGCCATGTCCTCAACCCTGACCGGGCCGGCCGCCGCACCCCAGCTTTTCTGCTGTCGGCGACTCTGCCGACAGGAGACGAGATCACGCCGCTCTTCTGAACGGCAGCATCCGGCCACCAACCGCTCGCTGAGCCGTCGCCCTGACATCCTTGACCGGATGCGCTGTCTGTTCTGGGGACTCGGGTGGTTGGCGGCCTGTGGATTGGTGTTCGCCGGTTTGATGATCGGGTTCGTGGGGTTCGCCGATCTGAACGTCGAACGCAACGTCTACCGGCTGGACGTCGCGCGGTCCGGTGACGATTGCGGTGGCGGGTTCGTGCATCTCGACGCAGGGACGGGTGCAGAGCTGTACTGCGGCTCGGTCGGCGTGCGGCCGATCCAGAAACCGAAGACCAACGCGATGTTCGGTTTCACCGCGGAGCAGAAGGCCGAGGTCTACCGTCTGGCGCGTGAGCTGGGCGAGGACGGACTGTCCGCGGCGGACGAGGACCGGATCCAGGCACTCGTCGAGAAGTACAAGGCCACGGTGCCGCCCGCCGACCGGTACCGGACGGCGAACCGCAGGTGGGGAGTTCCCGATGCCTGGATCGGCGTCGGGATGATCGGCGCCGGAGGCCTCGGGATCCTGGTGCTCCGTCAGGTGGCTGATTGAGGTCTGGCGGCACGGCCGAGGATGTGGGGGGACGCGGGGTTGGGGCCGAAGGTGAAGCGGTCCAGGTCGGTGATGGTGAAACCTGCGGCGGTGATCGCCGCCGCCGTGTCGCGGTGGACGTGGCAGCCGCCGCTGAACCAGGACCAGACGGTGGCGTCCGCGAAGCGCTGGAAGCGGTCGAGGCCGGTGCCCGGCGCGGCCGCGACGTGCTCGTAGAACCTGAGCTCGCCGCCCGGACGCAGTACCCGGAAGATCTCTGCCAGGGCGACGGCCTGGTCAGGCACGGAGCACAGGACCAGCGACGTCACCACACCGTCGACCTCTGCGTCGGTCAGCGGGAGGCTGTCCGCGGTCGCGTTGACGACCTCCACCGGGACGTGGGCGGCGTACGCCGCGGATCCGGCTTTGACGCGCAGATAGGGCTCCGGCTCGACCGCGACCACGCTGGTCACCCCGGCCGGGTAGTACGCGAAGTTGCCGCCGTCGCCGGCGCCGACCTCCAGTACCCGGCCGCGCAGCCCGTCCAGCAGCCGCTTCCGGTGCTCGGCCATTCCCTGCGCGTCGAGTTGTGGGCGCGCCCGCGCGTACACCCGCGCGAACACCGGATGTGACTGACCCATGGGAGCCACCTTAGGTCGTGCGTGCACGACGGGCGGGTTTCGGGAACTGTCCGGGGGACCGCCTAAGGTGAGTGGTGATGACTACGCTGTTCTCGCCTGATGAGCTCCCGGTGCCGCTGGAGGAGCCCAAGAAGCATCGGACCGATCCGGACTCGCTGCTCGAAGGGCTGAACCCGCAGCAGCGGGCGGCCGTCGTGCACACGGGCAAGCCGCTGCTGGTGGTGGCCGGTGCGGGCTCGGGCAAGACCCGGGTGCTGACCCGGCGGATCGCCTACCTGCTGGCGGCCCGTGACGCGCACCCCGGGTCGATCCTGGCGATCACGTTCACCAACAAGGCCGCCGCGGAGATGCGCGAGCGGGTGGTGGACCTGGTCGGGCCGCGGGCGAAGCTGATGTGGGTCTCGACGTTCCACTCCTCCTGCGTGCGGATCCTGCGCCGCGACATCAAGCGGTTCGGGATCAGCTCGACGTTCTCGATCTACGACGACACCGACTCGCGCCGGCTGATGACGCTGGTCTGCCGCGAGCTCGACCTGGACGTGAAGCGGTACAACCCGCGCGCCGTGCTGAACTGGATCAGCACCCAGAAGAACGAGTTGATCGACCACGAGACGGCAGCGTCGAAGACCTCGAACCACCTCGAGGAGACGTACGCCGAGTGCTACCGGATCTACCAGGAGCGGCTGGCCCAGGCGAACGCGCTGGACTTCGACGACCTGCTGATGACCACGGTCAACCTGCTGCAGGCCTTCCCCGAGGTCCGGGAGTACTACCGCCGCCGCTTCCGCCACGTGCTCGTCGACGAGTACCAGGACACCAACCACGCGCAGTACACGCTGATCCGCGAGCTCTGCGGCGAGGACCCGGCGGCCATCGACGGCTCACCTGGCAACGGCCCGACCGCGCCGCCGGCCGAGCTGATGGTGGTCGGTGACTCCGACCAGTCGATCTACGCCTTCCGCGGCGCGACGATCCGCAACATCCTCGCCTTCGAGGAGGACTTCGCCGGGGCCGAGACGATCCTGCTGGAGCAGAACTACCGCTCCACCCAGACGATCCTGTCCGCGGCGAACGCGGTCATCGCCCGTAACGAGGGCCGGAAGGCCAAGAACCTCTGGTCCGACCAGGGCCAGGGCGAGCAGATCGCGGTGTACGTCGCCGACAACGAGCACGACGAGGCGCAGTTCGTCGCCGACGAGATCGACCGGCTCACCGACGCCGACGGGGTGAAGCCGTCCGACGTGGCGGTGTTCTACCGGACCAACGCGCAGTCGCGCGTGTTCGAGGAGGTCTTCATCCGGACGGGCCATCCGTACAAGGTGGTCGGCGGCGTCCGGTTCTACGAGCGCAAGGAGGTCCGCGACGCGCTCGCGTACCTGCGGGTGCTGGTGAACCCGGAGGACACCGTCTCCCTGCGCCGGATCATGAACGAGCCGAAGCGCGGGATCGGCGACCGCGCCGAGGCCGCGATCGAGGCGCTGGCCGCGCGCGACCGGATCTCGTTCGCGCAGGCGATGCGGCGGGCGCAGGACGCCCCGGCGATGGCGTCGCGGTCGGTGAACGCCGTGCAGGCCTTCGTGGACATCCTGGACGAGTTGACCGCGATGGTGGACTCGGGCGCCCCGCCGGACGACATCCTGGACGTCGCCCTGCACCGCTCCGGGTACTACGAGACCCTGCAGAAGTCCCCGGATCCGCAGGACGAGACCCGGCTGGAGAACCTCGACGAGTTCATCTCGGTGGCCCGGGAGTTCGTCGAGGAGCGCACGGCCGCCGGCGAACCGGCCGATCTGCAGGCCTTCCTCGAGCGGGTCGCGCTGGTCGCCGACGCCGACCAGATCCCGGACGCGGCCGACGACGGCGGCGTGGTCACGCTGATGACGCTGCACACGGCGAAGGGCCTGGAGTTCCCGGTGGTGTTCCTGACCGGGATGGAGGACGGTGTCTTCCCGCACTCCCGGTCGCTCACCGACCTGAAGGAGCTGGAGGAGGAGCGGCGGCTCGCGTACGTCGGGATCACCCGGGCCCGGCAGCGGCTGGCGATCTCCCGGGCCGCGGTCCGGTCGGCGTACGGCGCTCCGCAGCACAACCCGCCGTCGCGGTTCCTGGAGGAGATCCCGGCCGAGCTGCTCGACTGGCGCCGCGACGAGTCCGCGATCACCCGCTGGTCCGGCACCGGTACGACGCGGGGCAGCGGCATCTCCAGCCGCTACGAGCCGCCGCGCCGGACGGCGTCCGACAAGCCGGTGATCAGCCTGAACCCGGGCGACCGGGTGGTGCACGACAGCTTCGGGATGGGCACGGTGGTGGTCGTCCGCGGCGAGGGCCAGCAGGCCCAGGCGGACATCGACTTCGGGTCCGAGGGCGTCAAGCGGCTCCTGCTGCGCTACGCACCGGTCGACAAGATCTGAGTCAGGCTTTCCGGCGCCGACGTTGCATCTGGGGCGGAGATTGAGACAATCAAGGATCTTCGGCCCTCCCTCCGGAAGCGTTTGCCCCATGTCCAAGTCGGTAGCAGGCAGCATCCGCCGGATCATCCTGGCGGGAGCGAACCCTGGGCTGCGGCTGTTCGACGACAACGGCAAGGTGACGGCGTACGCGTCGATCTGGATGGTCGACTGGTCGATCCGCGGTGCCGGGACGGCGGTCGTCCTGTGGTTCGACGGGATCGTCCGGGTGGTGTCGGAGGACGTCGACCTGGCCTCCTGGCTGGAGCGCTACTTCGTCCGCTCGTTCCTCGAGGTCCAGGGACTGCCCTGGCACGAGCCGGCGGTCGAGCGCGACCTGGTGCAGGTGTCGATGAACCTGGCCGACGGCCTCAGCGCGAAGGCGGCCGACATCCAGATCGAGATGGGCGGCGTCCTCGACCGGCGGCTGTTCGCCACCGACAACTTCCAGCTTGCCGAGGGCAACCACAGCCTCAGCCTGGTCATCGTTCCGGTCCGCTCCGCCACCGTTTCGATCGGCGGCGCCTCGGTCCCCGGGTTCGTCCAGGTCGACGGCTCTCCGGACAAGCCCGGCTCCTCCGCCTTTCTCACCACCGCCGAGGTCTGGCGCCGCTGAGCGCCCACCAGTTGTCCATCCGTTCGACGGAGCCGGTGTCGCCGTCGAGAACACGCTGGAGGCGGAAGAGGTACGCGGCGATGCCCGCCGCGCCCTGCATCCAGCCGATGCCGGGTGGCAGCAGGGGGTCGTCGTCGCGGTGCTCGACGAAGCGCCAGTACGCCGTGCCGTCGTCGTGGAACGCTCGCTGGACAAGGGCGTTCCCGAGCCGGACGGCGAAGTCGAGGTCGTCGTCGTGGCCGTCGCGCAGGCACGCGTCCAGGAAGACGTCGCCGGCTCCCGCCGTACCGCAGCAGCGGCCGTCGTTGTCCCAGAAGCCCGGGTAGCGGCGGTCCGGGACACCGGAGTGGCGGACGCTGTCCAGGCAGCGACGGTGCCAGACGGCCGGCGTCTCCCCGGCGACCTGGTCGACTCCGGCGTACTCGAGCGCGCGGAACAGGAGCGACGTACCGGCGCCGCCGTGGCACCAGTTGTGCGTGTATTCGTCGCCCTGCCGCTTGTCCCACGGGATCACCCGGGGCACGCGGAATCCCTCGTCGTCGTTGATGCCGAGGGTGACCAGGCGCTCGGCGCCGCGGCGGGCCGCATCCACCAGGTCCGGCCGTCCGAGCTCCACGCCGGCCGGCGCGAGCACGGCCGCGATCCCGGCCAGGCCGTGCGAGAAGTTCGGCATCTGGCCCGGTTCCCCGGTGCAGAACCGCCGGGAGACGAACAGCCAGTTGCCCGACGCCTCCTGCTCCGCCATCAGGTGGTTCGCCGCTCGCTCGATCAGTGAACGCGCGTCCAGGCCCTGCCGAGCCGCCCAGAGGGCGCCCATGAGGACGGCGCCGGTGCCGAGGGTCGCGTCGTTCGCCACCGCGCCGGGCCGGTACTTGGGCGCCTGGAGGAAGCTCTCCGGCCAGCCGTCGGCGGTGGCGAGCTCGGTGACCCGCTCCACGGCCTGCGCCGCGCCGGGTTCACCGAGAGCGGTCAGCACGCCGATCGAGCCGACCAGGCCGTCGAAGTACGTGACCGAGCGCTCCGCCGGGACGGCGGCCCGGATCCGGTCGGCGATCGCACCGGCCAGCTTCTGCTCGTCGGCGGTCCAGGGACGGGCGAGCCGGATCTCCGCGAGGGCGTGCGCGAGTCCGCCGATCCCGCTGTGCATGCCGTCGCGGTACTCCTCCGGCTTCTCACCGCCGGCGGCCTCCGGGATCCACGGGCCGGCGTCGTCCCACCGCACCTGCCGGAGAACCCAGGTCCAGGCCGCCTCGGCGAGACCGGCGTACCTCATGGCCGGGCGTTCCGGAGCCGGATGCCGCTCCACTCGAGCGTGCTGGTGATGACCTCGGACCAGAAGTCGTGCAGCCGGGACAGGACGCGCAACTGGATCCCGGCCTCGTCGTGCAGACCGAACAGGTCGCCGACGCGCTCGGGCGGACCCAGCGGCCGGACCTCGGTCGTCGCGACCATCGCGGCGTCGAGCTCGGCGAACGGCGCGGCCGGCAGCCGGTAGGCGTACAGCTCGACCGACCGCATCGCGTCCAGCCAGCCGTACTCGACCGCGTGCACGCGCGTGCCGGAGCCGGCACCGATGATGCGGGCGGTGTCGTCGAGGGTGGTGGAGGGGCCGACCCACGCCATCGCGCGGGGGCACTGCCTCGGGAACCAGTAGTCGGGGGCCCGGTCGTAGCCGACGGCCCAGACGTACGGCGTGGCCGCACGCGCCGTGCTGGCGAGGTGCGGCCGGAAGACCTCGATGGTCGGATCTTCGGAGAAGTGCAGGACCTCCCCGGCGGCTGGGCGCATGCCGGCAGCTTAGGTCAGCGGTCGCGCCGGTGGATTACGGGTTGAGCCCGCAGTGGTCGCGCAGCCAGGGCATCGGGTCGATCGCGTCGCCGCCGTCGCGGAGAACCTCGAAGTGCAGGTGCGGGCCGGTGGTGTTCCCGGTCATCCCGACCGCGCCGACCTGGTCCCCGGCGTACACGGTCTCGCCGACGGACACGCTGAACTTCGACATGTGGTTGTACGTCGTGACCGTGCCGTCCTCGTGCCGGACCTGGACCTGGCGGCCGTACGGGCCGGCCCAGTCGGCGTGGATGACCACACCCTTCATGACGGTGCGGATGATCGTGCCGACCGGGGCGGCGAAGTCGGTGCCGGTGTGGTTGCGGGCCCAGCGACTGCCGCCCTGGCCGAAGGTCGCGGTGATGTGGTAGCCGGAGAGCATCATCTCGCAGCGGGTGGCCGACTCGCGGATCTTCTTCTCCGCCGCCTCGGCCGCGGCCTTGGCCTTGGCGAGGGAGGAGGCGCGCTTGGCGGTGAGTGCCTGGGTGGCGGTGAGCTTTGCGGCCCGGGCCTTGGCCAGCTGGGCGGCCGCGGCCTGCTTCTTGGTCGTCTCGTTGCCGGCGAGCTGGACCCGGGAGGAGTCACGGGTGGCGAGCTGGCGGGCCTGGATGCGTGCGGTGGTGATGCCGGACAGTTGCCCGTCGTCCATGCTGAGGGCGGCGAGGTTGACCGCGGAGTTCGCCTGCGTCGGCGAGGCGAGGGTGCTGTGGCTGAATCCCACAGCTCCTGCCGCCGCAGCGAGCGCTGCGGTCAGACCGACGATCTGGGTACTTCCCGGGGTGTTACGCCTGGCAACACGATGCTTGGCACTGTGACGTCCTGCGCCGGGCTTGCGCGCAGCGTTGCCTGGCGTGACGCGGTTGCCCGCGGCACGGTGCTGGGACACAACGTGGCCTTTCGGTCACAGGGGAGGGGCTTGTCCGCCCGTCCGGGGGTTTTATTCCCTGGCCGGGCCTGATGGACGATAACGGATCAGTCACGAGGTGACAAACCCTGCCACCCACTTTTCGGCGTCTCCTTCACGAAACTTTTGCATGAGCGCCTGCACGTGCAGTTGCCCCGGCGTGCCCAGGATGCTGCCTTGTCAGGCAATTCCGAGCATGTCACGACAAGTGGAGGCGGTCAGGCGACCGTCTCCTGCTCGTCGTCCAGGTGCGTCAGCACACCGGTGATCTGGTGCGCCACGTCGCCGTGGAACGGCAGGGACAGGTGGCCCACGCCGTTCACCCGGACATTACTGGCGACCAGGTCGGGATGCCGAATCCGGGCCCGCCGCTGCGGCACGATCAGCTGGTCGACATCGCTGTAGAAGGCGACGAACCTGGTCCGGCAGTCCGGGGCGGGCTCGGCCAGCTCGGCCATCAGTTCGCTGTCCGGGCGCACCTGCCGCACCAGCGGCCACGGCAGCAGCCGCGCGGCGACGGTGCCCTGGTGCGGCGTGCCGAGGGTGACGCAGGTGTGCACGCGCTCGTGCCCGCCGAGCCGCTGGATGTAGTACCGCGCGATCAGTCCGCCCAGGCTGTGCCCGACCACGTGCAGTTGGTCCGATCCGGACTGCTCGCAGATCCGCTCGACATCCTCGCCCATCCGCTCGGCGGTACGGCGTACGTCGAGCGTCAGCGGTGAGTACGAGAAGTGGTGGATGCTGCGGAAGCCGCGACGCTGCAACTGCCGGCGCATGAGCGCGAAGATGGTGTGGTTGTCGATGATCCCGTGGGCCAGCACGATCGGCGTACCGGCGGCCCGGACGTTGCTGACCAGCAGGCTGCGCTGGGCCGGGGTCAGCCCCTCGAGGTTGAGCCGCTCGGTGCGGGAGCCCGAGCCGCCGACCAGGCCGAGCGGATACATGGCGAGATGGGTGGTCAGCCAGCCCAGTTCGACCGCGGCACCCTGCAACACGCGGGGTGAGAGCGCGGACCTCGCGCCGTACGCAAGTCCGTCAAGTGCTCCGCGTACCTCGTTCTGCCAGGTACCCATCGGCGACTCCTCACCGCAACCAGACCCCCCATCAGTCCGATCTCTTTCAAGGTAACCGGTTCCCATTCGGCGTGGCGGGGAACACACACCGCCGTGTCTTATCCCGTGAGGCACGGACCGGTTAGCCTGCGGGCATGCCTCCTACGAGCACCCTGCGCGTCGTCGTCGCCAAGCCTGGCCTGGACGGCCACGACCGCGGCGCGAAGGTGGTCGCGCGAGCGCTGCGGGACGCCGGCATGGAGGTCATCTACACCGGCCTGCACCAGACGCCGGAGCAGATCGTCGAGACGGCGATCGCCGAGGACGCCGACGCGATCGGCCTGTCGGTGCTCTCCGGGGCGCACATGACCCTGTTCAAGCGGGTCCGCGAGCTGCTCACCGAGCGCGACGCCGACGACATCGTGGTGTTCGGCGGCGGCATCATCCCGGACGCCGACCTGCAGCCGCTGGCCGAGCTCGGCGTCCACAAGATCTTCACCCCAGGGGCCACCACCACCGAGATCGTCGACTGGGTCCGCACCCACGTCGGCGACGCCTCCGCCTCGACGTCCTGAGGCCCGCGGATCCGGCCGTTCGACGGCCTTCGCACCCCTCCGTTCCGCTCCGGAGCGTGATGACGACTGCGTGGAGTCGTTCTGAACGGATACCGTGCGTTCAGCTAGGCTACTAACCGGTAATACCGAATCGTTAAGAAAGACCTGGTTGTGCGGACTGTCGAATCGCGGTCGCATACAGCCATGCGGTTTGTCCGTTTCAGAAGGCTGTCGACGGCAAGGTGTGTGGCTCAGGACACATCACCCCCGTCGTCGGTTACTGTCCGGACAGGCGGGATCGCAGCGCGGTGGGGGACTGTGAACCGCTGACGCAGGACCAAGCGATGTCCCATCGGGAGAGGGCAGGTAAACGATGAGGTTTGAACGATCACACACACGCAGGGCGATGGCCGTGGCCGTCGTCGGCAGCCTTGCGCTGCTTGCGTCCGCGTGTGGCGGTGACGACGGAAGCGGTGGCGACAGCGGCTCGGGCGGGGGAACAGCTCTCGAAGGTCGCGGCCCGATCAACTTCGCCACCGGCAAGGACACCTCCGGGAACCTGACGAACCAGGTGAACGCGTGGAACTCCCAGCACCCGGACGAGAAGGTCACGGTCACCGAGCTGCCCGAGTCCGCGGACCAGCAGCGCGCGCAGATGATCTCGAACGCGCAGATCAAGTCCGACGCGTTCAGCGTGCTGAACCTGGACGTGGTTTGGACCGCCGAGTTCGCCGCGAACCGCTGGATCACCGAACTGCCGGAGGACCAGTTCCCCGATCTGAACAAGCTGCTGCCGTCGACGATCGACACGGCCAAGTACCGCGACAAGCTGTACGCCGTGCCGGTGACGTCCGACGGTGGTCTGCTCTACTACCGCAAGGACCTGCTGGACAAGGCCGGCGTGCAGCCGCCGAAGACCTGGGCCGAGATGCAGGAGGCCTGCACGAAGGTCAAGGCGCTGCCGGAGGCCAAGACGGCCGGCTGCTACGCGGGTCAGTTCGAGAAGTACGAGGGCCTGACGGTGAACTTCTCCGAGGCCGTCAACGGTGCGGGCGGTGTGGTCGTCGGTGACGACGGCAAGCCGAACGTGGACACCCCGGAGGCGCTCGAGGGGCTGAACTTCCTGGTCGAGGGCTTCAAGTCCGGGATGATCCCCAGGGCTGCCATCACGTACCAGGAAGAGCCGGGCCGCCGGGCGTTCCAGGAAGGCAACCTGATCTTCCACCGGAACTGGCCGTACGTGTACGCGCTGGCGGGCAAGACCGACGGCTCGTCGAAGATCGCCGGCAAGTTCGGCGTCGCGGCGCTGCCGGGCAAGGACGGTCCGGGCGTGTCCACCCTCGGTGGACACAACTACGCGATCTCCGAGTTCGCCAAGAACAAGGCGACCGCAGCGGACTTCATCAAGTTCATGTCCAGCGAGGAGCGGCAGAAGGCGAACATCGAGAAGACCTCGCAGGCGCCGACCTGGGCCTCGCTGTACGACGACCCCGCGCTGAACAAGCAGTTCCCGTACCTGGCACCGCTGAAGGCCTCGATCGAGACCGCGAAGTCGCGGCCGAAGGTGGTCAAGTACGGCGACGTCACCACGGCGATCCAGGAGGCGGCGTACGGCGCTCTGACCGGTACGACGCCACCGAAGGACGCGTTGGCCGGACTGCAGACCAAGTTGAGCTCGCTCATCACGCAATGACCGAAGCGGCGGGGCCGGCGCGTAGCTTCACTGCTGCGTGCCGGCCCCGGCCTGTCGCTGCCCGCGGACAGCGGGCGGAAAGAAGGAGGCAGAGGTGAGTACATCCGCCCCGGTCGCGCAGCGGCCGACGCCGGAACCCACCAAGAAGCCGAAGCGGGCCACGTCGTTCAACGAGGGCACCGGCCGCCTGGCCGCGGGGCTGTTGTCGCCGACCATGCTCGTCCTGGTCCTGGTTGTCGGGTTGCCGATCCTGTCGGCATTACGCGAGTCGCTGTACCAGAGTGGACAACGGATCGACGAATCGGGCTTCATCATCCAGGGGTCCGAGTTCGTGGGCCTGGAGAACTACTCGGCGATCTTCTCAGGTGAGACCGGCGAACGATTCTGGAACGCTTTCTACAACACCACGTTCTTCACCGTCACCTGCGTGCTCCTGGAGACCACCTTGGGTGTCGCCATGGCCCTGGTGATGCACAAGGCGTTCAAGGGCCGCAGCATCGTCCGGGCCAGCATCCTGGTTCCGTGGGCGATCCCGACTGTGGTCTCCGCGCTGCTGTGGAAGTGGATCTTCCAGGCCGACGGTATCGCTAACGACTTGCTCGGCACCCAGATCCTGTGGTCCACCGAGGGCTGGCAGTCGGTGCTGTCGGTCATCATCGCCGACACCTGGAAGACCGCACCGTTCATCGGGCTGCTGGTGCTAGCGGGCCTGCAGACGATCCCGGACGAGGTCTACGAGGCCGCGAAGGTCGACGGAGCCAAGGTGTGGTCGACGTTCATCCACATCACGATGCCGTTGGTGAAGCCCGCGCTGCTGGTGGCAGTGCTGTTCCGCATTCTCGACACACTGCGGATCTTCGACCTGCCGTTCGTGCTGGTCGGCCCGAACAAGGAGTCGGTCGAGACACTGTCGATCCTGGCGTACCTCGAAGCCAACCAGACACGGTACGGGCCGGCGGCGGCGTACGCGACCCTGCTGTTCATCTACGTCGCTGTGGTCGCGTACGTGTTCGTCAAGCTGCTGGGGGCCGACGTGTTCGGTGACGCCATACAGCGCAAGCCGAAGAAGAAGAACGGCAACGGCGGCCGAGGCGGGCGCAAGCAGGACGCGTCCAAGACCCCGGTATCGCCCGGCGTGACGGCCGGTGGCGGCGGAGGAGGTGCGTGATGGCTGTAGCTGAGAAGGCTCCGAAGACCCGGAAGGTGATCGACGTCAAGGCGGCCGAGGCCCCGTGGTACCGCAGGTGGCTGCCGCTGATCGGTGTCGCGCTGATCGTGCTCTACTGCCTGCTGCCGTTCTTCTGGATGGTGGTGTCGTCGCTGCGCCGGCCGACCGACCAGTTCGAGAACTCGATCATTCCGTCGCCTGTTTCGTTCACCAACTTCACCGACGTGTTCAAGCCCGGTACCGGGTTCGGCCGTGCTCTGCTGAACAGCCTGATCGTGGCCGGCACGGTGACGATCCTGACGCTGCTCATCGGGATGGTGGCGGCCTACACCCTGGCCCGGCTGGAGTTCCGGGGCAAGAACTTCGTGCTGGCGATCATCATCGTCACCTCGATGTTCCCGGGGATCTCACTGGTGATTCCGCTGAAGAAGCTGTTCAGCGATATCGAGTGGATCAACACCTACCAGGCGATGATCGTGCCCAGCCTGTCGTTCGCGCTGCCACTGGCGGTGTGGCTCCTGACCGCGTTCTTCCGGCAGATGCCGCGAGAGCTCGAGCAGGCCGCGATGGTGGACGGCTGTACGCCGGCGCAGGCGTTCCGCAAGGTGATCCTCCCGCTGGCCGCACCGGGTGTGTTCACCACCGCGATCATCACCTTCATCGCGGCGTGGAACGAGTTCCTGATCGCGCTGAGCATGGTGAACCGCAAAGAGATCCAGACCGCGAACGTGGTCATCTCGCAGTTCACCGGTACGTCGGGACGTGACCAACCGTTCGGCAGCCAGATGGCCGCCGGTGTGGTCGTCACGATCCCACTGGTGATCGCGGTGCTGCTGTTCCAGCGCCGCATCGTCGCCGGGCTGACGGCAGGTGGCGTGAAGTAGCGAGCGCGTCACGAAGGCCGGAGTCGCTCAGGCGGCTCCGGCCTTCTCGTGTCCGCAGGGGTCAGATCTCCAGCCAGGCTGTGGCGTCGCTCGGCAGTTGACCAGCGACCAGAGGCTCGCTGGTCAGCAGGACGGACCTGTGCGGCGGCAGGGAGATCGGCGCTTCGCCGAGGTTGGCCAGGCAGCGGAAGCCGGGCTCGCGAGAGAACGAGAGCACGCCCGCGGGAGCGTCTTCGTCCCAGCTGAGCCGGCCTTCGCCCAGCGCCTCGGTGTCGCGGCGGATCCGCAGGGCCGCCTTGTAGAGGTTGAGGTGGCTGTCGGGGTCGGACGCCTGGGCGTCGGCGGTCAGGGCGGCCCAGTCGGCGGGTTGCGGAAGCCATGGCTGGCCGGCGCCGGTACCGAACCCGAACGGCGGCTCGCCGCCGGACCACGGGAGCGGCACCCGGCAGCCGTCCCGGCCGCGGCGGGTGTGGCCGGACCGCTCCCAGACCGGATCGTCGAGAACCTCCTCCGGCAGGTCCTCGACCTCGGGCAGGCCGAGCTCGTCGCCTTGGTAGATGTACGCCCCACCCGGCAGTGCCAGCTCGAGCAACGCCGCGGCCCGCGCCCGGCGCCGGCCGAGCTCCAGGTCGGTCGGCACCACGCCCGCGTCCTTCAGTGCCTCGCGCTGGTCCCGCCCGTACCGCGTCCGGTGCCGGATGGTGTCGTGGTTGCTCAGCACCCAGGTCGCCGGTGCCCCGACGGCCCAGAGGTTCTCGGTGGTGTGGTCGATGACCTCGCGCAACTCCTTGGCGTCCCAGGCACAGCGCAGTACGTCGAAGTTGAAGGCCGAGTGGAGTTCGTTCGGCCGCACGTACTGCGCCAGCCGCTCGGCCGGGGACAGCCAAGCCTCGGCCACGAACACCCGGGCTCCCTGCGGGGTGTCGGCGTACTCGTCGGCGATCGCCCGCCAGCGCTGGTGAATCGTGTGCACCCCCGGCTGGTCGTAGAACGGGTTGCCGACGTACTTCTCCCGGGTCGGCTGCCCGTCCTGCAGCGGGACGTCCGGCAGTGACGAGTCCTTGGCCATCGAGTCGGCCACGTCGATCCGGAAGCCGTCGATCCCGCGGTCGAACCAGAACCGCAGGATCGCGTCGAACTCCTCGATCACCTTCGGGTGGTCCCAGTTCCAGTCCGGCTGGGAGATGTCGAACAGGTGCAGGTACCACTGCCCGTCCTCGACCTGCTGCCAGGCGCCGCCGCCGAACGCGGCCGGCCAGTTCGTCGGCGGCAGCCCGCCCGGCTTGCCGTCGCGGAACCAGAACAGGTCCCGCTCCGGAGAGCCCTTGCCCGCCGCCAGGGCCGCCTTGAACCACGGGTGCTCCCAGGAGCAGTGGTTCGGCACCAGGTCGATCAGGATCCGGATCCCGAGCGCGTGCGCCTCGGCGATCAGCGCGTCGGCGTCTTCCAAGGTCCCGAAGTCGGGGTGGACGGCCCGGTAGTCGGACACGTCGTACCCGCCGTCGAGGAGCGGGGACGGGTACCAGGGACTGATCCAGATCGCGTCGATGCCGAGATCGGCCAGGTACGGCAGCCGGGCCCGGATGCCGTTCACGTCGCCGGTGCCGTCACCGTTGGCGTCGGCGAACGAACGGGGGTACACCTGGTAGACGACGGCGCTACGCCACCAGTCGTCAGCTGGTCTGGTCCCTGAACTGAACGCTGCGGAGGTCATGCGCCCAGCCTTTCACGGAAGGGCAAGGCGGCTGTGACGGTCGTCTCAGCGTGTACCCCGGCTGTTGCGGAGCACACGGGGGTGGCTAGTCTCAGGCCGACGGAACGCGCCGGCGACCGTGCCCTCTTCCGGGAACAGCCCGCCTGCCGCGGCCTACTCGAACAGGTGCGAGAGAGGGACCACAGTCGTGGACTTGATGGAATACCAGGCGAAGACGGTCTTCGCCAAGCATGGAGTGCGGACGACCGTGGGTGAGGTCGTCACCACTCCGGAGGAAGCCCGCGCGGCGGCCGAGAAGATCGGCGGCCGGGTGGTCGTGAAGGCCCAGGTGAAGACCGGCGGTCGCGGCAAGGCCGGCGGCGTCAAGCTGGCCTCCTCGCCGGACGAGGCGGAGGAGAAGGCCCGCGAGATCCTCGGCCTGGACATCAAGGGTCACGTCGTCAAGATCCTGAACATCGTCCCGGCCGCGGCGATCGCGGAGGAGTACTACTTCTCCTTCCTGATCGACCGCGCCAACCGGAACTACCTGTGCATCGCGTCGGCCGCCGGCGGCATGGAGATCGAGGAGGTCGCGCACACCAACCCCGAGGCGGTGGCGAAGATCTCGATCGACCCGGCCGCCGGGGTGGACGAGGCCACGGCGCGTGAGATCGCGCGAGCGGCGAAGTACCCGGAGGACATCCTGGACGCGGTCGCGCCGGAGATCGTCAAGCTGTACGACGTGTTCATCGGCGAGGACGCGTCGCTGGTCGAGGTGAACCCGCTGGTCAAGCTCGAGGACGGCAACGTCGAGGCGCTGGACGGCAAGGTCTCGCTGGACGAGAACGCGGACTTCCGGCACCCGGACCACGCCGAGTTCCAGGACGCCTCCGCGGACGACCCGCTGGAGGCGGCGGCGAAGGCCAAGGGCCTGAACTACGTGAAGCTGGACGGCAGCGTCGGCATCATCGGCAACGGCGCCGGCCTGGTCATGTCGACGCTCGACGTGGTCGCGTACGCCGGTCAGGAGTTCGGCGGCGTGAAGCCGGCGAACTTCCTCGACATCGGCGGCGGCGCGTCCGCCGAGGTGATGGCCAACGGCCTGGAGATCATCATCTCCGACGCCCAGGTGGAGAGCGTGTTCGTCAATGTCTTCGGCGGCATCACCGCCTGCGACGAGGTCGCGAACGGCATCGTGCAGGCGTTCGAGCTGCTGGCGAGCCGCGACGAGCACGTCACCAAGCCGCTGGTCGTCCGGCTGGACGGCAACAACGCCGAGGAGGGCCGACGGATCCTCGACGAGGCCGGCCTGGCCGGTCTGGAGCGGGTCGACACGATGGACGGCGCCGCCAAGCGGGCCGCCGAGCTGGCTGCGAAGTAAGGGATCGCTGAACAATGTCTATCTTCCTGACCAAGGACAGCAAGGTCATCGTCCAGGGCATGACCGGCTCGGAAGGCACCAAGCACACCACCCGGATGCTTGCCTCCGGCACCAACATCGTCGGTGGCGTGAACCCGCGCAAGGCCGGCCAGAGCGTTCGATTCCCAGCCTTCGACGGCCAAGACACTGAGGTGCCGGTGTTCGGCACGGTCGCGGACGCCGTGAAGGAGACCGGGGCGAACGTCTCGGTGATCTTCGTGCCGCCGAAGTTCACCAAGGACGCCGTCCTCGAGGCGATCGACGCCGCGGTGCCGCTGGTGGTGGTGATCACCGAGGGCGTGCCGGTGCACGACACCGCCGCGTTCTTCGCGCACGCGGCCGCCGCCGGCACCCGGATCATCGGGCCGAACTGCCCCGGCATCATCACGCCGGGTGAGTCGAACGCCGGCATCATCCCGGCCGACATCGCCGGTCCCGGCCGGATCGGGCTGGTCAGCAAGTCCGGGACGCTGACGTACCAGATGATGTACGAACTGCGGGACTTCGGGTTCTCCACCGCGATCGGGATCGGCGGTGACCCGATCATCGGGACCACCCACATCGACGCGCTGCAGGCGTTCCAGGACGACCCGGACACCGACGCGATCGTGATGATCGGCGAGATCGGCGGCGACGCCGAGGAGCGGGCGGCGGCGTTCGTCAAGGAGAACGTCACCAAGCCGGTCGTCGGCTACGTGGCCGGCTTCACCGCCCCCGAGGGCAAGACCATGGGCCACGCGGGCGCGATCGTCTCCGGCTCCTCCGGCACCGCCGCCGCGAAGCAGGAGGCCCTCGAGGCCGTCGGCGTCAGGGTGGGCAAGACGCCCACCGAAACCGCCAACCTGATGCGCGAAATCATGCAGAACCTGACGAAGTAGAACCCGCAGGAAGCACTCGCCCCCATCGCCTGGGGGCGGGTGCTTTCTGCTTCTACTTGTAGAGGGTGGAGCGTTCTGCGGCGCGGACGAGGGTTTCGTTGAAGGCGGTGTCGGAGATGTCCAGGCCCTTCAGCACCGGGAACAGGACGTAGACCGCCTGGTTCCCGATCGACGCGATCCCGATCCGGTAGGTGAAGATCTTCCCGCCGCCGGTGTCGTACGACGCCCGCCAGCTCTCGCCCCGGACCGAGCCGACCGACACCGTGCCGGTCGACTTCACCTGCGCGTTCGAGACGTTCTTCTCGCACCCGTCGACGTTCTTCCGGATCTGCTCCGCGAACGCCTTCGCGGCGGCCGGGGTGGCGAACTTCACCACCGTGTCGTCCAGCCCGAACTCGGTCGGCACCTTGGCCTCCGGCGTCACGTACGTCAGCGTCGTCAGCTTCGTCGGCTTGGCCTTCTTCAGGTCGATCCGCTCGCAGCCGGTGCCGGCACCGATCTTGGTGCCGCCGCTGCTCACCCACGGCTTGTCGATCCCGGCCAGCACCGGCAGGTCGACCGGCGCCATGAACCCGGGCGCCTCGGTGGTCGGCAGCAGCCCCGGCTTGGCCACCGGCGCCCCGGTCCCACAGCCGCCACTCTGCGCGCAGATCTTCTTCAGCCCGGCCGTCGCCGCGGCCAGCACCGGCGTGGGCTTGGGCGCCGCGGCGGCGACGGTGTCGTGCTCGAGCACCATGGTGGCCTTGCCGGCGACCGCCACCGCGACCGTCCGGTACTTCGTCTTGGCACCGGCCGGCTGCCCGAAGACCGCGATCACGCCACGCTCGCCGACGCCGGTGGTGACGTAACTGGCGGCCAGCCGGGTCTGCGGGGTCGAGCAGCCGCTGAGCCAGCCGATGATCGAGGTGTAGGCCTTGCCGGCGGCCGCCTTGTCGTTGGAGACCTCGACGTACTGGACGGCGGTCTCCTTGGTGGCCGAGTTCTGGAAGGTGCGGACCCAGGTGCGCTGTCCGGCCGGGTCGGCGAACCGCTGCGACTGGCAGACGAACGAGCGCTCCGGGGCGCTGCTGCCGTCGGCGGTCTTGGTGACCGCCCAGGCGCCGGTGGCGCCCAGCGGCCTGGCCGTGGCCGCGTCGAGCAGGACGTTGGCGTCGGCCAGCAGGTTCGAGTCCGACGACTTGTCGTCGGTGGCACCGAAGTCCGGACCGGACGCGTCGTCACCGCCGAAGGCGTTCAGCGCGGCGACACCGCCGCCGCCGACCAGCACCACGACCGCGACCCCGGCGGCGATCGTCTGGTTCCGTTTGCGCGCCTTCTGCCGGCGCGCCTCCCGGGCAGCAGCGCGACTACCGCCGCGGGGTGCGCGGTGGGAACCGGCCAAAGCTCGACCTCCTGACTGATTCCACCCGACAGTACCCGGTGGTCCCTGGTCGTCCCACTCCGCCGGATCGCGGACACCAAGCGGTGTCCAGACCCGGACTGAGCGTGAACAAGCGGGCTGAAGTCTTCCATATCCGGCGTGTCAGGACGAGTGGCGTTCCACGGCGGTGGACGATGGGAGTCAGATGACCGACATGTTGAGCCGTCCGGGCGCCCGTGACGGCGGACCACACGGTGGCAAGAATCATGCGCCCGGGCCCGCCCCGTCCGACGCCGCTCCGACCAAGCCGGTAATCCTGTCGGCCGTGATCTCCGCGGGCGCGTGCCTGCTCACCGGACTGCTCACCTGTGCCGCGGTCGCGGTGATCGGCTGGCTGGCCGCGACCTTCGGCGGTGCGTCCGGGGCCATCCGGGCCGGCGCGTCGGCCTGGCTGGTCGCTCACAAGGCCGGAGTGACGCTGGACAGTGGGGCGATCACGATCGCGCCGCTCGGCCTGACCCTGTTCCTCGGGTGGTGCCTGTACCGCGGCGGCAGGTTCGCGGCCCGGACCAGCGGGGCCGACCGGACGAAGGACCTGATCGTGCTGTCGGGCACGTTCGCCCTCGTCTACGGCCTGGGTGCGCTGATCATCGCCCTGCTGACGGCCGACGGCGTGTTGCGGGTGTCGCCGCTGTCCGCGTTCTTCGGTGCCGCTTCACTGGCGTTCGTCGCGGGCGCCCTCGGCGTGCTGGTCGAGTCCGGTGCGGCCGAGGACATCGCCGACGCGACGCCCAGCGGGCTGCGTGACGCCGTGCCGGCCGCGGGTGCCGCCGTACTCACGGTGATCGCGGTCGCTTCGCTGTTGTACGGCGTACTCCTGGCGGTCCGGTTCTCGCGGGTGACCGCGATGCTGGAACTGCTGGACGCCGGTGTGGTCGGCTCGGTGGTGCTGTTCGCGATCTGCCTGATGCTGATCCCGAACATGGTCCTGTACGCCGTCTCGTTCCTCGCCGGCCCCGGATTCCAGCTGGGAGTGGGTACGTCGGTCGCGCCGACCGGGGTGGACGTCGGCAGCCTGCCCGCGCTTCCACTGCTGGCCGCCGTACCGGCCGATGGGGCGACGCCGACGTACCTGCTGGTGCTGACGGCGGCCGTCCCGTTGGCGGCCGGCGTGGTCGCCGGGCTGGTGATCGCCCGGCGCGGGCTTGCCGACCCGGACTCCGACGCGTTGGGGTGGGACGCGTTCGCGCTGCGGGGCGCAATGGCGGCTCTGCTCGCCGGCGTCGTCCTCTACGTGCTGATGGCGCTCTCGGGTGGTTCCGCCGGGCCCGGGCGGATGTCGGCCGTCGGGGTCCCGGCCGCGCTGCCGGCGGCCGGCGTACTCGCTGCCGGGATGGCCATCGGTGCCTCGATCACGGCCGCGCTGATCGCCTCCCGGCGACCGGCTGACGATGAGGCCGGCGCCGGGCGATAAGCTTCGGCGCGTGACAGACCCGGTTGCGCCCACCCCCGAACCTGCGCGCCTCGTGGTGCTCATCTCGGGGTCGGGGTCGAACCTGCAGGCCCTGCTGGACGCCTGCGCCGATCCGGCGTACGGCGCCCGGGTGGTCGCCGTCGGCGCCGACCGGGAGGGCATCGCCGGGCTGGACCGGGCCGCCGAGGCCGGCGTGCCGAGCTTCGTGCACAAGGTCAAGGACTACGCCGAGCGGACCGAGTGGGACCGCGCGCTGACCGCGTCGGTGTCCGCGTACGAACCCGACCTGGTCGTCTCCGCTGGTTTCCTGAAACTCGTCGGCGACGACTTCCTCGCCGCCTTCGGCGACCGGTACCTCAACACCCACAACGCGTTGCTGCCCGCCTTCCCCGGCATCCACGGACCGCGGGACGCGCTCGAGTACGGCGTCAAGGTCGCCGGCGCGACCCTGTTCTTCGTCGACGGCGGCGTCGACACCGGGCCGATCATCGCCCAGGTCGTCGTACCGGTCGAGGACGACGACACCGAAGAAACCCTGACCGAGCGGATCAAGGAGGCCGAACGCCGCCAGCTGGTGGAGTGGGTCGGCCGGCTGGTCCGCGAAGGCTGGACCATCACCGGACGAAAGGTTCGACTGAAGTGAGCACCGACCGCAGGCCGATCCGCCGGGCGCTGATCAGCGTCTACGACAAGACCGGTCTGGAGGAGCTCGCCCAGGCGCTGCACGACGCCGGTGTCCAGTTGGTGTCGACCGGGTCCACCGCGGCGCGGATCGCGGCGGCCGGGGTGCCGGTGACCAAGGTCGAGGAACTGACCGGGTTCCCCGAGTGCCTGGACGGCCGGGTCAAGACCCTGCACCCGATGGTCCACGCCGGGCTGCTGGCCGACGTACGCAAGAACGAGCACGTCGAGCAGCTCAACGAGATGCGGGTGGAGCCGTTCGACCTGCTGGTCAGCAACCTCTACCCGTTCACCGAGACTGTCGCCTCCGGCGCGTCCGTGGACGAGTGCATCGAACAGATCGACATCGGCGGGCCGTCGATGGTCCGCGGTGCCGCCAAGAACCACGCCAACGTGGCCGTCGTGGTGTCGCCGTCCCGCTACCCGGAGATCGTGGCCGCGCTCGGCGACGGTGGGTTCTCGTTGGAGCAGCGGCAGCGACTGGCCGTGGACGCGTTCGTGCACACGGCGTCGTACGACGTCGCCGTCGCGTCCTGGATGGGCAACGTGCTGACCGACACCTCCGAGGGCTCCGGCTTCCCGGCCTGGGTCGGCGCGACCTGGGACAAGTCCGCCGTCCTGCGGTACGGCGAGAACCCGCACCAGCCCGCCGCGCTGTACAGCAACGGCCGCGGTGGCCTGGCGTCCGCCGAGCAGTTGCACGGCAAGGAGATGTCGTACAACAACTACGTCGACGCCGACGCTGCCCGGCGTACGGCGTACGACTTCACCGAGCCCGCGGTCGCGATCATCAAGCACGCCAATCCGTGCGGCATCGCGGTCGGCAAGGACATCGCCGAGGCCCACCGGCGTGCGCACGAGTGCGACCCGGTGTCGGCGTACGGCGGGGTGATCGCGACCAACGCGCCCGTGTCGGTGGACATGGCGAAGCAGGTCGCGGAGATCTTCACCGAGGTGCTCGTCGCGCCCGCCTTCGACGACGGTGCCGTCGAGATCCTCCAGGGAAGGAAGAACATCCGGCTGCTGGTCGCACCCGCTCCCGCGGGCGGCGAGGCAGTCGAGCTACGCGCCGTCAGCGGCGGTCTGCTGATACAGCACACAGACCGCTTCCAGGCGCCCGGCGACGACCCGTCCGCCTGGCAGCTCGCCGCCGGCGTACCCGCGTCCCCCGAGCTGCTCGCCGACCTCGCCTTCGCCTGGAAGGCCTGCCGCGCGGTCAAGTCCAACGCCATCCTGCTCGCCTCCGCCGGCGCCTCCGTCGGCGTCGGCATGGGCCAGGTCAACCGCGTCGACTCCTGCCGCCTCGCCGTCTCCCGCGCCGGCGAACGCGCCACCGGCTCGGTCGCGGCGTCCGACGCCTTCTTCCCGTTCCCGGACGGGCTCGAGGTGCTCATCGAAGGTGGCGTCAAGGCGGTCGTCCAGCCCGGTGGGTCCATCCGCGACGATGCCGCGATCGAGGTCGCGGAGAAGGCCGGCATCACGATGTACTTCACCGGCACCCGCCACTTCTTCCACTGACCGCCTACTCGGGGACGGATGCCGCGGTGTCTCAGTGCAGGAACGTGAGTACGCGCCGGGCGAACTCCTCCGGAATCAGGTCGATCGCGATGTGCTGCTGGCCGTCCATGACGGTGATCCGCGCGTCCGGCAGGGCGGCGGCCACGGTCTCGTAGTCGGCCTGCATCGCGGGCGGGCTGTCGCCGCCGACCATGAGCAGCACCGGGGCCGTGATCTTCTTCGCCTCCTCGGGATCGAAGATGCGCTCGGCATGCCCCCGGTCCTCACGGGTGATCGTGTGCGCTGCGGCGATGCGCGCCTGCCACGCAGGCAGGGAGCGGTACCGATCGAACTCGTGGTCAGGCATTCGCACGATCTCGCGGAAGAACGTCTCCAGCACGCGCTCGCGCTCGCCCGCGGACAGCAACGCGTCCATCCGCGCCTGCAGCTCCGGTGGGATGGCCAGCGCCTCCGGGTTCGGGGCGGGCCAGCCCTCGTACAGCACCAGCTTGCGGATGTTCGAGGTCAGCGTCGCCGCGCCGAACGCGCAGAACCCGCCGAACGAGTGGCCGAGCAGGTCGACCGCCGAACCGGAGGTCTCGGCCACATCATCCACCACGACGGCGACGTCCTCGAACTCGCGCACACCGTCGTACACGGCCGCGTCGCCGCTGCCACCTCGGCCGCGGCGATCCATGGCGTGCACGGTGACGTGCGGCTCCAGGTACTTCACCACCGGCGCCCAGCGAGTGTGGTCGGCCGTCGTGCCGTGCACCAACACGAGCGGTGGCCCGTCGCCACTCGTCCAGTAGGCGATCTCGGTGCCGTCGCGGGACACCACTCGCGTGATGGTGGATTCCTCCGTGCGTGTCATGGCAACCACTCCTTCGTCCAAGTAGTCCCACGCTCCCGCGGCGGCGCCGGAACCTGCATCGGCAGAGTTACCCATCTCTTGTCAGCGAGCAGGCGGTGCTCCACACGACCCGATGGTCAATCCGAGAGCGTCAGAACCGGCGGCGGTAGGAGATCTGGGAGCCGTTGCTGCGGGTGTTGCCGTCGGGGGTCCAGCCGGTTGCGGTGTAGAAGCGCTGGCCTTGTGGGTAGTTCGCCAGGGTCCAGAGGATGGCCTGCGGGTAGGCCGCAGCGAGTTCGTCGACGGCGCGGTGCATGAGCGCCGTGCCGATGCCGCTCCGCCAGTACGCCGGGTCGACGGCGATCGTGTCGAGTTCGCCGAGAAGTGGGTCGATCGGATCGCGGCTCGGGCAGATGCCGGTGAAGCCGGCGATGATGCCGTCCTGCTCGGCGACCCACCAGCCGACGGCCGCGAGTTCGCCTGCCCAGCGATCGATCCGCGCATCGTCGAGGATCGCAGGCGGCATCAACTCACCGAAGCCCGCGTTCCACGAGTCGACGTAGATCTGTGCGATCCGCGGTGCATCGATGGGGTTCGCCGGGCGGATGGAGACGTTCACTCCGAGCCGCCGAAAAGAAGTGAACCACGCTGATCTGCCATGGCCGCACAGTAGTGCGGCTCCGGGGACACTCGGAAGCTTCATTGGTCCTGGCCGTCGACGGTGGCTACACCGCCACCTGACCCGGGGCGCACCGTCGGCGCGTCAGTTGGGGACGACGAGACCCAAGGCCCCGATGGCCAGGCCGACGCCCAAGAGCAGGGCGGTGTCGAACATCCGGCCGCGGACGTGAAGGAGGCCGGCGGCGGTGTCGGTGAGGGTGGCGCGGAGCAGGCCTGCCAGGAGTACGGCGCCCGAGAAGACCAGGACGCCGTTGCGCCAGTTGTAGAAGGTGAGGACGACCAGACCGGTCGCCGCGACCAAAAGCGACAGGATCAGCGGCCACTCACTCCGGCGCTGTGCCTCGCCCGCCATCAGCACGTCACGCTCCTCTCGTCCTGGGCTGCCGGAGTCACCGCTCCAGGCTCGCTTCGGCGGCTTCCACGACGTTGGTGAGGAGCATCGCCCGGGTCATCGGGCCGATGCCTCCGGGCATGGGGGCGATCCAGGCGGCCTGCTCGCGGGCCGCGGGGTCGATGTCGCCGACGATCTTGCCCTCCGCGTTGCGGCTCGTGCCGACGTCCAGGAGGACGGCGCCCGGCTTGACCATGTCGGCGTTGATGAGCCCGGCGGAGCCGGCCGCGGCGATGACGATGTCGCCGGTGCGGACCACGGACGCCAGGTCCTTCGTGCCGGTGTGGCACTGGGTCACGGTGGCGTTCTCGGACTTGCGGGTGAACAGCAGGCCCATCGGGCGGCCGGCGGTCACACCGCGGCCGACGACGACCACGTGGGCCCCGGCGATCGGTACGTCGTACCGGCGGAGGATCTCCACGCAGCCCTTGGGGGTGCACGGGAGCGGGCCGTCCTGGCCGAGGACGAGCTTGCCGAGGCTGACCGGGTGCAGGCCGTCGGCGTCCTTGACCGGGTTGATCAGGCCGAGGATCGCGTTCGTGTCGACGTGCTTGGGCAGCGGGAGCTGGACGATGAAGCCGGTGCAGTCGGGGTTCTCGTTGAGCTCGACGACCTTCGCGGCGATCTCGTCCTGGGTCGCCTCGGCCGGCAGCTCGACCTGGATCGAGGCGATCCCGACCGCTGCGCAGTCGCGGTGCTTGCCGGCCACGTACGCCCGGCTGCCGGGGTCGTCGCCGACCAGAATGGTGCCGAGCCCGGGCGTCACGCCCTGCTCGGCCAGCTTCGCGACCCGGACCTTGAGCTCGTCCTTGATCGCCGCCGCCGTTGCCTTGCCGTCCAGAATCTGCGCCGTCACGACGTATGAGTCTAGGTGCGGACCGCCAGGCCATCACAATCCGCACTCCGCCGGGCCACCACGCGGTGCCCGGCTGCCGTGTGCCTGGTTGTGACGGCCTGGGGGTCCGCCCCGGAATGCACGGGCTCTTGCCGGGGTTGAGGTGGATAGTTTATTCTTGAACTATCCAGTAGCAAGGAGACCACCATGCCCGCCGTGACCGTCAGCGACATCACTGTGCTGCCCCGCGTCCACCAGCCGGATCCGGCCGTCGCCAGCGAGCGCGCGGTCCGGTCGGTGACGTCCGCCCCGAGTGGTTACGAGGGTGAGGGTTTCCCGGTACGGCGTGCCTTCGCCGGCGTCGACCTGCGCGACCTGGACCCGTTCATCCACATGGACCAGATGGGCGAGGTCGAGTACGCCCCGGGCGAGCCGAAGGGCACCCCGTGGCACCCGCACCGCGGCTTCGAGACCGTGACGTACATGCTCGACGGGATCATGGAGCACCAGGATTCCAACGGCGGTGGCGGCGTGATCTCCAACGGCGACACCCAGTGGATGACCGCCGGCAGCGGCCTGCTCCACATCGAGACCCCGCCGGAGCACCTGGTGCTGAGCGGCGGCCTGTTCCACGGCATCCAGCTCTGGGTGAACCTGCCGAAGGCGCAGAAGTGGGCCCCGCCGCGGTACCAGGACATCCGTGGTGGCGACTCCGCCCTGCTGTCCACCGCTGACGGCGGCGCGCTGATCCGGCTGATCGCGGGCACGGTCGACGGGCACGACGGCCCGGGCTCCACCCACACGCCGATCACGCTGGTGCACGCGACGGTCAGCCCGGGTGCCGAGATGGTGCTGCCGTGGCAGCCGGACTACAACGCCCTGGTCTACGTCCTGGCCGGTCAGGGCACGGTCGGCGCGGAGCGCCGGCCGATCCGCAAGGGCCAGCTGGCGGTCTTCGGCCCGGGCGACACGATCCGGACGGCGGCCGGTACGTCGCAGCCGCAGGCCGAGCCGAACCTGGACGTCCTCGTGCTCGGCGGCCGCCCGATCCGGGAACCGGTCGCGATGGCCGGGCCGTTCGTGATGAACACCCGCGCCGAGGTGATCCAGGCGTTCGAGGACTTCCAGGCCGGCAAACTCGGCTCGATCCCGGCGGTGCACGGTGCGCCGACGGAGCTCCGCAGTACCGACTGATCGGTGCCCTGGACAACCCGAAACCCCGGTTCTACCTTCAAACAAGGGGGAAACGGGGTTTCAGGGGGGATCATGTCGCGTTTCCGGAAACTTGCGCTGATTGTGTCCGCGGTGGCACTAACCGTCGCCGCGGGCGCACCGTACCCGGCATCGATTCCGCTGCCGGACGACTTCCAGCCGGAGGGGATCGCCACCGGGCCGAAAGCTACGTTCTACGCCGGGTCGATCACCTCCGGGGACATCTACCGGGGGAGCCTGCGCACCGGCAAGGGCGCGATCTTCGTGGATGCGCCGGCCGGGCGGTCGGCGGTCGGGATGAAGGTCGAGCGGCCCGCCAAGCGGCTCTGGGTGGCGGGTGGCGCCACCGGCCACGGCTACGTCTACAGCACCCGCAGTGGCGACACGGTCAAGGACCTGACGCTGACGACCGCGGCCACCCCGCTGATCAACGACGTGGTGGTGACCAAGGGCGGCGCCTACTTCACCGACAGCTTCAACCCGGTGCTCTACCAGGTGCCGATCGCACCGAACGGCCGGATCGGGACGCCGCGGACGATCCAGCTCACCGGCCCCGCGGCGCAGATCGTCCCCGGACTACCCAATCTGAACGGTATCGACGCCACCCGTGACGGCCGGAAACTGATCGTCGGGCACACCGCGCTCGGAAAGTTGTTCCTGGTCGATCCGCGGACCGGCTCGAGCCGGGCGATCGAACTGACCGGCGGCGCTCTGACGCCGGACACCGCCGACGGCATCCTGCTGGACGGCCGGACCCTGTGGGTGGTGGAGAACTTCTCCGAGCGGCTCGTCAAGATCAGGCTCAGCCCGGACCTGACCCGCGGCCGGATCACCGAGACGTTCACCAGTGACCTGTTCCGCATCCCGGCCACGGTCGCCGAGAGCGGGGACCGGCTCGCGCTGGTCAACGCCCGCTTCGACCTCGGCTTCCCGCCGCCGTTCGGGCCGGGTGCGCCACCCGGCACCGAGTTCGACGTGGTCCAGATCAGGAAACCCTGAGACCCTACGCATCTACCGCCGCGCTTTCCGAAGCCCTCGCCGCCGTGAGCGCACGCGTCGGCGCTGTGCCGATCAGCCCTCAGGGTAGAAGAGGAACAGGGTGCAGCCCTGAGTGGACTGCGGTACGTGTGACGACCCGGCCGGGCAGTGGATGAACGATCCGGCCGGGTAGTCGCGGGTGCCGTCGTTGAAGACGCCGTCGACGACGTACACCTCCTCGGGGCCGGGCTCGTGCACGTCGATGCCCTGCCAGGTCGAGCCGGGGTCTATCTCGAGCACGTGCGCCGACGCACCGTGGGCCCCGCGCCACAGCGAGCGCAGCCGGATGCCGGGGAACAGTTCGCGGACCGAAACGTCAGCCACAGAAGTCGAATCGAAGGTTTCCACAGCCCCATCCTGGGTTGTCCACAGGCTTTCCCACAGTGTCTGGATAGTCGTGGTCAGGTACTTTTGTGCCATGCAGCCGCATCGGGTGGTCGCGCTCGTGACCGGGACGCAGGCGAGCTTCGAGCTCGGTTGCGCGGCGGCCGTGTTCCGCGCCGACCGGTACCGGTTCGGCGTGTGCACCGAGCGGCCGGGCCCGGTCCCGACCACTGAGGGGTTCTCGATGGTGGTGCGGGCCGGGCTGCGTGCACTCGACCGCGCGGACACGATCGTCGTCCCGGGGTGGCTGCCGGTCGAGCGGGAGCCGTCGGACGTCGTTCTGCGGGCGTTGCGGCGGACGCATCGGCGGGGTGCCCGGCTGGTGAGCATCTGCTCGGGCGCGATCGCGCTGGCCGCGACCGGGTTGCTGGACGGCCGCCGGGCGACCACTCACTGGCGGTACGCCGACGAGCTTCAGCGCCGGTTCCCCGCCGTGCTCGTGGATCCGGACGTGCTCTACATCGATCACGGCGACATCGCCACGAGTGCGGGCTCGGGCACTGGGATCGACCTGTGCCTGCAGTTGGTCCGCGCCGACCACGGTGCCGCGTACGCCGCTCAGATCGCCCGCCGGATGGTGATGCCGCCACACCGCGAGGGCGGCCAGGTTCAGTACCGGGTGGAGCCGACCCAGCAGACCGAGTCGCTGGGCACGCTGCTGGACTGGGTGACCGAGCACCTGGCCGAGCCGCTCACGCTCGACGACCTGGCCGCGCGGATCAACGTGTCACCGCGGACCCTCGCCCGCCGGTTCGCCGATCAGCTCGGTGTCGCTCCCGGCCAGTGGCTGCTCGCCCAGCGGATCGCCCGTACGCGCGTCCTGCTGGAAGACACCGACCTCCCGGTCGAGACGATCGCGCTCCGCGTGGGCCTGTCCTCGGCAACCAACCTCCGCCGCCGCTTCCACGCCGCCCTCAGAACCACACCCAGCGCCTACCGCCGGGCGTTCCGCGCCAAGGTCGTGGCTGGTGATCCCCCGCCTGCTGCGGCACTCGGCGCGGGATCACCAGGCACACCCTAGAAGTCGTCCGAGTCGTCCAGGTCGATGTAGTAGGTGATGCGGGAGTCGTCCGGGTCGGCGCCGTAGGCCTCGACGAAACGGCGGGCCGCGGGTTCGCCGCCGTACTGCGGGTTGAGCGTGCCGGAGAGGCTCTTGTACATGAGCGCGAGGTCGACGCAACGGTCGCCGGTGCCGAGGCGGCTGACGTCGAGGACGCCGGTGAAGCGAAGTGTCTCCGGGTCGACGAAGACGTTGGGGCAGCAGTAGTCGCCGTGCGTCACGGCCGCACCGTCACCGGGAAACGGCGATCCGAACGGACAGTCGGTCAGCTCGTCGAGCGCGCGCAGACCGTCCGCCATCGCAGCGAGTACGGCGGGCCGGTCGGCGGCCGGCCAGGGCTGGGAGGTGTCCCGTCCGGGCAGCTCGGTGGTCAGCAGCCAGTTGTTGCCTCGATCAACGATCTGCGGGCACGGGAACCCGGTCGAGCCCAGCCAGGCCAACCGGTCCGCCTCGTCGTCGACGCCCGGGCCCACCTTGTAGAACAGGCGCTCCGAGCGACGATCGAGCCGGACCACGGTCGCCGCGGACATTCCGAGGTGGATCGGCTCGGCGCTGTGCGCGCCGAACCGGTCCACGAGAGCATTCAGATCCACTCAGCGAAGGTTACGGTGCAACGCCGAGATCAGCTCGCCCTTTTCGGTGTCGCCGTCGAGCGACCAGATCATCGCCCCGCCGAGCCGGCGGTCCGAGATGTACCGCGCCTTGCGCTTCATCTCGACCGGGTCGTCCCAGGTCCAGAACGTCGTACCGTCGAACAGCCAGGCGAATCCGGCCTCGTGGTCTCGGTGCACGGTGAAGCCCGCGAGTTTCGCCTTGAGCCGGCGGTAGTCCTCGGTGCCGGGTCCGTAGGTCCCCGGCGCCGGGCCGGTGGCGGGCTGGAACAAGCCGTTGTTCTGGTCGGTCACGCCGGTCCAGCCCTGGGAGTAGAACGGGACGCCCATCACCAGCTTGCTCCGCGGCGCACCGCGGGACAGGTAGGCGTCGATCGTCACCTGCGAGCTGAACTCGACCGGCGACGGATCGCCCGCCGGGCCGTCGAGCGCGGACTGCTGGTTGGTGACCAGCTCCCAGGTGCCGTGGTAGTCGTAGCCCTGCGTCGTCGCGAAGGTCAAGTCCCTGAAGACTTCCGGGACCTCGAACCCGTTGTCGATCTGGACCGGGTTGGCGGGCAGGAACGCGGTCAGGTCGTAGCGGTGCTTGAACGGCGAGGACAGCCTGTCCAGCTGGCGGCGGTACTCGCGGACCAGCGCGGTGAAGTTCTGCTTGTCCTCCGGCCGGACCACGTTCCCCGGGTTGCCTTCGCTGCCGGGCCACTCCCAGTCCAGGTCGATCCCGTCGAAGATGCCCTTCGCCGCGCCGGCCGGCAGTCCGGGGATGTTCCCCTTCAGCCACAGGTCCAGGCAGGACCGCACGTGGGCGGCCCGTGACGCCGGCGTGAGCGCCGCGTCGGAGAAGTACTTCGAACCGGTCCAGCCGCCGAGCGAGATGCTGATCCGCAGTCCGGGGAACTTCTTCTTGAGCTGCCTGAGCTGGTTCAGGTTGCCGTTCAGCACCTGCCCGGGCTGGTCGGCCGTGCCGTCGACGCTCTGCTCGGCGGTGAACGGCCGCTGGTAGTCGGCCCACGGATCGCTGCTGACGCAGCTCCCGTGCTCGTCGACGAACCCGAACGCGTAGTTGATGTGGGTCAGCCGCGCGGCCGACCCGTTCTTCACCAGATCGCTGACCAGGAAGTTCCGGTCGTACCCACTCCAGTTGGTGTAGTACCCCACCACTCGCTTGCTGCTGTGCGCTTCGGCCGGTACGGCGGTGAGCCCCGCCATCACGGTCGCGGCGGCCACCAGCAACCCCACACTCCGACGCTTCATCCGTCTCCCCTCCGGGCGGTCCAGGGACTGCGGCCATGTCCGCCGGACACGACCTGGCTCGCAGTAATCCTGATCCCTCCGCCCTACTTCGGCAATGACTCTGCCGAAAGATCGTCAGGAAACTTTCCTACCGTCGGCGGCGGTAGGGTCCCGGCATGACGAGTGTGCGTGCGGACCTGGCGCCGTCGGGCGTGCTGCGGGCGTCCATCAACCTGGGCAACCCGGTGCTGGCGCAAGGCACGCCGGCGGCGCCGGCCGGCGTCACGGTGAACATCGCGCGGGAGATCGCCCGGCGGCTCGAGGTGCCGCTGGAACTCGTCTGCTTCGACGCCGCGCGCTCGTCGTTCGAGGCGCTGACGACCGGGCGGGCGGACATCTGCTTCCTCGCCATCGAGCCCGCTCGCGCCGACGCGGTCGCCTTCACCGCGCCGTACGTGATCATCGAGGGGGTGTACGCCGTCCGCCGGGAATCGGACCTGCGCGAGGTGGCAGACGTCGACCGGGCCGGTGTCCGGGTCGGGGTGAAGCGTGGATCGGCGTACGACCTGTATCTCACCCGGACGCTGCGGCACGCGACGATCGTGCGTGGTGACGAGGGGACGGACGTCTTTCTCGCCGAGGGTCTGGAGGCAGCCGCCGGGATCCGGCAGCCGATCACCCAGTTCGTCGCCGGGCGTCCCGACGTCCGGCTGATCGACGAGCGCTTCATGGAGATCCGGCAGGCTGTCGGCACCACCAGGACCCGGCACCCCGACACCGTCGCCTACCTGCGGGCCCTGGTCGAGGACCTCAAGGCATCCGGCTTCGTTGCGGAGTCCCTCCTCCGCTCGCACCAGCCCGACGCCGCGGTTGCTCCGCTCGGCTAGCCCGGCGGTAGCCGGACGGGCACCCGAAGGCTGCGACGCCGGTGTCGCTGAAGGTGACCCTGGTTGATGCCCAAGGCAACATCGCCGACCAGACCGTGACCGGCGCCGATCCGCTCCGCCGAAACGACGGAACCCCCGGGGGACTCCCCGGGGGTTCCGTTCGTGCTGCCGGTCAGCCAAGCAGGTTGAGCGCCCTGACGGCGTCGCGCTCCTCGCCGAGCTCCGCGGTGCTGGCGTCGATGCGGGCGCGGGAGAACTCGTTGATCTCCAGCCCCTGCACGATCTCCCAGTTGCCGTCCTTGGTGGTCACCGGGAACGACGAGATCAGACCCTCCGGGACGCCGTACGAGCCGTCGGAGACGACCGCCATCGACAGCCAGTCACCGTCCGCCGAGCCGCGCAGCCAGTCACGGGTGTGGTCGATCGTGGCCGCCGCCGCGGACGCCGCCGACGACGCGCCGCGGGCCTCGATGATCGCCGCGCCGCGCTTCTGCACGGTCGGGATGAACTCGTTCTCCAGCCACGCGGTGCCCTCAGCGTCGCTGGCCACGAGTTCGGCGGCGTTCTTGCCGGCCACCTCGGCGTGGAAGATGTCCGGGTACTGGGTCGCGGAGTGGTTGCCCCAGATCGTCATCTTCTTCAGGTCGGTGACGTGCACGCCGGCCCTCTTCGCGAGCTGGGCCAGCGCGCGGTTGTGGTCCAGCCGGGTCAGCGCGGAGAACCGCTCGGCCGGGATGTCCGGCGCGTTGCTCTTCGCGATCAGCGCGTTGGTGTTGGCCGGGTTGCCGGTGACGGTGATCCGGATGTCGTCCGCGGCGTGCTCGTTCAGTGCCTTGCCCTGGACGGTGAAGATCGCGCCGTTCGCCTCCAGCAGGTCGCCGCGCTCCATCCCCTTGGTCCGCGGCCGGGCGCCGACCAGCAGGGCCACGCTGGCGCCGTCGAAGATGACGTTCGGGTCGTCGCCGATCTCGACCCCGGCCAGCGTCGGGAAGGCGGAGTCGTCGAGCTCCATCACGACCCCCTCGAGCGCCTTCAGCGCCGGGGTGATCTCCAGCAGCCGCAGCTCGACCGGTGTGTCCGGCCCGAGCAGCGCACCGCTCGCGATCCGGAACAGCAGGCTGTAGCCGATCTGACCAGCGGCCCCGGTAACGGCCACCTTCACCGGTGTAGTGCTCACGACACACGCTCCGTTCTGTGCAATCTTGTGGTTCTGGACGCTAGCAAGTTGCGCCGGCGGGACCAACGCTGGGGGAGGGCCTACTTCCTCACAGCGAACGAAGTGGTCCCGGATCCGGACGGATCGTTCACCTGCGAGCCACCCGGTGGACGTCCCGGTGCCCAACAGTGACTGCAGTTCTCGACCTGTAAGGAGATCTCATGAAGCGAACGGTGCTGCCCCGCCGGTTCGTCCCCGTCGCGGCCTCCGCCCTCGCGGTCACCGCCGCCGTTCTGGTGCCGCAGGCGGTGCCCACGTCGGCGCCGGACCCGACCGCCCAATCCAGCGCCCAGTCCAGTGCCCAGTCCAGTGCGCAGTCCGCCGCGAAGCACCGCGACGACTTCGTCATCGTGGGCCACCGCGGCGCGTCCGGCTACCGGCCGGAGCACACCCTGGCGTCGTACGAGCTGGCGGCCCGGATGGGTGCCGACTACATCGAGCCCGACCTGGTGACCACGAAGGACCGGGTGCTGGTGGCCCGCCACGAGCCGGAGATCGGCGGTACGACGGACGTCGCGGCGCACCCGGAGTTCGCCGGCCGGAAGAAGACCAAGCTGCTCGACGGCGTCGCGGTGACCGGCTGGTTCGCCGAGGACTTCACGCTGGCCGAGCTGCGGACGCTGCGGGCGAAGGAGCGCATCCCGGCGATCCGGCAGCACAACACCGTGTTCGACGGGCACTACAAGGTGCCGACGCTGCAGGAGGTCATCGACCTGAGCCGCCGGCTGTCCCGCGAGCTCGGCCGGCCGATCGGCATCTACCCGGAGACCAAGCACCCGACGTACTTCCAGCAGCAGGGTCTCGCGCTCGAGCCGGTGCTGGTGCGGACGCTGAACCGCAACGGCCTGAACCGTCCGGACGCGAAGGTGTTCGTGCAGTCGTTCGAGGTGTCGAACCTGAAGGCGCTGCACGAGCGGTTGCGGGTTCCGCTCGTCCAGCTCACCAGCTCGTCCGGAGCGCCGTACGACTTCGTCGTCGCCGGTGACCCGCGGACGTACGCCGACATCGTCAGCCCGGCCGGTCTGCGCGAGGTGGCGAGGTACGCCAAGGGGCTGGGGCCGGCGAAGGACCAGGTGATCCCGCTCGACGCCGCCGGCGACCTCGGCACGCCGACCGCGCTGGTCTCGAACGCGCACCGCGCCGGGCTCGTCGTCCACCCGTACACGTTCCGGGTGGAGAACAGCTTCCTGCCGGCCGAGTTCGACAGCTCGGCGGCCGCGGCCGACTCGGGCAACCTGTTCGGCGAGATCGCGGCGTTCCGGCGGGCCGGGATCGACGGCCTGTTCACCGACAACACCGACATCGCCGTGGCCGAGGAGGCCGAGTCGAAGTAGGGCCTGAAAAGATGGGCGGGTGGAACGCAAGGTCGGCTCCGGGACCGCGACCGTCGAGGCGGAGGCCGACGGGACCTTCGTGCTCCGCGTCGACGGGTCGCTGCAGTCGCAGGTCGACCTTGCCGACCCCACCCACCTGTCGTTCGAGTACATGCGACGGATCGGCGACGTCGTCGACGCCGTCGCCCCCCGGCGTCAGCCGGTCGCCGTCGTGCACGTGGGCGGCGCCGGGCTGACTCTGCCGCGGTACGTCGCGGTCACCCGGCCGCGGTCTCGCCAGGTCGTCCTGGAGCCGGACGAGGACCTGACCGAGTTCGTCCGCGAGGCGCTGCCGCTGCCGAAACGGTCGGGGATCAAGGTCCGCGGCGTCAGCGGCCGGGCCGGGATCACCGCGCTGTACGACGACTCGACGGACCTCCTCATCCTGGACGCGTTCGAGCGCGAGGCGGTCCCGTCGAACCTGGTCACCACCGAGTTCTTCGCCGAGTGCGCGCGGGTCCTTCGGCCGACCGGCGTGCTGGTCGCCAACCTCATCGACGGCTCGGCCGGCCTGCCGTTCGTCCGGCGTACGGCGGCAACGGTCCGGGCGGTGCTCGGTGACGGCGTGGTGCTCGCCGAGCGGAAGGTCCTGCGCGGCAAGGGGTTCGGGAACGTCATCCTGGTCGCATCCCGGCAGCCGGTCCCGGACCTGACCGCAGCCGGGCGGCGTGCTCAGCCGCCGTACGACGTGCAGCCGCTGGGTGACCTGGCCGGCAAGGCCGTTCCGCTGACCGACGCGGAGGGCTTCGTCACGCCGCCCGCCCCACCCGGCACCTTCCGGCGCTGATCCGGTCGAAAGCCCGGCTGAACGCGGCGCGCTCCTGCGGAGTTGCCCCCAGCGCTCGGATCAGACGGTCCAGCCTGTCCCGGCTCGCGCGGCGACTGCCGCTGAGCCACGCCTGGATGGTGGCCCTCGGGACGCCGCTGAGCTGCTGCAACGTGCGGAGGGACCGCGGCCGCGCGAGCGCCGACAATGCGGCACCGAGTTCCTCGAGGGTGTCGGCGGTCCGCAGCAGTTCGGCCACGTCCTCGCGGTTCACGCTCTCCCACCGGCGGCGCCACGCCGGCATCAGGTCGGCCGGGACGCCGCAGCCGGTGAGGAAGGCTGCCGTCACGTCCCAGCTCGGGAGGTGCTTGCCGCCGGTCGCGCGGACGAGGTGGGCGTGTGAGTAGTGTGCGTGGTCGGCCAGTTCGCGGTACGTCAGCCCGGCCCGGCGTCGTACCCGCTGCAGTGCCGCGGCGAACGCTTCCACATCCTCCATCGCCAGCCTCCTCGTGATCAAACATAATCCAACATGATCAAACAAGGCAAGTGTCAGGGTCGCGTTAGACTCGGGCAATGTCTGCCGCGAGGGTTGCCGCTGTGACCTACTACCCGGTCAAGGGTCTGGCCGGAGTGTCCGTGGACCGGGCCGAGGTGGGGGCGAACGGGCTGCGTCACGACCGGAACTTCATGCTGGTCGAGCCGGACGGGTCGTTCCTGAGTCAGCGCAGCCTGCCGGCGATGGCCGCGCTGCACGCCGAGGTGCTCGACGACGTCCTCCGGCTGTCCGCCGAGGGGGCGCCGGACCTAAAGATCCCGATCCGGTACGACGGCAAGCGGCGCGACGTCAGCCTGTTCGGCAAGTGGTTCGGCCAGGGCGTGGTGCAGGACGCGGCCGCGGACGAGTGGTTCACCGAGCGGCTCGGCAAGCCCGCGGCGCTCGTCCGGGTGACGCCGGAGCACGAGCGGCCGGGCTGGGGTGTACACGGCGGGCAGACCGGCTTCGCCGACGCGCACGCGTTGCTGATCACCTCCTTGTCCTCGCTGGACGGACTGAACGAGCGGATCGTCGAGCGCGGCGGCGACGCGATCCCGATGAACCGCTTCCGCCCGAACATCGTCGTCGCCGGCTGGCCCGAGCCGCACACCGAGGACAAGGTGCTGCGGATGTCGGCCGGTGTGGTCGAGATCGGGTACGCCGCCCGCTCGATCCGGTGCGCGGTCCCGACCGTCGACCAGGCGACCGGTGAGAAGCGCGGACCCGAGCCGACCCGGACGCTGGCGACGTACCGCCGGCAGCCGGACTACGGCGGTGGTGTCAGCTTCGGCATGAAGGCCGCGGTCCTGGCCGGCGGCACCCTTCACGTAGGCGATGAGATCTTGGTACACGACTGGATCCCGGACGGCCCGGACCCGGCGCCGAGTACTCGGTAGCCTGCAGACTCCACCAGTTCGGGGAGTCTGCGCATGCACCGGATCCTGTTGTTGCTGTTGGCACCGATCTCGTTGTTCGCGGCCCCTGCCGGTGGTGGCGAGGCGCGCGCTCCGGGCGTGCCGGCGTACGACGTGGAACTGACCGGGAGTGCGGACGGTACGGCGTGGTCCGGGCGGGAGACGGTCGGCTTCACGAACACGTCCGCGGAGCCGCTGGCGGAGATCTACCTACGCCTGTGGGGGAACGTGCACGACTGCAAGGCGGTCGTGGTCCGGATCGGCGTGGTCGCCGACGACTGCACGGTGGTGAAGGTGCCGCTCGCGTCGCCGGTGGCGGCCGGTGAACGAGGATCGGTCTCCTTCGAGGTCACGATGACGGCGCCGAACCGCCCGGAGCGCTTCGGGCGGTCGGGACCGTACAGCTTCTTCGGGAACGCGTTGCCGGTGCTGGCGGTGCGCGACGACGGCGGGTGGCACCTCGAACCGGATGTCGGGATCGGCGAGAGCTTCTACACGGTGGCCGCGGACTTCCGGGTCCGGCTGACGCACACGGGCAACGTCGTCGTACCGTCGACCGGCCTCACCGTCGACGGTGTCACGATCGCCAAGCAGGTCAGGGATTTCGCCTGGGCGGCCGGTCCGTTCACGACCTCGGAGGCGACGTCGCCCGGTGGGACCAGGGTCCGCACCTGGGCGACGTCGACGGTCGCGCCGGTCGCGGTCGCCGACGCGCGGACCAGGGCGATGGCCGCGGTCGACGACTTCGGGCGGCGGTTCGGGTCCTATCCGTACGGCGAGCTCGATCTGGTGCTCCACGATCGGTGGACGCGGTTCAGCGGGATGGAGTACCCGGGGTTCGTGCTGCTGATCTCATCAGGTGCTCCGGTGGTGCACGAGGTGGCGCACCAGTGGTGGTACGGAATCGTCGGCAACAACGAGTACGCCGATCCCTGGCTGGACGAGGCGTTCGCGACGTACGCCACCGACCTGCACGACGGCAACCGCCGTACCGGTTGCTGGCCGGGATCGTTGCCCGCGGCAATCAGTAGTCCGATGTCCTACTGGCAGTCGCACCAGGCGTCGTACGGCACGTATGTCTACACCTACGGCGCCTGCCTGCTCCACGACCTGCAACGCCACCTCGGCACCGAGGCGATGGCGGAACTCCTGGCGACCTACGCGAAGACCCACTGGTACGGCGTCGTCACCCCGACCGACTTCAAGACCGCCGCCCAGTCCGTCAGCCCCACCGACCTCACCCAGTTCTGGACCTCACACGGCATCGGCTGACGAGAGCAACCCGCCGTCCGGTCAATTGATGGTGGTCGGGATGCCGTGCGGGAGGAGGTGGAGGCGGGAGGTGAGGCCGGCGGAGGCGAAGGTGGCGGCGAGGTGGTCGGGGCCTTCGGAGAAGTGGGACCAGCCCTCGGTG
>NZ_SMKR01000170.1 GCF_004348725.1 Kribbella turkmenica
GAGTACCTGTCCCGCATCGGTGGCGTGGACGCGCTGGTGGTCTCGCCGATGCGGCGGACCCGGGAGACGGCCGAGATCGTCGGCGCGGCCCTCGGTCTCGAGCCGATCGTCGACGAAGGCTGGGTCGAGACCGCGTTCGGCGACTGGGACGGGCACACGTTCGCGGAGATCCAGCAGAAGTGGCCGGACGCGCTGAACGCGTGGATGGAGTCGACCGCCGTCGCGCCGCCCGGCGGTGAGTCGTTCGACGCGTGCGCCCGGCGGGCCCGGTCGGCGCGGGACAAGTTGCTCGCGAGGTACCCGGGCAAGACCGTGGTCGTCGTCACCCACGTGACGCCGATCAAGCTGATGGTGCGGTCGGTGCTGCAGGCGCCGATGACGTCGCTGTTCCGGATGGAGTTGCGCCCGGCAACCGTGACCGAGATCCACTGGTACGCCGACGGCCTCGCGTCCCTCCGCTCCTTCAACGTGCAACCCTCGCTGAGCAGCGTCTGACGGTCCCCGTCTACCGCACGGCCCCTGCTCGCTACGGCGCGGGACCAGCAGGCACGGCTACTCTGACTTCAGCATCCCGCTGACGAGGACGGAGAGTTGACGTGCCGCTGCAGAGGGTCCACTTCGTCGAGGACGTTCCCGAGGTCTTCCGCGCGTCCTTGCAGGACATCCGGCGGGAGCTCGAGGTGCCGGCGGAGTTCCCGCCCGAGGTGGTCGCGGCGGCGATCGAGGCGGCGAAGAACCCGCGGCTGCCGGAGCTCGACCGGACCGCCGTCGAGTTCGTCACCATCGACCCGCCGGACTCGATGGATCTCGACCAGGCACTGCACATCGAGCGCGCCGGCGACGGCTACACGGTTCACTACGCGATCGCCGACGTCGCCGCCTTCGTGCAGCCGGGTGACCCGATCGATCGCGAGGCGCGCCGTCGCGGTGAGACCCTGTACGCGCCGGACAAGCGCACGCCGCTGCACCCGCCGGAGCTGTCCGAGGGTGCGGCGTCGCTGCTCGCCGACCAGGTCCGTCCGGCCGTGCTGTGGACGATCTCGGTCGACGCCAACGGCGAGAGCACCGACGTCGTCTGCGAGCGTGCGCTGGTGAAGTCCCGCGCGAAGCTCAACTACGCCGGCGTGCAGAAGGACCTCGACGCCGGCACCGCCTCCGAGTCGCTCCAACTGCTGCGCGAGGTCGGCAAGCTCCGCGAGCAGCGTGAGCTCGACCGCGGCGGCGTCAACCTGCCGATCCCGGACCAGGAGATCGTCACCTCCAACCACGGCTGGGGGCTGGAGTTCCGCGCACCGCTTCCGGTCGAGGGCTGGAACGCGCAGATCTCGCTGCTCACCGGGATGGCCGCCGCGGACCTGATGATCGGCGGCGAGATCGGCATCCTGCGCACGCTGCCGGAGTCCCACGAGGACCTCCGCCGCAAGCTGGGCGCCACGGCCAAGGCACTCGGCATCGACTGGCCGGAAGGAACGTCCTACGCCGGGTTCATCCACGGGCTGGATCCGAAAGTGCCGGCGCACGCCGCGATGCTGGCGGCGTGCACGGTGCTGTTCCGCGGCGCCGGGTACACCGCGTTCTCGGGGTCCGTGCCGGAGCGGCCGCAGCACGCGGCGATGAAGGCGGAGTACGCGCACGTGACCGCGCCGCTGCGGCGTCTGGTCGACCGGTGGACCAGTGAGATCTGCCTGGCGCTGTCCGCGGGCACCGAGGTGCCCGGCTGGGTGCGCGAGTCGATGGACGACATCCCGAAGATCATGGACGACGCCGACCGTCGCGCCAACGCCTACGAGCGTTCCATCGTCGGCATGGTCGAGGCCGGCCTGGTGGCCGAGCAGGTCGGGTCGGTGTTCGACGGCGTCATCACCGAGGTCGACCAGCGCGAGAACACCCGCGGCACCGTCGTCCTGTCCACCCTCGCGATCGAGGGCCGCGTCAACGGTCCGACGCCCCTGCCGCTCGGGCAGGCGGTTCGGGTGAAGCTCGTCGAGGCCGACATCGCCAAGCGTGTGGTCGCGTTCGAGCTAGTCGCCTAGGTAGTCCTCGACGGCCCTGGTCGTGCGTTCGAGGTCGCCGGTCGCGAGCAGGTCCAGCAACGCGCCACGCAGCACCGCCAGTACGGCGGTACGTCGTGCTTCCGCCTCGGCGGTCCCGGGGTCCGGCTGACTCGCCTTGAGCAGCTCGAGCCAGTCGTCCACGGTCGAGCGGCCGTAGTCGGCCCAGGGGCCGTCCGGTGCGACCAGCGAGCGCCCGTACGCCTCCACCCAGAACTTCATCAACGGCCGCCGTTCGGGTGCCGCGAGCCACGTCCACAGCTCCTGCGCGACCACGGTCAGGCCGGGCGGCTCGTCGTACCGGCTGTCGAGCTGGCGCAGCAGCTCGAGCTCGTCGGCGCGGGCGCGGGCGAGCAGGGCCCGGATCAGGCCGTCCTTGCTGTCGAACAGGAACAGCAGCACCCGCGGGCTGGAGCCGATCGCGGTCGCGAGCGGGCGGAGCGACAGGTCGGCCAGCCCGTGGGTGAGCGAGTAGGCGTAGGCGCGCTCGAGCAGATCCTGCTGGCGGGCGGAAGGGACTGGCTTCGCGGTCGGCACGAGGTTATTATCGCTGACTGAAACAGTCGTGTCAGTAGATAGGGGCGCTGGATGACGTCGATCAGGAAACTGGGGGAGCCGGGCGACCTCGGCTGGGTGGTGCAGGCACACGCGGAGATCTACGCGGCGGAGTACGGCTGGGGGTTGTCGTACGAGACGCTGATCGCGCAGATCGTGACGGCATACGCGAGTGAGCACGACGACTCGCGGGAGGCCGCGTGGATCGCCGAGGTCGACGGACAACGGGCCGGCAGCATCTTCTGCGTCCATGGTCCGGACGAGGCGACTGCTCAGCTCCGGCTGCTGCTGGTCACGCCGGAAGCACGTGGGCTCGGCCTCGGCGGTGAACTGGTCGACACCTGTCTGACCTTCGCCCGCGCGGTCGGCTACAAGCGGATGGTGCTGTGGACCAACGACCCGCTCGTCGCGGCGCGGCACATCTACCTCGCCCGCGGCTTCCGGCTGACCGGGTCCGAGCCGCACGACTCGTGGGGCACGAGCCTGGTCGGGCAGACCTACGAACTCGACCTCGGCTGAGGGGTTCTAGCTGCTGCAGGCCGGAGCGCCGGGAGCCGGGACGCGGTAGATCGCGTGCGCGAGGAACGTGCTGACGTAGCCGTTCTGGACGCGGAGCGCGTGCCGCGGACCGGCACTGCCGAGCGGGAGGTACTTCCGCAGCGGTAGCGCCAGGTAGTACGCGCCGTAGTCGGTGAAGTTGTAGTGGCTCGTCCCCGGGACGGTCGCGCACCACGACGTAGCATTGCTTGCCTTGAGCAACGATAGTGTGCGGTCGCGGTCCTCGTCGCCGCGAGCGTCCGGGCCGCACACTCCGGTGATGCAGGAGTCGTCGGCGCCGAGCAGCAGGATCGGCGCCTGCACACCCTTCGTGACGACCTCGCCGTACGGGACGCCGTCCAGGTCGACCGCCGCCGCACAGCGACTGTCGGTCCGGCAGGCCTCCAGCGCCGCCGCGCCGCCGAACGAGTGGCCGACGTACGACGTACCGACGCCGGACTCGACGCTGTTCGGCAGTTGCCCGGCCACCATCGAGCCGGCGAACCGGGCGTCCGCGGCCCAGATGCCGGCCAGGTGATCGCCCTGCTTCTCCAGGTCGTCCGGCTTCGCGGCTTCCTTGCTCTCGACCTTCTGTCCGCCGAGGACGGTGAGATCCGCGCTGTACGTCGGGGTCACGCCGGCGACCAGGTAGCCATGGCTCGCGAGGTCCTCGGCGAGACTCGCGTACATCGGCGCCGACAGCCCAAGCCCCGGCATCAGCACGACAACCGGGAACCGTCCGGGCGCGACGGCGACGCGGTCGAACGCCGGGTCCTTGAGCGTGTCGAACGATCCTTGGAACACGGAGGCCGGGGATCCGAGTTGGAGATCGCTCCACAGCCCTGGCGCGTACTGCACCTTGCGGCCGGTCGTCTCCTTGGCCACCGGGTACCAGAGCCAGACGGACAGCTTCCGCCGGCCCTCGCCGTACGGGTCCTTGCGAGCGGTGTCGGTCCACTCGAAAGTCCGCCGGCCGACCTGGTGGTTTCCGGTCGGATCTGGGAGCGCCACCGGCTCCGATCGCTGGACGGCTACCCAGCCGACGTAACCGCTGCCGGCGAGCAGCACGACGAGGAGGAGGATGACGATCCCCGTCCGCATTCGCCGTACACCTCTGCGCGCCACCCTCCAAGCCTGCCATCCAACTGGTCCGCCGGCAGCCCGCGTGGGTCGGCGACCGATACCAATGGGTCGGCGGACCAGCACGCGTGGGCTGACAGACGGTGGAGGGAACGGGCCGGTCTGTAAGCCGGATTCTGTGATCGGCGATCATCCATCTACGGTGCTCGTTGCCGGGCACCTCCAGCGGCCTACCCGCGAGCTCGGGCGGGCAGCCCTCGAACGCTCGCGCGGACGACGGTTGCCCGTCGTCCTTCTTGGCCTTGCTCCACGTGGGGTTTACCGAGCCTCCGCAGTCACCTGCGGAGCTGGTGGTCTCTTACACCACCCTTTCACCCTCACCCGCACTCCGGTGAACCACGGGGTTCACCGGAGCCGCTGGCGGTCTGCTTTCTGTGGCACTGTCCCGCGGGTTGCCCCGGGTGGGTGTTACCCACCACGCTGCCCTGTGGAGTCCGGACTTTCCTCGGCGCCCACCGGTGGGTGGACGACGCGATCGCCCGACCGACCCGTTCCTTCTTTCAGGATACGGCCTCCGCCGTCACCTCCGGCCAACGGCCGTCGGCTGCCCGCTCGTACGGGCGCACGTCGACCACGGCGTCGAGGTTCAGCGGGCCGTAGATGTGCGGGAAGCTGATGCCGATGGCGTCCAGGTCCTCGTCGCACAGCGCGGACACCAGTCGCTCGGTGTCGATCACCAGTAGGCACAGCGGCTGCCGGACGTCGGCGTACACGAAGTTCGCGACCATGGCCACCTGCTCGGGCCGGGACGCGTGGATGAACGTCGCACCGTCGTCGAGGCTCTTGCCGCGCGTCGACCACCGGTAGCAGCCGGCCTGCTTGGCGGCTTCCCACTGGTCCGGGAACGCGATGTGCAGAATCGTCGCCATGACCCAACGCTAATGGTTGAAGGCTTGGTCTAGGGTGCTCGACATGGCGAAGGATGAGACTACCGAGCCCACGTCCGAGGCGGCCGCAGAGACGAAGGCCAGCACGCCGACCGACGACCTGGTGTCGACGCAGCACGTGTTGCCGGTCGGGCGGAAGAAGCTGAAGTACACCGCGACCACCGGGCGGATCGTGCTGCGGCAGGAGGTGCTGACCGAGGGGAAGTTCGACGGGCACCGGCCGAAGGCGGAGGTGTTCCTGACCGCCTACACGCTGGACGACGCCATCGCCGCCGACCGGCCGGTGACGTTCGCGTTCAACGGCGGTCCGGGTTCGTCGAGCATCTGGCTGCATCTCGGTCTACTCGGTCCGCGCCGGGTCGTGTCCGGTGACGCCGGTGAGCTCGCGCCCCCGCCGTACGGGCTGGTGGACAACGCCGAATCCCTGCTGCAGCACAGTGACCTCGTGTTCATCGACCCGGTGTCGACGGGTTACTCGCGGACCGTGGAGGGCGAGAAGCCGGGCGACTACCACGGGTTCACGCGCGACCTGGAGTCCGTCGGTGAGGTGATCCGGCTGTGGACGTCGCGCAACGGGCGGTGGATGTCGCCGAAGTTCCTGGCCGGTGAGTCGTACGGTACGACGCGCGCCGCCGGACTCGCCGCGCACCTGCAGGAGCGGTACGGGATGTACCTGAACGGCGTGATGCTGATCTCCGCGGTGCTGGAATTCGGCACGCTCGACTTCAGCCCGGGCAACGACCTGCCGTACACCCTGTTCCTCCCGTCGTACGCCGCCATCGCGCACTACCACGGCCTCGTGCCGGACCGGACGCTCGACGAGGTGCTCGCGGACGCCGAGCGGTTCGCCGCCGGTCGCTACCCGAATGCGCTTGCTCAGGGCAACCGGATTCCCGACGACTACCGGGCCGAGGTGGTCACCCGGCTGGCGTCGCTGACCGGGCTGTCCGAGGACTACCTCGACCGGGTGAACCTGCGGATCGAGCACATGCGCTTCTTCGCCGAGCTGCTGCGTTCACGCCGCCAGGTGATCGGCCGGCTGGACGGCCGGTTCACCGGCTGGGACGCGGACTACGCCGGCGAGACGCCGGGCAAGGACCCGTCGTTCAGCGCGATCATCGGCCCGTACACGGCGGCGCTGAACCACTACGTCCGGGTCGAGCTGGAGTACGAGAACGACCTGCCGTACGAGATCCTCAACGTGGACGCGGCGAAGAACTGGTCGTTCAAGGAGTTCGAGGGCCAGCAGATCACCGTCGCCGAGAAGCTCGCCGAGGCGATGCGCGTCAACCCGCATCTCCGGGTCCACGTCGCGTCCGGCCACTACGACGGCGCAACGCCGTACTTCGGCACCGAGTACACCCTCGCCCGCCTGCAGATCCCCGCCGAGCTGACCGCGAACATCGAGACGAAGTACTACCCGGCCGGCCACATGATGTACCTCCACGAGGACTCCCGCCGCCGGCAGTCCGACGACCTCGCCACCTTCATCCGCTCAGCCTCCAACCGGTGAGCGTCCCCAGCACCGCCGGAGGGCGCCGTAACAGACTGCGCGCGTGCTGCGTGCTGGTCAGGGGAGGGTGAGGACCTCGGCGCCGGAGTCGGTGACCACGAGGGTGTGCTCGAACTGGGCGGTGATGGAGTTGTCCTTGGTGGTGGCGGTCCAGCCGTCGTCCCAGAGGTCGTACTCGTAGGTGCCGAGGGTGAGCATCGGCTCGATGGTGAACGTCATCCCGGGCTCGATCACGTCGTCGAAGCGCTCGTCGTCGTAGTGCGGGATGATCAGCCCGGAGTGGAACGACGTGGCGATGCCGTGACCGGTGAAGTCGCGGACGACGCCGTACCCGAACCGCTTGGCGTAGGACTCGATCACCCGGCCGATGATGCTGACCTGGCGGCCCGGCCGGACCGCCTTGATGCCGCGGTTCAGCGCCTCCTCGGTGCGCTCGACCAGCAGCCGGACCTCTTCGTCCACGTCACCCACGAGGAAGGTCGCGTTGGTGTCGCCGTGCACGCCGTCGAGGTACGCGGTGATGTCGACGTTGACGATGTCGCCGTCCTCGAGCGGACGGTCGTCGGGGATACCGTGACAGATCACCTCGTTGACCGAGGTGCACAGCGACTTCGGGTACCCGCGGTAGCCGAGGGTCGACGGGTACGCACCGCGCTCGACCAGGTACTCGTGCCCGATCGCGTCGAGCTCGTCGGTGGTGACACCGGGCTTCGCGGCCGCACCGACCGCCTGCAGGGCCTGCGCGGCGAGCTTGCTCGCCACCCGCATCCGGTCGACGATCTCCGGCGACGTGACGTAGGAACCGTCGTACGGCGTCGGGCCCGGCTTCCCGACGTACTCGGGGCGCGGGATGGACGCGGGACTTCGCGGCGCGGCGAAACGGTGCCAGGAGTGAGAGACGACATGGTGGGATCATTGTAGTGAGCTGCGACAAGACTCCCGGGAGGCGGTCATCCAGATGAGCGACGATCACAGCAACGAGTGGTACTACAACGTCAAGACCGGCAAGGTCGAGCCGTACCAGGGGGAGAAGGCCGGCGACCGGCTCGGACCGTACAACTCGCCGGAAGAGGCGGCCCGCGCACTCGAGAAGGTCCAGGAACGCAACGAGGCCTGGGACAACGACCCGAAGTGGAACGACGACTGACGACGGCCGCGCGGAGAACGCACCCCAGGCCTGGAACACACCGAGGGGCACCACCGTTTCCGGTGGTGCCCCTCAGTTCTTGTCGGTCGGCGTCGCGTGCGAGCTGACGCCCGGCTCAGCGGGTGACCCGCCGGGCCGCGGTCTTGCGGGCCGGAGCCTTGCGAGCCGGCGCCTTCTTCGCGGCGGTCCGCTTCGCCGGTGCCTTCTTGGCAGCCGTCTTCTTCGCGGCGGTCTTCTTAGCCGCGGTCTTCTTGGCGGGCGCCTTCTTCGCGACCGTCTTCTTCGCGGGCGCCTTCTTGGCCACGGTCTTCTTGGCCGTCGTCCGCTTCGCCGGCGCCTTCTTCGCGACGGTCTTCTTCGCCGTCGTCTTCTTGGCGGTCGTCTTCTTGGCCGGGGCCTTCTTCGCGACCGTCTTCTTCGCCGTCGTCTTCTTGGCGGCGGTCTTCTTCGCAGCAGTCGACTTCTTGGCGGCGGTCTTCTTGGCAGGCGCCTTGGAGACTGCCTTCTTTGCCGCACTCACCTTCTTCGTCACTGTCTTCTTCGCTGCGCTGACCTTGCGCGCGGACGTCGTCCTCGCGGCGCTGGTCTTCTTGGCGACAGTCTTCTTGGCGGGAGAAGCCTTTTTGGCTGTCGCCTTCCCTGCGGCTGCCTTCTTGGCTGGCACTCTGCCTCCTTGGTGCGGCTGAGGAAAACCACGGTGGATTCCTCGTCGTCATGATGATGACAACACTTGGTGGCTACGTAAAGCACCCGAAACGTTTTCAGGTTAAGGCGTCCTGATCGCACGCAGGCGCGCAAATGCCGAAAATCCTTGTGCAGAAGGGATTCCGCCGCGCTAAGAGGATGCCTGAAGGGTGTAAGAATTTCTTGACGACACGCGCACAAAGTTCGTGTCGAACGGCCGGATCGGCGAGTGTTGTCCTCGGCAACGGCCTGCGCGAGGTGAGGTGACGGACATGCCGGAGAGCACGTACGACGACCGTGCGGACGACCACGAAGGCACTCGATGAGCGAGCACACGGACGACCTCGGCAACGTCGTCGTACTGCCGTCGGAAGTGCGCCGCGTGGTCAGCATCGTGCCCTCGTTGACCGAGTCGATCGCAGTGACGCACGAGCACTTGCTCGTGGGTGCGACGGACTGGTGCACGCACCCCGCACAGCTCGACGTGACCCGCGTTCGCGGTACCAAGAATCCCGATCTCGACGTGGTCGGCGCACTCGATCCGGATGTCGTGATCGCGAACGCCGAAGAGAATCGCAGTGTCGATCTCGACGCGCTGCGTGCGCGCGGAATCGCGGTCTGGACCACCTCGCCGACCACCGTCGCCGAATCACTCGTCTCACTCGAACGCATGCTGTCCGCGATCACCGGTGAGTCGCCGCAGTGGTTGTGGCAAGCACGCGAGGTGTGGAGTACGCCGTATGCCGGGAAGCGCCGGCGGGCCGTCGTACCGATCTGGCGCCGGCCGTGGATGGCATTGGGGCGGGACACATTCGCGGGGGATCTGTTGTCGCGGATCGGTATCGACAACGTGTTCGCGGAATCCGGTGAACGTTATCCGCTGTTCGACCCGGACGCGTTGCCCGGTTACGACATCGCGGTGCTGCCGGACGAGCCTTATGCGTTTACTCCGGACGACGGTCCGGAGGCATTCACGCGGCCGGCGAAGTGTGTGTCCGGCCGCCATCTGACCTGGTACGGGCCGTCGCTGGTCGAGGCGCGGGAACTGCTTTCCCGGCAACTCGGCTGATACTCGTCCAGTGGCCGGACCTCGTGCCGAACGGACGGCGGCAGTGACGTGCGACACGACCCCTGCTCGGTCAACTAGCGCGTTAGGGTTGCCTCACCTACACTCGCTGCGTGCCGTCAGTGACCGCGAAGAAGAAGTGCTGCAAGGACAAGCCGAGGTGCAAGAAGTGCCCGGTCGTCCTCAAGCGGCTCGCCGATGCCGGCTGCGCCGAGCGGCTCGATCGCGTTCACTACAAGGTCGACAAGAAGGTCAAGAAGAAGGTCCTCAAAGAGGCCCGCGGCCGCTGACCGTGGCCCTTCAGGCGGCCCGGCCGAACGGTGTCAGGACGCGCGGCGGAGAGTGATCGCGTCGGCCGCCTGGCGGAGCAGGCCGGGGATGGTGACGTGGGCGGCCTGTCCGGTCGCCTCGAGGTCGTCGCCGTACCACCAGCCGTGCGCGCTGATGGTCTCCAGCTCGAGTTGCTCCTGGTTCGCGAACGTCACGTCGACGCCCTCCACCGCGGCCGCGAAGAACGTCTGGTGCTGGATGACCAGGCATCCGCCCCACTCGTACTCGATCGTGTTCGTCGCCACGGGCGTACCAAGGGACTCGATCGGCAGGTGGACGCCGACCTCCTCGCGCAGTTCCCGGCTGGCCGCCTGCACGACCGTCTCGCCGGCCTCGACACCGCCGCCGATGGTGAACCAGTACGGCGTCTGCGGCTTCAGCGGATCCCAGCCGTGCAGCAGCAGCACCCGGCCGTCGGGACGGACCGGCAGCACGCGGGCCGTCGTACGCCGGACGACGGTGCCAGGTGGTGGCAGACGATGATCGCTCACACAACAAAACGCTAGACGACACAGGCGGTCCGGCGTCGGCTGTTGCGGCGCGTCCGGTGATCGTTGCCACCGACACCGGGTGAGACGATCGATCCATGACGGCGACGATCGGCTTGGGACTGGCAGCACTCGGGCGCCCCGGGTACATCAACCTCGCACACGACGAGGACCTGCCGCCGGGCCGCGCGATCGGGGACCTGAGGACGCGAACACACGAACTGCTCGAACAGGCGTGGCGAGCCGGTGTCCGCTACTTCGACGCCGCGCGTTCGTACGGTCTTGCCGAAGTCTTCCTCGGCGAGTGGCTCACGCCCGAGCGCCGCGACCAGCTCACCATCGGATCGAAATGGGGCTACACGTACGTCGCCGACTGGCGGCACGAGGCGGACACGCACGAGGTGAAGGACCACTCGCTGGCGACGTTCGAACGGCAATGGCCCGAGACCCTTCGAGCGCTTGGTGGACCACCGGACTTCTACCTGGTCCACAGCCTCACGTCGGACAGTCCGGCTCTCGACGATCCCGAGTTGCTCGACCGGCTCGGTCAGCTCGCGGCCGACGGCGTACGGGTCGGATTGTCGACAAGCGGACCACGCCAGGCCGAAACGCTGCGCAAGGCGCTCGCGCTCAGCGGCCCGTTCACCGCGGTGCAGTCGACCTGGAACGTGCTGGAGACGTCCGTCGGACCGGCGCTCGCCGAGGCGCACGATGCCGGGTGGTTCGTCGTGGTGAAGGAAGCGGTCGCCAACGGCCGTCTGACGGACAAGGCCGGTCGGACGCCGTTCAACGAGCTCGCTCGTCGGCGCGGGGTCGCGCCGGATGCGCTGGCGATCGGTGCGGCTGTCGGGCAGCCGTGGGCGGATGTGGTGCTGAGCGGCGCGAGCACGGCGGAACAACTCGCAAGCAACCTCGCGTACGAGGTGGCGGGGCCGCTGGAGGAGTTCGCTCAGCAGGCTGAGGAGTATTGGACCGAGCGGTCGGGATTGCCTTGGATCTGAAGGCTGGTTGCCCGTCGACCGCAACAACCGGTGTGCGCGTGGGGTGGATCAGAACGTGTGCTCGTTCGCGGGGAACGCTCCTGATGCGACGTCGGCCGCGTAGGAGGTGGCTGCGGAGGTGAGGATGGCTCTCAGGTTGGCGTACTGCTTGACGAAGCGGGGCATGGTGCCGGAGCGCATGCCGGCCATGTCCTGCCAGACGAGGACCTGGGCGTCGGTGTCGCGGCCGGCGCCGATGCCGATGGTGGGGATGGTGACGCGTTTGGTGATCTCGGCGGCGACGTCGCCGGGGACCATCTCGAGGACGACGGAGAACGCGCCGGCTTCGGCAAGGGCGATGGCGTCGTCGATCAGGCCGGCGGCCTGGTCGCCGCGGCCCTGGACGCGGTAGCCGCCGATGCTGTGTTCGCTCTGCGGGGTGAAGCCGATGTGCGCCATCACCGGGATGCCGGACTGCGTGAGCTTCTCCACCATCGGTACGACGGTGCGGCCGCCCTCGAGTTTGACCGCGTGCACACCGGCTTCCTTCATGAAGCGGACGGCGGTGTGGAACGCCTGCTCGGGGGACGCCTGGTACGAGCCGAACGGGAGGTCGGCAACGACGAGCGCACGTTCCACGGCGCCGGCGACGGCACGGGCGAGCGGGATGAGTTCGTCGACGGTGACCCGGAGCGTCGTCTCGTAGCCGAACACGTTGTTCGCGGCGGAGTCGCCGACGAGCAGGACGGGGATGCCGGCCTGGTCGAAGATCTCCGCGGTGTACTGGTCGTACGCCGTGAGCATCGCCCACTTCTCGCCACGGTTCTTCAGGTCGCGGAGGTGGTGGATCCGGTACCGGCGCGGCCGCTTGCTGCCCTCACCCGGCGCGGTCGAGGACGCATTCCCCGGCGACCCGGCGTTGTTCTGAGGTGGAGTCTGCGCGGGCGGCTCAGCGACCGACGCGGCCGGCTGGTCGGCGGATCCGGTCGGTTGTGCGACCGGGCCGGACGGCTGAGCACCGGACGGGGCCGGTTGGGCGCGCCGGGCGCGGTGGGAACCGGTGTGCTCCGCGGCGACCTGACTCGGTGCGTCCTGCTGGACGTCCGCGCGTCGCCGCGCGCCGACCGGCTTGGACTGTTCACTCACCGGCGTGTTGCTCTCGTACTCCGCACTCGGGTCGGACAGGTAGCCGTTGTCCGACTGGCCTCCGGACTCCTGTCCGTACTTTCCTTCCAGCATCTCCGGCAGGTACGCCGTGATGGTCGGGGTGTCCAGGTTGTTGCCGCGCGGCGGGTTCGCAGGCTCGGGGGCGCGCCGGGGGTTCGGCTGGCTCGGCTGCTGGCCAGGAGGCGGTGGCGTCGCCCCCTGGCTCGACGTGTTCGACTGAGCCTGAGCCTGAGGCTGAGGCGGCTGGTGCTGCGCTTGCTGAGGCGGCGGCGAGGTGACGCCGTTGTTGTGCCCACCCGGCGCCGGAGCCGGTGCAGGCGCACTCCAGTTGCTCGTTCCGTTGGAGCCGTGTGGTGCCGGCGGGTGCGGCGTCACGCCGTTGCTACCGGCATGTGGGGGAGCGGGCTGGCGCTGCTGCGGCGGGCCCGGTGGCGGTACCGGCCGAGTGTTCGGAGGTACGCCGTTGCTCCCCGGGCCGAACGGACTCGGACGGCCCTGCTGCTGCGGAGGTCCTGCCGGTGCCTGCTGAGGCTGCTGCGGCCGGTACGGGCTCTGCTCCTGGTACTGACCGAACGGCGACTCTTCCCGATTCTGACCGGGCTCGCCACGACCGGGCTCGCCACGACCGGGCTCGCCACGACCGGGCTCGCCACGACCGGGCTCGGCGGACCCACCGCCGTAGTACTCCGGCCGTCGCTGCGGCGGCTCGCCGTACGGGCGCTGCTGTGGCTGGTCGCCGTACGCGCGTTGCTGTTGCTGCTGCGTGGGCGGTGGCGGCGGTTCCGGCAGGTACGGCGGTTTCGGGACGTACGGCTGCTGCGGCACCGGCCCGCGCTCGTACGACCTGGGGGCGCTCGGCAGTGACGGCGAGGGGTCGAGTCCGAGGCCGTTGCCGCGGTCCCGCCAGGTGTCGTCGCCGTAGTCCGAGCGGCGGTGCTCCTCGGTTGTCCGGTTCTTCGGTCCGGTCCCGTACGGCGAGGGCAGTTCGTCGTCGTCCTGGGTACCGGCCGACAGGAAGTTGTCAACCATGCCTTCATCGTCCCACCGTTGCGGAGGGTGAGCGCTACCGGCTGCACCTGAACGATTGCCCAGATCGTCGGCGGGCAGGCCGGAGCGGTCCGCGGGTTCCTCGGGGGTGCCCCACGGGGTGTCGGAGGTCGGTCGGTACCGCCAGGAATCAGTCAGTGCTCTCCGCCACCTTCCGTGCCCCCTCACCTGTCGCCGGTGTCTGCGGATCGGCGTCCCCGGTCACGTGCGCCGCCTTGCGGGCGTCCTCGCGCCAGGCGCTCGTGATCGGCAGCCGACGGTCCCGGCCGAATGCCTTGTGGGTGATCTTCGGTCCCGGTGGGAACTGCCGGCGCTTGTACTCCGCCTTGTCGACGAGCTGGATCACCTTGCTCACGAGCTCGGTGTCGAACCCGGCCGCGACCAGTTCGGCGCTGCCGCGGTCCTGCTCGACGTAGTCGTCCAGCATGTCGTCGAGCAGGTCGTACGGCGGCAGCGAGTCGGTGTCCTGCTGACCCGGGCGGAGCTCGGCCGACGGCGGTTTGGCGATCGAGTTCTCCGGGATCGGCGGCTGCTGGCCGCGGGCCTTCGCGTCCGCGTTCCGCCACTTCGCCAGCCGCCAGACCACCGTCTTCGGGACGTCCTTCAGCGGCGCGTACCCGCCGACCGCGTCGCCGTAGATGGTCGAGTAGCCGACGGACAGCTCGGACTTGTTGCCGCAGGCAAGAACCAGGTGGCCGTCGGCGTTCGACAGGCCCATCCAGATGACCGCCCGGACCCGGGCCTGCAGGTTCTCCTCGGCCAGGCCGGTGAGTCCGAGGGTGTCGATGAACGGCTGCACCATCGGCTGGATCGGGATCACCCGGTAGTTCAGACCGGTGCGGGCGGCCAGCTCGGCGGCGTCGTCGCGGGAGTGGTCGCTGGAGTACACACTCGGGTTGGAGATTCCGAAGACGTGCTCGGGCCCGACCGCGTCACAGGCGATCGCGGCGACCAGCGACGAGTCGATCCCGCCGGACAGGCCGAGCAGCACGGACTTGAAGCCGTTCTTCTGCACGTAGTCGCGCAGGCCGGTGACGATGGCGCCGTACATCTCGGCCTCGTCCGCGAGCCGCGGCGCGACCGCGGCGGCGATCCCTTCGTACGCCGGGAGCGCGTCGTCGTGGATCACGGTGTGCACGATCTCGATGCCCTCGTGCGTGCCTTCCGGCGTACCGCTCGGCGCGGGCAGGTCGAGGTCGACCACCATGCTGCCCTGCTCGAACTGCGGGGCCCGGGCGAACACCTTGCCCTCGGCATCGGCGATCAGCGAGTCGCCGTCGAAGACCAGCTCGTCCTGGCCGCCGACCAGGTTGACGTAGGCCAGCGAGCAGCCGGCCTCGCGGGCCCGGCGGCTGACGAGCTCACCTCGGACGTCGTCCTTGTTGGCCTCGTACGGCGAACTGTTGATGACGAGAAGCAGTCCGGCGCCGGCGGCCTTGGCGACGGCGACCGGGCCGCCGTCCTGCCAGAGGTCCTCGCAGATCACCAGGGCGACGTCGACGCCGTGGACCCGGACCACCTGCAAGGTGCTGCCGGGGACGAAGTGCCGGAACTCGTCGAAGACGCCGTAGTTCGGCAGGTGGTGCTTGACGGCGCTGGTGACGACGCGACCCTGGTGGATCACCGCGGCGGAGTTGGTCGGGGAGCCCTTCGGACGGCCGAGCCGGTCCACGCCCATCGCCGTACCGGTAGCGCGGTCGAGGTAGCCGCAGACCACGACGATGTCGCCGAGACCCTCGTCGGCCAGCCGGGCGGCGAGGTCCTGGATCCGGGCCTGGGACGCGTCCACGAACGACGCCCGCAGGGCCAGGTCCTCGACCGGGTAACCGGTCAGCGCCAGCTCCGGGAAGGCCACCACGTGCGCGCCCCGCTCGACGGCGTTGCGGGTCCACGCGACGATCTTCTCGGCGTTCCCGTCGATGTCGCCGACGGTCACATTGAGCTGAGCGAGAGCAACCCGAAGCTGAGGCACGGGAGCACATTACTGGTTCGTTGGCTCGAACCCACCCCCGATGTAGGTGTTGATCAAACCCAGGTTGTCCTCGAACGGATCCATCGCGTCGACGGTGAGGTGCTCGCCGGTCAGCGGCGGGTACTCCGCCCGCATCCGGTCGACGTGGTCCCAGCCCACCTCGTGCCAGCCGGGAATGGCCCGCTGCCGGCGTTCCAGCCGTCGCCGATGTTCGGTTTCGTCAGTACAAACACACTCGACGACGAACAGCCGGGACCCGAAGCGCGCCGCGGTCCTTGCCCACCGGTCGGCGATCTCGTCGTCGAGCAAACAGTCGACGATCGCGGACTGACCGAACATGAGTTGCCGTCTGATCAGCGTCCCGAGCAGGTCGTAGTACAGCGCCAGGAACGCCGGCCTGCTGAGGCCGTCGAGCACTCCGTGCGGCTTCAGCGCCCCGAGCAGCCAGTCGCCGGCGAAGACCGGGACACCGGTGCGTTTGCCCATACCCTCGGCGAGGCTGGACTTGCCGGTGCCCGGTAGGCCGGTGATGGCGAGGAGGGTCATGGGGTGGTGACGAGGTCCAGTTCC
>NZ_SMKR01000171.1 GCF_004348725.1 Kribbella turkmenica
GGCGGTCCCGGTGCTCGGTCGTGCCCGCCAGACCGCCGGAGCCCACCCGTCGGCTGCCTTCTGGGGTGCCGCCGCACTCGCCGGTCTCCAACTGGTTGCCCGGGGCAAACTGTTGCCCGGCGTCTCCCCGGGCGGTCACGACGCGTGGCGAGTCGGCCCGCTGGACGCCGACGACGTCAACCGTCTGCTCACACTGGCCGAGGCCATGCCGCCGGCTGCCCGGGCGCTGCCCTTGCCCGGCGAGTCCGGCGACGTCCGGCTTCCGGTGGCGGAGGAGCTGCTCCGGGGCTTCCTGGACGCGGTCGCCGACGGGATGCCCCGATCCCCCGCCGCCGCGAAGGCTCACAAGACCAGCCTCTTCACCGCCGTGAAGGCTCAGCGGGCGGAAGGGTTGCGCGCGTGGGCGGACGAGGTGTCGGTGGGGCTCGACACCGGGGTGCGGATCTCGTTGCGGATCGAGCTGCCCGAGTCGATGGTGTTCCGGGCGGTGGTGCAGTTGCACAGCTTGCAGGACCCGACGCTCGTGCGGGACGCGGACGACGTCTGGGCCGACGACGTTCCCGGCTTCGGCCCCCGGGCGCGGATCGACGCGACAGTGGCGATCCGCCGGGCCGGGCGGGTGTGGGCACCACTGTCCCGGCTGCTGGACTCCGCCGTACCGGACCGGATGGAGCTGTCCGACGAGGAGATCGCGGAGCTGCTGGCCGGCGGCGCGCAGCGGCTGGCGGCCGCGGGGGTGGACCTGCACTGGCCGCGGAGCCTCGGCCGCGCGCTCAGCGCGCGAGCCGCGATCACGTCCTCGGACGGGCCGCCGAGTGACCTGCCCAGCTTCTTCGGCGGGGACGCGACCCTCGAGTTCAGCTGGCAGGTCGCGCTCGGCGACGATCCGCTGACCGCGGCCGAGATGGACCGGTTGGCCGAGGCGACCCGTCCGGTGGTCCGCCTGCGAGACCAGTGGATGCTGATCGACCCCGACCTGGCCCGCAAGGCCCGCGAGCGCATCCTCAAACCGGTGACCGCGATCGACGCCCTGAGCGCGGCGCTCACCGGGACGACCGAGATCGACGGCCGCCAGGTCGCGGTCAAGCCCGCCGACTGGCTCGAGGACCTCCGCACCCGGATCGCCGACCCCGATCGGGTCGACGAGCCGATCGGCGCGCCGACCGGGCTCCAGGCCACCTTGCGCGAATACCAGTTGCGCGGGCTTCGCTGGCTGGCCCGGATGACCTCGCTCGGGCTCGGCGGATGTCTGGCCGATGACATGGGTCTCGGCAAGACGATCACGCTCATCTCGCTCCACCTCCACCGCCAGACCTCGCCCGTGACCGCGGGTCCGACCCTCGTCGTGTGTCCCGCGTCCCTGCTCGGCAACTGGGAGCGCGAGGTGCAGCGGTTCGCACCCGGCACTCCGGTACGCCGCTTCCACGGGTCGGCGCGGTCGCTCGACGGAGCCGATGACGGTTTCGTGCTGACGACGTACGGCACGTTGCGGCGCGACGCCGTACGGCTGGCCGGGCATCGGTGGGCGCTGGTCGTCGCGGACGAGGCGCAGCACGTGAAGAACCCGTCGTCCGGTACGGCGAAGGCGTTGCGGACCGTACCGTCGCAGGCGCGGGTGGCATTGACCGGAACGCCGGTGGAGAACAACCTCTCCGAGTTGTGGGCGATCCTCGACTGGACCACACCTGGGCTCCTCGGCCGGCTCGGAACCTTCCGGAACCAGTGGGCGACGCCGATCGAGGCGGACAAGGACGAAGAGATCGCGCAGCGGCTGGCCAAGCTCGTCCGGCCGTTCCTGCTCCGCCGGCGCAAGTCGGATCCGGGGATCGCGCCGGAGCTGCCGCCGAAGACCGAGACGGACCAGCCGGTGTCGCTCACCCGCGAGCAGGCCGTGCTGTACGAGGCGACGGTCCGCGAACTGATGACCGAGGTGAAGGCCAGCGACCGGATGGCCCGGCGGGGGCTGATCGTGAAGCTGCTGACCGGCCTCAAACAGATCTGCAACCACCCGGCGCAGTACCTGAAGGAAGGCGACGCGGCCAGGCTGACCGGGCGGTCCGGCAAGCTCGAACTGCTCGACGAGTTGCTGGAGACCATCGTCGCGGAGGACGGCGCCGTCCTGGTCTTCACGCAGTACGTCGCGATGGCGCGGCTGCTCGAACGCCACCTGGCCGAGCGCGGTATCGGGTCGCAGCTGCTGCACGGCGGCACGCCGGTGCCGAAGCGGGAGGAGATGGTCGAGCGGTTCCAGGCCGGTGACGTCCCGGTCTTCCTGTTGTCCCTCAAGGCCGCCGGTACGGGGCTCAACCTGACCCGGGCGGACCACGTCGTGCACTACGACCGGTGGTGGAATCCGGCGGTCGAGGACCAGGCGACCGACCGCGCATACCGGATCGGCCAGACGAAACCGGTCCAGGTGCACCGGTTGATTGCCGAGGGCACCATCGAGGACCGGATCGCGGCCATGCTCGCGAGCAAGCGCGAGCTCGCCGACGCGGTGCTCGCGGGCGGCGAGGCGGCGCTGACCGAGCTGTCGGACGCCGAGCTGGCGGACCTGGTCGAGCTGCGAGGTGGGCTGCGATGACCGAGGCACGAGGATTTCCGGCGTTCGAGGCGCAGCGGCGCAGTACCCGCGGCCGATCGTGGTGGGCGCGTGCCTGGGTGCAGGCGCTGGAGGACACGTCGCTGGACTCCGACCAGCTGCGCAAGGGCCGCCGGTACGCGAACTCCGGACAGGTCGGGACGATCACGATCAGTCCCGGGCGGATCGCCGCGACGGTGTACTCCCCCGACGACACGTACGAGGCGGTCGTCCGGGTCGACGAGCTGACCGAGGACGAGTGGGACCGGTTCCTCGACCAGGTCGCGGCACGCGCCGGGCACATCGCCGCACTGCTGGACGGCGAGATGCCGCACGACCTGGTCGACGCCGCGGCCGACGCGGGTGTCCCGTTGCTGCCGGGAATCGGCGACCTCGATCCGAGCTGCGGCTGCGACGGCTGGGAGCTTCCCTGCCGGCACGCGGCCGGGCTCTGCTACCAGGTCTCCTGGCTGCTCGACTCCGACCCGTTCGTCCTGCTGCTCCTCCGCGGCCGCTCCCGCGAGGATCTGCTCGACCGACTGCAGAGCCGCCAGGTCCGGGGTGGCGACGCTCCGGTCGCGCAACGGTCCGCTGCTAACGAGGCCGGGCCGGGCGGCGTGCCGATGACTGACGTGCTGGCCGCGGCGGTCACGGAACTGCCCGACGTACCGGAGTTGCCGGCCAAGGCGACGGCGGACGAGCTGGCGGTGAGCGGGATCCAACCTCCGCAGGGATTCGCGCCGGCGACGCTTCCGTTGCTGGTGCTGGACGCGTCGCGGCGCGCCCGCGCGCTCCTGAACGCGTTGCTGCACGGGACGCCGGAGCCGCAACCGCTCGACGAGTGGCAGGACACCGTCCGCCTGGCCGCCGATTTCCCCGAGCTCGCCCGACCGCTCGGCGGTGACGACGACCTCGCCCTCGGCATCCAAGCCTGGAGGTACGGCGGCGCGCCCGGGCTCGACGTCCTCGAACACACCTGGACGCCGGATCCGGCGGAGCTGGCCCGAGCCCGGACCGAGCTCGTCGCGGCCGAGTTCACCGTGGAGATCGCCGGCAACCGGATCACGGTCGGCGCGGACACCCAACTCCGCCTGGACCGCCGCGGTCGCTGGCACCCGTACCGGCGCGTCGGCGAGACCTGGACCCCGACCGCTCCCGCCACGACCGATCCCCTGAGCGCGCTCGCCACTGACTGGTAGCCGGCGGTGTCCGCTCATGCGTGACTGGTGACCGACCTCGCTGGGCCGCACCGGAAAATCCGGTGCAGCCGGTCGGCCGTCTCGGTAGGGTGTGGCCGATTTCGGAGCTGGAGGAGGTGGGTTGATGATCGCGTCGGTGGGTGCTGTCGCGTGCGCGGCAGCCGTTCCGGTCAGCCAACTCACCCGGGGGTCCGCCGGACGCGGGGCCCCTTGACCCGAAGGGGTTCCTCCGTTGTCCAGCATCACCTGGAAGACCCGCGCCGAGACGAGCGCGGACATCGGAACCATCCGTGAGGTCACCCGCCAGGCGTTCGGGCGCCAGTTCGAGGTCGACGTCCTCGACGCGCTCCGGGCCGACCCGGTCGCCTGGCTCGACGGCCTGTCGTTCGTCGCGACCGTGGAGGACCGGCCGGTCGCTCACGCGCTGCTCACCCGGTGCCATGTCGGCGACACCCCGATCCTGTCCCTCGGGCCGGTCTCCGTCCTTCCGGCGTACCAGCGGCAAGGCGGTGGCGGTGCGGCGATCAGGGCGGCGCTGGTGACAGCGCGTGAGCTCGGTGAGCAATCCGTCGTCGTGCTCGGGCACGCCGAGTATTACCCGCGGTTCGGGTTCCGGCGAGCGATCATGTTCGGCATCCGTCATCCGCATTTCGACGGGCCCAACCTGATGGCGCTCTCGCTCACCGGCGAGCCGTTGCCCGTAGGCGAGCTCCGCTATCCGGTGAACGCCTGACCGCGGGGCCGCCGAGGCGTGCGACAGTGTCCGGCAGCCCCGGCGGCCGGCGCTTGAACGTTCACATCGGAGTACGGCGCGGACTCGTAAAAGGTTCACTCAAACTCGCCGATTCACTTGCGCACGTCCCTTGTATACATGAAACAGTCGACGAGACCGCCTACTCAGGAGCACGAGATGACTACTCGCCGACTTCCGTTCCTACTGAACCGCTCCAGTTCCTCGTTCGCCGGAGCTGCTGCCGGGGTGATCGCGCTGGCGCTGATCGGCACCGCCTGCTCCCCCGTCGAGCCGGCGGGCAGCGAGGGCGGCGGCAGCAACAGTCAGCAGGCCGGCGGCCAGGACGTGTTCGGCGACCCGGCGGACCCGGCCCAGGTGAAGCCCGGCGGCACGCTGACCGTTGCCCTGTCGGCCGACCCGGACAAGCTGGATCCGACGCTGTCGCGCAGCCTCTACTCGCGCTACGTCTTCCACACCATGTGCGAGAAGCTCTACGACCTCGGACCGGACGCGAAGGTCGTCCCGCAGCTGGCGACCGCGTTGCCGACCATCTCCGCCGACGGTCTGAGTCTGACCATCCCGCTCAAGCAGGGCGTCAGGTTCGCCGACGGCGGAACCCTGGACTCGACTGCGGTGAAGGTCTCGATCGAGCGCGGCCTCACCCTGGCCGGTTCCGGACGCAAGAGCGAGCTCGGCCCGATCAGCGCGGTCGAGACGCCGGACCCGAACACCGTGGTGATCAAGCTGTCCAAGCCGTTCGCGCCGCTGACCGCCGCGCTGGCCGACCGGGCCGGCATGGTGCTCAGCCCGGCCGCGGTGTCCAGGCTCGGCGCGAACTTCTCCACCGCGCCGGTCTGCGTCGGCCCGTTCAAGTTCGCCAGCCGGGTCGCGCAGAACTCGATCAAGGTGGTCAAGGACCCGTTGTACTACGACGCCGCGAAGGTGCACCTGGACGCGATCGAGTACCGGATCATCACCGACTCCAGCATCCGCTCGGCCAACCTGAAGTCCGGTGACGCCCAGGTCGCCGACTCGCTCTCGACCCAGGACGCGCCGAGCCTGCAGCAGGACGGCACGATGACCGTGCTGCAGTCGCAGTCGCTCGGGTACCAGGGCCTGACCGTCAACATCGCGAACGCGAACGGCATCGGCAACCCGCTGAAGCCGCTGGACACCCCGATCGCCAAGGACCCGCGGATCCGGCAGGCGCTCGCGCTGTCGGTCGACCGCGAGGCACTGGTCAAGTCGATCTTCAACGGCCTGAACACGGTCGCCTGCTCGCCGGTCTCACCGAAGAGCGAGTTCACCTCCGACGCCGCCCAGGTGTGCCCGCCGCACGACCCGGCGAAGGCGAAGCAGTTGCTCGCCGACGCCGGCGCGAGTACGCCGTACAAGGTCACGATGATCACCTCGAACAACCCCGACAGCCTCCGGCTCGCGCAGGCGTTGCAGGCGATGGTCAAGGAGGGTGGGTTCGACCTGGTGATCAAGCCGGTCGAGTACGCCTCGCTGCTCGACCAGCAGGACCGCGGTGACTTCGAGCTGCTGCAGCTCGGCTGGTCCGGCCGGGTCGACCCGGACGCGAACATCTACAACTTCGTCGGTACGTCCGGCAGCCAGAACGTCGCCGGCTACAGCAATCCCGAGGTGGACGAGCTGCTGACCGACGCCCGGCAGTCGACCGACAAGGCCGACCGGGTCAAGCTGTACGGCGACGTGGTCGCCAAGCTGCAGCAGGACTTGCCCCTGATCTACCTGTACCGGCAGCGCAACCTGACCGGTGTCTCGAAGAAGGTGCTCGGCATCCAGGTCTACCCGGACGGTGTCCTGCGAGCGGCCTTCGCCGGGTTCGCGAAGTGAGGCGGTACCTCCTCGGCCGGTTGTGGCAGTCGATCGTCACGTTGATCCTGGCAACGATCGTCGTCTTCGTCGGCGTGCGCGCGTTGCCGGGTGACCCGGCGCTCGCGCTGGCCGGCGAGGACCGGGACCCGGAGTCGCTGCGGGCTATCCGGGAGCAGTACGGGCTGGACGACTCGTTGCTGGTGCAGTTCTGGCAGTTCGTCAGCCACGCGGCCCGGGGCGACCTCGGGCAGTCGATCCGGACCGGCGAGTCGGTCACCACGATGATCGCGAACGCGCTGCCGGTCACCATCGAGCTGTCGGTGCTGGCGATCCTGGTCGCCAGCGTGCTCGGGGTCGGTGCGGGTGTCGTCGCCGCCGTCCGCCGGGGGCGGCCGGCGGAGTGGGCCGCGAACGCGCTCGCCCTGCTCGGCCTGTCGGTGCCGAACTTCTGGCTCGGCCTGATGGCGATCCTCTACCTGTCGGTCGCGCTCGGGCTGTTCCCGGCGTCGGGGTTCGTGCCGTTCTTCACCGACCCGGTCGGCAACCTGCACCACCTCATCCTGCCCGCGCTGATCCTCGGCACCGGCCTGGCCGCGGTGATCATGCGGCAGACCCGGTCGTCGATGCTGGACGCGCTGAGCGCCGACTACATTCGTACGGCGGAAGCCAAAGGCCTCTCGCCGCGCGCGGTGATCGGGCGGCACGCGCTCCGCAACAGCCTGATCGTGGTGGTCACGATCGTCGGCCTGCAACTCGGCGCGCTCATCTCCGGCGCGGTGGTCACCGAGCGGATCTTCGCGCTTCCCGGGTTCGGCAAGCTGACCGTGGACGCGGTCTTCCAGCGGGACTACCCGGTGATCCAGGCGGTCGTCCTGGTGACGGCGGCGGCGTACATCCTGATCAACCTGCTCGTCGACCTGCTGTACTCGGTCATCGATCCGCGCATCCGGGTGCGGGGTGACGCCTGATGGCCATCACCGATGTCACCGTCACCGCTGGGACGCCGCTGCGCAGCAACCGGCGCAGGGTCGTCCGGCGGATGCTCCGCAACCCGCTGGCGATCTCCGGCCTGGTCGTCCTGGGACTCGCGGTGGTCCTCGCGGTGTTCGCCCCCTGGCTCGCCCCGCACGAGCCCACGCAGACCCACCTCGACCAGGCGTTCGCACCGCCCGGAACGGCCGGCTACCTGCTCGGCACCGACGACCTCGGCCGGGACGTGCTCGCCCGGATCATGTACGGGCTGCGGGCGTCGCTGCACGTCGGGCTGCTCGCGGTCGCCACGTCGCTGGCGATCGGCGTACCGCTCGGCCTGATGGCCGGGTACTTCCGGGCGATCGACGCTTTGATCTCGCGGTTCACCGACCTGGTGCTGGCGTTCCCGTTCCTGATCCTGGCCGTCGGGCTGGCCGCGATCCGCGGCGCCAGCCTGGGCAACGCGGCGATCGCGATCGGGATCGCCCAGATCCCGGGGGTGATCCGGATCGTCCGGTCGGAGACGCTGCGGCTGAAGTCGCTCGACTTCGTCGCCGCGGCGATCGTCGAGGGCGCCGGTGACGCCTGGGTGCTGGGCCGGCACATCCTGCCGAACGCCGCGTCGGTGATCATCGTCCAGGCCACGGTCGCGATCCCGGCCGCGATTCTCGGCGAGGCGGTGCTGTCGTTCCTCGGCCTCGGCATCCAGCCGCCGGCGCCGAGCCTGGGCACGATGCTGTCGGACGCCCAGCAGTTCGCCGCCCGCGCACCCTGGGCCGCGGTGATGCCCGGCGTGGCGATCATGCTGCTCACACTGGCGTTCAACGTCGTCGGCGACAGTCTGCGCGATGCGCTCGACCCGAAAGCGAGCCGCCGATGAACACCGTGCTCGAGGTGAAGAACCTCTCCGTCACCTTCCGGACCGAGGACGGCACACTGTCCGCGGTCGACCGGGTCAGTCTCGAGGTCGGTGAGAGCGAGGTGCTGGCGGTCGTCGGCGAGTCCGGCTGCGGCAAGAGCGTGAGCGCGATGAGCCTCGCCGGCCTGCTCCCCCGGACAGCCACCGTCGCCGGATCGGTGAAGCTCGACGGCATCGAGCTGATCGGCGCCGACAAGCGCACGCTCCGCTCGATCCGCGGCCGCGAGATGGCGTACATCTTCCAGGAGCCGATGACGTCGCTGAACCCGGTGTTCACCGTCGGCCACCAGATCGCCGAGGTCCTGCGGACCCACATCGGTCTCAGCCGGCAGGCCGCGCGCGACCGGTCGGTCGAGCTGCTCAAGCTGGTCGGCATTCCGTCGGCCGAGCGCCGGGTCGGCGACTACCCGCACCAACTGTCCGGCGGGATGCGGCAACGCGTGATGATCGCGATGGCGGTCGCCTGTGACCCCAAGGTGCTGATCGCCGACGAGCCGACCACCGCGCTCGACGTCACGATCCAGGCCGGCATCCTCGACGTACTGCGGGAACTGCGGGAGCGGCTCGGGACCAGCATCGTGCTGATCACGCACGACCTCGGAGTGGTCGCCGATCTGGCCGACCGGGTCGCGGTGATGTACGCCCGACGGGTGGTCGAGACCGCCGAGGTGCACGAGTTGTTCTCCCGTCCGCAGCACCCGTACACCGCGGGGCTGCTGGGCGCCTCGCCCGCGGCCGGCCGGCACGCGGAGACCCACCGCCTGAACGAGATTCCCGGCCTGGTGCCGGTCCTCGCCGAACAGCCGGACGCCTGTACGTTCGCCGACCGCTGCCCGAGAGCACTGGACACCTGTACGGCGTCCGAGCCGAACCTGACACCTGGTCCGCACCGCGTCGCGTGCTGGAACCCGGTCCGAGAACCGGTGGAGGTCTGATGGACGCGTTGGAGGTCGAAGACCTGGTCATGCACTTCGGACCGGTACGGGCGGTCGACGGCGTGACGCTGCGGATCCGCCAGGGCTCTGTGGTCGCATTGGTCGGTGAGAGTGGTTCCGGCAAGTCCACGGTGGGCCGTTGCATCGTGCGGCTGCTGGAACCGACGGGTGGGACCGTTCGGCTCGCGGGCGCGGACATCACCCACCTGAACCGTCGGCAGCTACGCCCACATCGCCGCGACGTGTCGATCGTCTTCCAGGACCCTGCGGGTTCACTGGATCCGCGGCTGTCGGTCGGGGATATCGTCGGCGAGCCACTACGGCTCATGCGCCGCAAGGACATCCCGGCGAAGGTCTCGGAGGCGTTGCGCCGGGTCGGACTGCGTCCGGAGGTCGCACAGCGGTCACCGCACGAGTTGTCCGGCGGGCAGCGCCAGCGTGTCAGCATTGCCCGCGCACTGATCTCAGAGCCGCGGCTACTCGTTGCTGACGAGCCGACCAGTGCTCTGGACGTCTCGGTCCAGGCTGCAGTGCTCAATCTGCTGGCCGACCTCCAGCGGGATCTGGGCTTCGCCTGCCTGTTCATCACGCACGACCTGTCCGCGGTCGAGTACCTCGCCGACGAGGTTGCGGTGATGTACCTGGGTCAACTGGTCGAGCGAGGCCCGCGGGCGCGCATCTTCGGCGCCCCCGCGCACCCGTACACCCAGGCCCTGCTGTCGGCCGCCCCGGTCCCGAATCCGGCCGAGCAGCGAGCGCGGAAGCCGGTGCTGCTCGGTGACGACCTGCCGTCGGCCATCGACCCGCCCAGTGGCTGCCGGTTCCACACCAGGTGCCCGGTGGCGGTCGACACATGCCGGACAGTCGTCCCCGAGCAACGCGTGATCGGCGAGGGTGGACACCAGGTCGCCTGTCACCTGGTCCAGGACGACGGCACCGGGCCAGATGTCCGCACCACCCTAGGAGTCACTCGATGACTGTATTCATGCCACGCCTACGGCGCGGCGGGTCATGGGGCGGTAGTAGCTCCCGGCCTTCCCTCGCCACTCCAGTCGCTTCGCTCCCTCCACTCCTCGGTCCAGGCCGGGAGGCCCGATGACCTTCACGACCCGGCCCACCCTGCGCGGAACGTTCGGGATGGTTTCGTCCACGCACTGGCTGGCGTCACAGTCGGCAATGCGCATCCTGGAGCTCGGTGGGAACGCGTTCGACGCCGGCGCCGCCGCAGGGTTCGTGCTGCACGTGGTCGAGCCGCACCTCAACGGGCCGGGCGGTGAGGTGCCCGGGATCATCGCCACCGCCGACGACCCGACGCCTCGCGTGCTGTGCGGTCAGGGGGTCGCTCCGGCCGGTGCGACGATCGAGCACTTCCGCTCCCTCGGTCTCGACCTCATCCCCGGCTCCGGTCCGCTGGCCGCGACCGTACCGGGTGCTGTCGACGCGTGGCTGCTCCTGCTGCGTGACCACGGCAGCATGCCGCTGCGCGTCGTACTGGAGCCTGCGATCGACTACGCGCGGAACGGACATCCGCTCGTGCCGCGGGTCGGCGAGACTGTCGGCACGGTGCAGGAGCTGTTCGAGCAGCACTGGCCGACGTCGGCGGCGCTGTGGTTGACGGACGGCCGCGCGCCGAGTGGGATGTTCCGCAACGTGGCGTACGCGGGCACGCTCGAGCGACTGGTGTCCGAGGCCGAGGCAGCCGGTGCGGACCGGCAGGCCCAGGTGGAGCGGGCCCGGAAGGCGTGGCGGGAAGGGTTCGTCGCGGAGGCGATCGACAAGTTCTCGCGCCTGCCGCACCGGGACTCGAGCGGCGAGGACCACGCCGGGCTGATCACAGGCGACGACCTGGCCGGCTTCGAGGCGACCTGGGAGGAACCGGCCACGCTCGACTGGAACGGGTACACGGTCGCCAAGACCGGGCCGTGGGGCCAGGGACCAGGTCTGCTGCAGTCGCTCGCCGTACTGGCTGAGCTCGGCGACGTCGACCTGGACAGCGCCGACGGCGTGCACACGACGGTCGAGGTGATGAAGCTGTCCTACGCCGACCGCGAAGCCTGGTACGGCGACGGCGCCGACGTACCGCTGAAGACGCTGCTCTCCCCCGCGTACGCCGCCGAACGCGCCAAGCTGATCGGCCCGGACGCGTCGACGGAGTTGCGCCCGGGCCGGCCGGACGGCCGTGCGCCGCGGCTGCCGACTGTTGCTGTGGGCAATGACCTCGGCGACGCCACGACCGGCGAGCCGACCGTGTCGTCCGAGGGCGTGACCCGCGGCGACACCTGCCACGTCGACGTGATCGACCGCTGGGGGAACGTCATCTCCGCGACCCCGAGCGGCGGCTGGCTGCAGTCGTCGCCGACGATCCCCGAACTCGGGTTCTGTCTCGGGAGCCGGGCCCAGATGTTCTGGCTCGAGGAGGGTCTCGCGTCGTCGCTGGCTCCAGGCCGGCGGCCGCGGACGACGCTGACGCCGACGCTCGTACTCCAGGACGGGCGGCCGGCGCTCGCCTGCGGATCACCCGGCGGGGACCAGCAGGACCAGTGGCAGTTGCTCTTCCTGCTGCGGCACCTCGGCGGCGGGATGGATCTGCAGGAGGCGATCGACGCGCCGGCCTGGCACACGACCGGCTTCCCGTCGTCGTTCTACCCGCGCACGACCGAGCCGGGCGGGCTGGTGATGGAAAGCCGCCTAGGTCCCGCGATCCGCGACGAACTGGTTCGCCGCGGACACGTCGTGACCGAGGGCGACGCCTGGAGTCTCGGCCGGCTGTGCGCCGTCCGCAAGGAGGCCGACGGCGTGCTGGCCGCGGCCGCCAACCCGCGCGGCATGCAGGGCTACGCCGTCGGCCGCTGAGCCTTGCCGTTGAGTGCGGCCTTCGCGGCGGCCTCGACGTGCAGGCGAGCGGCCGTGGTCGCTGCCTCGCTGTCGCCGGCCGCGATGGCCTCGACCAGGCGAATGTGTTCCTCCCACGAGTGCGGTGCGCGCTGGGCGGCGCCGACGCGGAAGACCCAGTGCACGTGGTGGTACATCGCGGCGGACATCGAGAGCAGCCAGCGGTTGCCGCTGACCGCGATCACCGCGCGGTGGAAGGCACTGTTGAGCTCGGCGACCCGGTCGAAGTCCTTGTCGTCGGTCGCCGCGCTGGCGTCGTCCAGCAACCTGCGCAGCCGCTCGACGTCCTTCGGCGTGGCCCGCTCGGCGGCGAGCCCGGCGGCCAGCGTCTCGAGTTGCCCGCGGACGGCGAACAGGTCGCGGACCGCGCTCTCGTCGAGGGTCGCGACGACAGCGCCGCGCCGCGGCAGGATCTGCACGAACCCCTCGGCCTCGACCACGCGCAGCGCCTCCCGGACCGGGTTGCGGGAGACACCGAAGTCGTCGGCCAGCCGGGTCTCGGTGAGCCGCTCGCCCTGGGCGTAGTCGCCGTCCACGATCCGGCGGCGGAGCTCCGCGAGCACCTGCTCGCGGAGCGCGACATGGTCGGCGCCGATCGTCCGCACCTCACCCGTGTGGTCCACCCGACCGTCTCCTCTCCCCCGTGCGCACTGTTCGCAGCACGCTAGCCGATCCACGCCGGCGGCGGCACGTGATCCCGGGGCGGCGCTATCTTGGCGGCTTGAGCATCACACTGACTCCCCTGACGGATCCCGACTTCCGGCCGTTCAGCCGCCGGATCGCCTGGCTCGCCACCGACGCCGACGGCAATCCGGTCGGCTCGGCGTTCCTGCGGCTCAACGGCCGCCAGTCCCAAGCCCACCTGGCCGAGCTCGAGCTGAACGTCCATCCCGCCGAGCGCCGGCGCGGGATCGGCTCCCAACTGCTCGGCGCGGTCGTGGCGGCCGCGCGTGACCATGAGGTCCGCATGGTGCTGGCCGATGCCCGGGTCGGCTCCCCGGCCGACCTCTTCCTCGAGCACCACGGTTTCGGCGTCGGCTCCACGCTGATCTACGCACGGCTGCCGCTCGCCGGAGCCGACCCGGTCGTCGAGGAGTCTCCCGGCTACCGGCTGGTGTCGTGGGCGGGCGTCGTACCGGACGAGTGGGCGCAGACCTTCACCGATGCGCGCGCGGGGATGAACGATGCGCCGACGGGCGACATCGCGTACGGCGAGGATCCGTGGGACGTCGAGCGGACCCGGCACGCCGGTCGGGTGATCGAGGAACGCGGTGAGCACCTGACCACCGTGGCCGCCGTCGACCCGGCCGGGACGATCGTCGGTTTCACCGAGCTCGTCGTACCGGGTGACGGGAACGGCGACGCGCAGCACTACGGCACCGCCGTACTCCCCGACCATCGCGGCCACGGCCTGGCGTTGTGGATGAAGGTGGAACAGATCCGCCAGGCCCGTGTCCGCTTCCCGGATCTCGCGGGGCTGCTGACCGACACCGTCAGCACCAACACTCCGATGCAACGCGTCAACCACCGCCTCGGCTACCGCCCCACCCACACCGACAACCGCCGCACGCTCGATATCTGTACCTATTAGTATGTCGTGATGCCCCTGGTCCGTATCGACGCCCTCCCAGCCGGCACCGATCGGCTCGACGCCCTCGGCCGCGCGGTGCACGACGCGCTCGTCGAGACCATCGACATCCCGCCGAACGATCTCTTCCAGGTGCTGACCAGCCACGACGGCTCGACCAGCACCCTGCGGTACGCCGACTTCCTCGACGTACCGCGGGACGACGACGTCGTGTTCGTCGCGATCACGATGCGCGCCGGCCGCCCGCCCGAGGTGAAGCAGGCGATGTACCGCAGGATCTCCGAGCTGGTCGAGAAGTACGCCGGCACCGACCCGCGCAACGTCCTGGTCACGGTCACCGAGAACGCGTCACCGGACTGGTCCTTCGGCCACGGACTCGCGCAGTATCTCCAGAGCGTCGGATCTCTGGAGCGTCCGTCGATGGCCCGTGGATCCGCGGAACTACTGGCCGAGGATCTTCTGGACGGCGGCTGTGGTGATCGGGTGGTAGCCGGGGCGGGCCTTCGCGAAGACCTCTGAGGCGAACGCGCGGTCCGTGCCCGCCAGCGCGCGGTAGACCGGCAGGACCAGCTTCATCCGGCCGACACGACTGAGGAACGACGCCAGTTCGGCGTACGACGGTTCGTAGCTGCTCGCGGCGACGATCTGGTACCAGCGCCTGGCGATCTCGCCGTTCGCCGTACCGGTCAGCTCGAAGGCCCGGTCCAGCTGCTGCAGGTGCTCCGCGCGCAGTACGTCCGGCGCCGCGTCGAGGAACCGCAACCACTCCTGCGTCGTCCAGGTGCCCGCGCCGGCCGGCAGCTCACCGGTCGTCAGCCAGTTGTCCCGGGCCCGGTCGACCGCCGCGAACCGCTCCGACTCCGCCCGACGCGCGAACGCCGGAATCCCCGGCTCGTCCAGCCACGCCGCCAGTTCAACCTCCGTCACCACACCAGGGTTCGGCGCGAGCAGGTGCTCCCGCAGGTGCGCGACGAAGTCGCCGGAGTCGATGCTGCGAAACGCGAACCGGTCGAAGTACCCGCGCAGGAACGGGTCGAACACCTCCCGGGAGAACCGCTCCTCCAGCCAGGACAGGAACCACGATCCCTTGAGCGGCCCGCACGACGTCGTGCCGTGGTACTCGGTCCCGTGGTTCAGCCCCGGGAGCTCGACCGCCAGCTCGGCCGGGGTCAGCGGGTCCAGCTTCACCACGGTCGCGTGCTGCTTGATCGCCGTCTCCATCATTGCGAACTCGGTGCCGTAGACCGCCTCGACGATCCGGTTCTCGACGTACGAGGTGAAGCCCTCGTTCAGCCAGATGTCGTCCCAGCTGTCCTGGGTGACCAGGTTGCCCGACCAGCTGTGCGCGAGCTCGTGCGCGACCACGCTGACCAGCGACTTGTCGCCGATCACCAGGGTCGGGGTCGCGAACGTCATCCGCGGGTTCTCCATCCCGCCGTACGGGAACGACGGCGGCAGCACGAGCAGGTCGTAGCGGCCCCACCGGTACGGCCCGAAGAGCTCCTCGGTGACCCGCATCATCTCCTCGGTGTCGCCGAACTCGGTCGCCGCCCGCTTCGCCATCTCCGGCTCGGCCCACACGCCGCTGCGGTCGCCGATCGGCTCGAACACCAGGTCCCCGGCCGCGATCGCGAGCAGGTACGACGGGATCGGCTCGGGCATCACCACGTCGTACGAGCCGGTACGCCGGGAGGTCGTGCCGTTGTCCGCACTCATCAGCACCATCAGCTCGGGCGGAGCGGTGACGTGCGCGGCGTAGCTGAACCGCACGCCGGGCGTGTCCTGCACCGGCACCCAACTGCGGGCGTGGATCGCCTGCGACTGGCTGAACATGAACGGCATCACGCCACCCGCCGTCATCGACGGCTCCAGCCACTGCAGGCCGGTCGCGGTCGGCGCGGTGCGGTAGCTCACCCGCACACGCTCGTGCAGCGCGGTCCGGATGTGCAGGGCCGAACCGAGCTCCGGATCCGGTACGGCGAGGCTGTACTCGAGCGGCTCCCACCCGTCCGCGGTCGCACCCTCCACCGCGAGCACCGTCAGGTCCCGGGTGTCGAGCACGAGCCGGTCACCGGCACCGGTCCACGCGAGCGTGTGGGTGGCGCTGCCGGCCAGCACCTTCGCGCTGAAGTCGAGCTCGAGATCGAGTTCGAGGTGGGTGGTCCGAACCAGAGCAGGTTCGGCGTACGAGTGGCGATCGTGCGTCACGGGATGCTCCCCGAGTGAGGTGTCCGAGGAACAGTACCCACGGCCGGCCTGGTTGCGGCGGCCAATCTGGGCCAGCCGCACCACCGTGCCAAAAGGCCCGGATTTGATCAGACCGGCACTCTGGACACATGCGGACACACCCGTGGGCCGCCACCCGGCCGCTGGCGGCCGTCCTCACCGTGCTGGCCACGGCAGCGTGCACCAGCCCGAGTGCCCCACGTCCTCCGACGCCGTCCGC
>NZ_SMKR01000172.1 GCF_004348725.1 Kribbella turkmenica
GTACGAGGACGACCCCGACACCCTCGTCATCCCGAACGCCGGCGAGATCCTGTACCGCCTGAAGCACTAGGGCACGTTCCTGGCAGACCGAGGTAACCCGCCGGCGAGCTCGGCTGCTACGACACAGGCCGAGGTCGTCGTCGTGGGGTCCGGCTTCGCCGGGTTGTGCAGATCCTCGACTTCATCCTGGTCCACTAAGGGTTTCCCGCACTCCTGAAGTAGGAGCACGGGCATGAATCCGTACGACCTTGGGATGAAGGCAAGACCGGTCCTCGGGCCGATGTCCGGACGCCTGCGCCGAAGGATGCTTGAGGTATGGACATCCTTCAGATCGCCGGAGCAGCGGCCGTCGTGACCGGCATCGTGGTCATGGTGCTGCTCGCCATCGTGCCTTCGGTCGTAGACCGCTAAGTCCCCGCCGCGGCGGGGTCAGTCGACGGACAGGTGGACCAGCAGGTCCTGCCGGGTCAGCACGCCCACCGGCTTGCCGTCGTCCAGCACCATCAGGGCGTCCCGATCCTCGAGCAGCTCGACCGCCTTCGCCACCGGTTCGCCGGCACCCAGCGACGGCAGCGCCGGATCCATGTGCTGCTCGACCATGTCAGCCAGCCGCGCCTTGCCGGAGTACAGGGCGTCCATCAGCGTCCGCTCCGACACCGCGCCGGCCACCTCGGCCGCCATCACCGGTGGCTCCGCCCGGACCACGGGCATCTGCGAGACGCCGTACTCGCGCAGGATGCCGATCGCCTCGGCGACCGTCTCGTGCGGGTGGGTGTGCACCAGTGGCGGCATCCCGCCGTCCTTCTGGGCGAGGATGTCGCCCAGGGTGGTGCCCTGCCGGGTCTCGGCGAGGAAGCCGTACTGCGCCAGCCAGTCGTCGTTGAACACCTTCGTCAGGTAGCCGCGGCCGCCGTCCGGCAGCAGGACGACGATCACGGCGTCCGGGTCGTCGACCTCGTGCGCCAGCCGGATCGCCGCCGCGGCCGCCATCCCCGCGGAACCGCCGACGAGCATGGCCTCCTCACGGGCCAGCCGCCGGGTCAGGGCGAACGAGTCCGCGTCCGACACCTCGATGATCCGGTCACAGATGTTCCGGTCGTACGTCTCCGGCCAGAAGTCCTCGCCGACGCCCTCGACCAGGTACGGCCGGCCGGTGCCGCCGGAGTACACCGAGCCCTCCGGGTCCGCGCCGATGATCTGCACCTTCCCGCCGGAGACCTCCTTGAGGTACTTGCCGGTGCCACTGACCGTGCCGCCGGTGCCGACGCCGGCGACGAAGTGGGTGATCTTTCCCTCGGTCTGCTCCCAGATCTCCGGACCGGTGGTCTCGTAGTGCGAGCGCGGGTTGTTCTGGTTCGCGTACTGGTTCGGCTTCCAGGCGCCCTCGATCTCGCGGACCAGGCGGTCGGAGACGTTGTAGTACGAGTCCGGGTGCTCGGGTGCCACCGCCGTCGGGCAGACCACGACCTCGGCGCCGTACGCCTTGAGCACGTTGCGTTTGTCCTCGCTCACCTTGTCCGGGCAGACGAAGACGCACTTGTAGCCCTTCTGCTGGGCGACCATCGCCAGCCCGACCCCGGTGTTGCCGGACGTCGGCTCGACGATCGTCCCTCCCGGCTTGAGCTCGCCGGAGGCCTCGGCCGCCTCGATCATCCGGACCGCGATCCGGTCCTTCACCGAGCCGCCGGGGTTGAAGTACTCGACCTTGGCGAGCACCAGGGGCTTGGCGCCGTCCGTGGTCCGACCCAGCTTCACGAGCGGGGTGTTGCCGACGAGGTCCAGGAGAGAGTCTGCGTAACGCACATCTTTACTGTAGTGATGCCCGTGTCTTTCCCCTATTTTCACTTGCGCGGACGTCACAGCGTGTAATCCTTGACCCATGAGTAGAGCCAGGGCAGCGAAGAAGCTGGCCCAGGCCGCTGCTTTCGGGGGCGGGGGACTCGGACTCATCGGTGCCACGTTGTACGGCGTACTGACCGCTGAGGCCGAGTACGCGAAACGCGTGATCGGACCGATGCGCTACTACCCGACTCCGGGCAACGGTCTGTACGGCCGGTATCCAGGACATCCGATCACCTTCGCCATGCTCGGCGACTCCAGCGCCGCCGGTTACGGCACCGAGTCGCCGGACGAGACCCCCGGGGTGCTGCTCGCCTCCGGGCTCGCCGACCTGGCCCAGCGGCCGGTCCGGCTGGTCGACGTGGCGAAGACCGGAGCCAAGTCGACCGGCCTGACCGCGCAGGTCGACGCCGCCCTGCAGGCGGGACCGCACGTGGCGGTCATCCTGATCGGCGTCAACGACGTGAAGTCCAAGATGCCACCGTCGACGTCAGTCCGGCTGCTCTCGGCCGCGGTCCGCAGGTTGCGGGCCGCGAACTGTGAGGTGGTGGTGGGCACCTGCCCGGATCTGGGTGCGGTCCGGACGATCATGCCACCACTGCGGCAGGTCGCCCGCTCCTGGAGCCAGCGGCTGGCCGCCGCCCAGACCATCGCAGTGGTCGAGGCAGGCGGCCGAACTGTGTCCCTCGGCTCGCTGCTCGGCGAGGTCTTCCGGACCGACCCGACGATGTGGGGCCGGGACAACTTCCACCCGTCGGCCATCGGGTACGCCGCCGCGTCTGCCGCGCTGCTCCCGTCGGTCGCGGCCGCGATGGGCGTCGGACCGGAGTCGTTCGTCCACCCGGAGTCCTTCCGCGGCGAGGCGATCCTGCCGATCGCGGAAGCCGCCGTACAGGCTGCCCGGACGGCCGGGACCGAGGTCGCGGCCACCGAGGTCGCCGGCCGCGAACGCGGTCCGCGCGGACGGTGGGCCTCCCTGCGGCACCGGCGCCGGCACCCGAAGGCCGACGTCGAGCGGATCGACGAGGTCTCCACGGACTCCTCGGACGCCGTTCCGGTCGGACGGTAGGTTCCGTCGGCTCGTGCGTCCGCTGAGCGACCTCCCTCGATGCGGTGCGGTCTCTCTCTGATGAAGTGGCTCTTGCCTAGTGGTGGCCGCGTGGTGCACAGTCGATAACTACGCGGTACCCCGATGACGGGAGGCGACGATGGGCTTGAACCACTCCGAGGAGACGCACCAGCGTCTGGTGGAGAAGGTGCCCAGGTGCACCGGACGCGAGATGACCGAGTGGTTCCAGCTGATGAACGACGGACCGTCGTTCCTGCGCTTCGACGACAGAGTGAGATGGCTTTCCAGCGAGTACGCCCTCGCGCACGGGCACGCGACCGCCATCGTCCACGAGTACGACCTGGTCAGAGCGCACCGGCGAATGGGCTGACGAGCCGAACAGGAGACCACGACCCGCAGAAGACCTGCCCCCACAGGTGGAGGGGCAGGTCTTCCTTGTTCTCGGCCCTGGAACCCCTCGACGGCACCGTCGCGGTGCCGTCGGCTGCCTCGAAGATCGTCACCAGGTCGTTGCCGACGTTCCCCTGCGGGTCCCCGGCGATCAGCTAGACCGGCTCGTCCCGAGTCTCACGTCCGCGCAGGAACCTGGAGAGGCCGAAGGGCCGGTCCTGGTGGACCGGCCCTTCGGAGTGGAGCGTTGGGCTGTCAGTCCCCGCCGCGCAGGATGGCGAGGATGCGGAGCAGGTTCCAGTACAGCCAGACCAGGGTGACGGTCAGGCCGAACGCGGCCCGCCAGGCCTCGCTCTGCGGGGCGCCGTGCTTGACGCCCTGCTCGATCATGTCGAAGTCGAGGATCAGGTTGAACACCGCCAGGCCGGCGCCGATCGCGGCGAACAGCAGCCCCATCGGGCCGAAGCCGCCGATCCCGGAGTTGAAGCCGAACAGGCTGGCGACGAAGTTGATCAGGATCACGCCGGCGAAGCCCATGGTGGCGATGATGACCATCTTGGTGAACCGCGGCGTCACCTTGATCGCGAAGTACTTGTACGTCGCGAGCGTCAGACCGGCCGTCACCATCGTGGCGAGCACGGCCTGGACGATGATGCCGGAGTCGCCGACCCAGTTCGCGATGAACTTGCTGCCGATCCCGAGGAACACGCCCTCGGCCGCGGCGAAGACCATCACCAGCGCCGGGTTGATGCGGCGCGAGAAGGACAGGACCATGGCGAGCACGAACGCCAGCAGCGCACCACCGAGGAACGCGGGGGTGACCAGGCTGACCGGGATCATGTTCCAGGCGATCGCGGCGACCACCGCGACGACGCCCAGGGTGGCGGCGGTGCGGACGATGACGTCGTCCATCGTCATGGGGCGGCTTCCGGCCGGCGCGCCCTGGTACTGCTGGGGCGGCATACCGGGACCGCCGTACTGGCCGGGCTGTTGCCCGTAGGGACCCGGCTGACCGTACGGAGCGGCCCCCGGATAGGCCTGGCCTTGGCCAGGCGCGAATGCACTCGACCGGTTCAGGACCGGGTTACTGCTCTGCATGTCACTCCTCCTGATGACCCACATCCGGGGCCGTACACAGATACTACGGTTCCACCCTTAACAACGTCTGAGAATCAACCCCCTGTTCCCCAACCGCAACCCCATCCGGGCAAACGGTTGCACAACCCAATCACCATCGAATACATCATCTCCACCGGCACCGCGTACGCCGGGCCCGCGGGGTTGGTGCCGGGACCGGGCGGGAGGCGGGGAGGTCTCCGGGGGTGCCGTTTGCCGTCAGCAACGAATGGCCGAGCGGTAAATTCCGTGGTGCGGCGGGCGGTGGGTGCGTAGGTTGGCCGGCTATGGGTGAGTCGTATCGGATCCGGCCGGCGCGCAGGGACGACGTGGGCTTCCTGGCGGATGTCTCGCGCGCGGTGAGCCGGGACCGGGCGACCGGGTTCGACGAGGACGAGTGGCGGACCGGATTCGCCGAGTGGACGGTCGAGACGCTCGCGGACACGTCGGTCGTCGAGTTGGCCGGTGAGCGGGTCGGGCGACTGCGGATTCGGCGTACCGCGGAGGTCGTCGAGCTGTGCGGGATCCAACTGGACCCCGGTGCGCAGAACCGCGGGATCGGTACGGCGATCATCCGGGAACTGCAGGCCGAGGTGGCGGCCGACGGCGTTCCGCTCGAACTGGGAGTCGAGAAGGACAACGCGGATGCGCGTCGGCTCTACGAGCGGCTGGGATTCGCGAAGGTGGGCGAGTCGGAGACCGAGTACAAGCTCCGCTGGGCCGAGGAAGGGTGACGGTTGTGGGACACGAGATGTGGGGCGCGGAGACGGCACGGCGGTACGACACCCCCGGGGTCGGCATGTTCGCGCCGGAGGTGCTGGAGCCGACGGTCGAGCGGCTGGCCGCGTTGGCGGGTGACGGGCGGGCGGTCGAGTTCGCGATCGGCACCGGGCGGGTCGCCGTACCGCTGTCCGAGCGCGTGCCGGTGAGCGGCATCGAGTTGTCCACCGCGATGATCGAACAGTTGCGGACGAAGGTCGGGGAGGACACCATCCCGGTCGTCGTCGGCGACATGGCGACCACGCGGGTTCCGGGCGAGTTCAGCCTCGTCTATCTGGTCTTCAACACGATTTCGAACCTGCTCACCCAGGCGGAGCAGGTCGAGTGCTTCCGCAACGCCGCCCGCCACCTCTCCCCGGGCGGCCACTTCGTCATCGAGCTCTGGGTCCCCGAGCTCCGCCGCCTGCCCCCGGGCCTGCCGGCCACCGTCGGCGTCGCCGATCCCGGCTACATCCTGCTCGACACGTACGACGTACTGAACCAGCACGTCGTCTCCCACCACTTCCACTTCTCCGAGGGCACCCAGGCCGAGCTCTTCCGCACCCCCCACCGCTACATCTGGCCCGCCGAACTCGACCTGATGGCCCAACTGGCCGGCTTCACCCTCGAATCCCGCCACGCCGACTGGCGATCCACCCCCTTCACCGCCGACTCCCCGTCCCACGTGTCGACGTACCGCCTGACTCAGACGAGCTGACGGAAGACGGCGGAGTCCAGGTTGCCCCAGCACGCGGCGATCTTGTTGTCGGTCAGGTGGTAGACGGCGAATTCCTGGGCGGTGATGCTGCGGCCGGTGGCGGGAACGTCGAGGAAGGTGCCGGCGTGGGTACCGGTGTCGATGAGGTGGGCGGAGTGCCAGTCTCCGTCGGCCAGGAGGTGTCGCAGGTCCCAGTGGTAGTCGGGGAACGCCTCGACGACCGACTGCAGGCCGGCGATGTACTGGTCGAGGCCGACGGGGATCCCGTTGATCTGCACCGCGGGGTCGACGAAGTCGGCGAGGTCTGCGAAGCGGTGCTGGTTGCAGCGGTCGAGGTAGCGCCGGTAGAAGTCCTTCATCGCCCCATCGTGGCAGCCGGGGCACTTGCGGTTGCGTCTCAGCCCTCGGCGGATCGGCCGCACGGGCGCACCATGGGTACATGACGAATCCCTCCGGAGAGGGACTGTTTCGGTGGGTGAGATCACTCCTCGGAGGGTTTGTGAAAGTTTTCACGAGTGCAGTAACCTGAAGTAGACATGAAGTCGGAGATCCACTCAGGGAGAGTGAACCGCATGACAGCCCAGGTGCCGCACATCCTCGTCGTCGGAGGCGGTTACGTCGGGATGTACACCGCGTACGGCCTGCGCAAGGCCGCTCGCAGAGGCAAGGTCCGGGTCACCGTGGTGGACCCGCGATCGGTGATGACGTACCAGCCGTTCCTGCCCGAGGCGGCGGCCGGCTCGGTGGAGCCGCGGCACGTGGTCGTGCCGCTGCGCAAGACGCTCAAGGGCTGCCGGGTGGTCACCGGCCGGGTGACCGGCATCGACCACGAGAACAAGGTCGCCAAGGTGATGCCCGAGGAGGGCCCGGAGTACGAGCTGGCCTACGACCAGGTCGTGGTCGCGCTCGGCTCGATCGCCCGCACGCTGCCGATCCCCGGCCTGGCCGAGGAGGCGACCGGGTTCAAGAACGTCGAGGAAGCGATCGCGCTGCGCAACAAGGTGCTGGACCGGCTGGACGTGGCGTCGTCGCAGCCCGACCCCGCACTGCGCAAGTCCGCGTTGACCTTCGTCTTCGTCGGTGGCGGGTACGCCGGTGTCGAGGCGTTCGCGGAGCTCGAGGACATGGCCCGCTACGCCACCCGGTACTACGACAACATCGACCCGGACGACATGCGCTGGGTGCTGGTGGAGGCGACCGGCCGAATTCTGCCGGAGGTCAGCGAGGAGCTCGGCAGGTACACCGTCGACCAGCTCCGCAAGCGGAACATGGACGTCAAGCTGGAGACCCGGCTGGAGTCCTGCGAGAAGGGTCACGTGATCCTCAGCGACGGCGAGGAGTTCGACGCCGACACGATCGTCTGGACCGCCGGCGTGAAGGCGAACCCGGCGCTCGCGGCGACCGACTTCCCGCTCGACGAGCGCGGCCGGGTCAAGTGCCTGGCCAACCTGCGGATCGAGGGCGTGAACGACGCCTGGTCGGCCGGTGACAACGCGGCCGTGCCCGACCTGACCTCGGACACCGGCGCGTACTGCGCCCCGAACGCACAGCACGCGGTCCGGCAGGCCCGCCGGCTGGCCGAGAACATCCTGCTCGTGGTCGACGGCAAGAAGCCGGTGGACTACAGGCACAAGTACGTCGGCTCGGTCGCGAGCCTCGGCCTGCACAAGGGCGTCGCCCAGCTGTACGGCGTGAAGGTCAAGGGCTGGCCGGCCTGGTTCCTGCACCGGACCTACCACGTGTCTCGCGTCCCCACCTTCAACCGGAAGGCCCGCGTCATCCTCGACTGGACGCTGGCACTGTTCTTCCGCCGGGAGGTCACCAGCCTCGGCAGTCTGCAGATGCCGCGCGAGGAGTTCCGCCGGGCCACCCGGTCCTAGGTGTACTGCCCGGAAGCAACCGGCCGGATCACCGGCCGGTCGGTTCACGTCAGCGACTTGAACATGTGGACGTCCTCGTTCCCGCCCGGTATACCGCGGGTCCGGCCGGTCTCGACGTACCCGTGCCGCTGATAGAAACCGGGCGCCTGGAAGGTGAACGACGAGACCGCGATCCGGTCGCAGCCGCGCCGCCGGGCCTCTTCCTCGGCGGCGAGCAGGATCTTGCTGCCCCAGCCGTCGTTCCGGCTGTCCTCACGGATCCACACCATGTCGATCCCGCACAGGCCGCCCCACGTCCACGCGGCCAGTCCGCCGACCAGTCCGCCCGCGTCGTCGGTGACCTTGACCGAGAACGCCCCACGGTCGTCGGCACCGGTGGCGGCAGTGTTGAACGTGTCCAGTTCGTCGCTCAGCCGCTGCTCGAGCTCCGGGTCCTGGTCACCGACGATCAGGTTGTTGGCACTGCTCACGCCGCCGAGTATGCCAACTCAGGGACAACTGAGGGACGGGACCCGATGTGAGGCAGGGAGCTGTCTTGCGCGGCCGAAGAGTTCGGGCTTCAGTGGAACCGGTGACGTCGGCGACCTCTGGCTGCGGTTGCCCCCCCGGGTCAGTCGTGCAGCAGGCCCGCGTCGTGCACGATCAGGGCGATCTGGACCCGGTTGTTCAGGTCCAGCTTGGTCAGGATGCGCGACACGTGCGTCTTCACCGTCGGGACGCTCAGGTACAGGCTCGTGCTGATCTCCGCGTTCGACTTGCCCTCGCCGACCGCCACGGCGATCTCACGCTCACGGTCGTTCAGCTCGGCCAGCCGGTCGAGTGCCTTGGTTTTCCGCTGGTCCCGGCCGGACGCCGCGACCCGGGTCATCAACCGCTTGGTCACGGCCGGCGACAACACCGGCTGGCCGGCGGCGACCCGCCGTACCGACTCGACGATCTCGGCCGGCGGGGTGTCCTTGAGGACGAATCCGGCCGCACCGGCACGGAGTGCGCGCAGTACGTGCTCGTCGGCGTCGAACGTGGTCAGGATGACGATCTCGGGTGGGTTCGGGCGACGGCGTACCGACTCCGTCGCGGTCAGGCCGTCGGTGCCAGGCATCCGGATGTCCATCAGGACGACGTCCGGCGCGAGCCGGTCGATCAGCTGCTGGACGCCGCTGCCGTCGCCCGCCTCGCCGACCACCCGGATGTCCGGGTCGCCGCCGAGCATCATCTTCAGCCCCGCACGCAGCAGCGGGTCGTCGTCGACGATCAGTACTCGGACACTCATCCACGTCCTCGCTTCGCTCCAGGCGCGGATGAGGCACCAGACGCGCAGTGGTGGATGACGACCTCGCTCCGCTCGCTCATGCCGGCCACGGTAGCCAAGCGAACAGCCGGAACTCACCCTCGGGCGTCCGGCCGTGTTCCAGCCGGCCGTCGACCAGCGCGGCGCGTTCGGACAGCCCCAGCAGGCCCTTACCGTCGCCCCGGCGGCGGTTCGGTGCAGGGTTGCGCATCTCGACGAACAATCCGTTGCTGGGGGCACCCGTCACGCTGATCTTCACCGGCTCGCCGGGTGCGTGCTTGAGCGCGTTCGTCAGCCCCTCCTGGACGATCCGGTACGCCGTCCGCCCAACGTGCTCCGGCAGGGAGCCCGGCGCGTCCATGACCAAATCGACCGGCAGACCGGCCTCCCGCGAGCCTTCGACGAGCACCGGCAGGTCGGCGAACGTCGGCTGCGGGAGCTCTCCGACGGGCGCCCGCAGTACGCCGATGACCTCGCGCAGGTCCTGCAAGGCCTGATGGGCGCTGGCCCGGATCACCTCGGCCGCCCCGGCGATCTCCTCGGTGGACGCGTCCGGCCGGTAGGCGAGCGCGCCGGCGTGCACGCTGAGCAGTGACAGGCGGTGACCCAGGACGTCGTGCATCTCGCGAGCGATCTCCTCGCGGGCCCGGAGCTGGGCCTGCTCCGCCTGGAGCTTGGCGACGACCTCGGCCCGGTCGGCCCGGTCGCGGAGCGTCTGCAGGAGCTGACGGCGCGAGCGGATGTACAGGCCCCACGCCATCAGGGCGATGTAGATCGCGGCGGCGGCCACGACGAAGGCCTCGATCTCCGGCTCGTGCCGCACCTGCATGTAGACGGCCGCGCTCACCGCGTTCACCACGAAGATGAGCAAGGTCGTCCGCAGCCGGCAGTGGATGGCCACGGTCACGATGAGGATCATCCCGGCCCCGCCGGCCATGTCCGAGAACGTGCCGATCACGCCGGACAGCAACGCCAACTGGACCGGCCAGCGGCGCCGGAACCACAGCGCCAGGCACAGCAGGCTCCCGAAGACCAGGTCGACCGCGAGCAGCCCCTCGCCGACCGGGTCCTTGCTGCCGTCCTCGAACAGGAGGATCCCGACGAACACCGCGATCACGAACACGAGCGAGTCCACGACCCAGTCGCGCACACTCCGGCGCGGACGACGGCGTACGGACTCGGTCATGGCACGAATGTAGCCGCGGGCCGGCGCTGTCCGGGGGCTTCCCTGATGTCCGGATACCGAAGTCGGATTCATCGGCTACTTAGGTCGACGGTAGGTTTCCGGGCATGAGTCAGCTCGCAGTCACCGTCATCGGCCCCGACCGCCCGGGCATCATCGCGGACGTCACCGAGGCGCTGGCCGGGACCGGGGTCAACCTCGAGGACTCCACGATGACGCTGCTGCGCGGCCACTTCGCGATGATGATCGTCTGCTCCGGGCCGTTCGAGGAGGTCAAGGAGGCCGTCGAGCCGCTCCGCGGCGAACTGGTGATCACGGTTCGTAAGGTCGGCCCCGAACACGAGCACGCACCGATCGGGCCGTCGTACATCCTCAGCGTGCACGGCGCCGACCGGCCCGGGATCGTGGCCGCGGTGACCCGGATGATCGCCACCGCCGGCGGGACCATCACCGACCTGACCACCCGGCTGAGCGGGGAGCTGTACGTGCTGACCGCGGAGGTCGAGCTGCCGCTCACCGCGGAACTGGAGATGCTGACCAGGGCGCTGGAGATCACCGCCGAGGAACTCGGCGTCGGCGTCACCCTGCGCCCGGCGGAGAGCGACGAGCTGTGACCGTGATCACCGGCTGGTCCCCCGCTGATCTCGGCGACGGCGCCGTACTGGAGGTACTGCAGGCGCCGCACCCGGTCCTGGCCACCGAAGGCGCGACCGTGGACCCGCTCGACCCGGCGACGATCCAGCTGGCCGCCGATCTCGTCGCCACCATGCGGGTGTCGCCCGGATGCGTCGGGCTCGCCGCACCGCAGGTCGGGGTCGCGGCGCAGATGTTCTCGCTCGACGTCACCGGCCACCCGAAGACGCGGACCTGTCACGGGCTCTTCGTCCTCTGCAACGCCGTCGTCGTCGAGGCCTCCCGGCAGGAGAAGGGCCGTGAAGGCTGCATGTCCGTCCCGGACTTCACCGGCGACGTCAAACGCGCGACCCGGTTGACCGTCACCGGCGTCCTCCCCGGTACGACGGACGAGGTCACCATCACCACCGACGCCTTCGAAGCCCGTGCCCTCCAGCACGAGATCGACCACTGCAACGGCAAACTCTTCCTCGACCGGGTGGCGGGCGCGCACGCGGTCTACCCGCGCAAGGTCTACAAGTAGTCGCCCTCGCCTGCTGCGCCCGCTCCCCCACCACGTGCTACGCCGGCAACCCCACCCACTGCCTCGCGTAACCCCCACCGGACGCGCTCAGCTTGTAAGGTCAGTGCTTGCCGACCGGCCCGGGTGGCGGAACGGCAGACGCAGCGAGCTTAAACCTCGCGGCCGAAAGGCATACGGGTTCGAATCCCGTCCCGGGCACGTGAGGCTTTGACCTGCAGATGTCACGAAACGTGACCTGAGCCGCGACCTGCCCATCGCGGCGACAGCTTCATAGTTAGTTGCATCCGCCATCGCAGGTCGGAAGTCATGTGTCGGAGCACGCACGGAGCTGCCGAGGACCGTGCGCGCCTGCGGAGGTTCAGCGCATCTCCTGGCTGGGGTTGTCGGATCCGGAACGTAGTGTGCGTAGGACAGGTGAAAGGCGGCCACTCGAGGGCGCCACAGGGCGAGACAAGGAGTCAGGGGATGACGTGTCCGCGGTGCCTGCGTCGCACGAGTCCGTCGCACTCGACTCGGGAGGCGCTGTGAAGTTCCTTCTCACGTCCGGAGGCGTGACGAACGAGAGCATCCGCGATGCGCTGGTCGATCTGCTGGGCAAGCCGATCTCCGAGTCCCATGCGCTCTACATCCCCACAGCGCAATGGGGTCACCCGATGCTCGGGCCGACCACGGTGCGAAGCTCCGTCGCCGGCGAGCGTCCGTTCCACATGATGACCAGCCTGGGCTGGGCGTCCCTGGGCGTCCTTGAGCTCACAGCGCTGCCTAGCATCGGCGAGGAGCGGTGGGTGCCGTGGGTCCGAGAGGCCGACGTGCTGCTGGTGGACGGCGGCGAGACGACGTACCTGTGCCACTGGATGCGGGAGTCAGGGCTGGCGCGGGTCATGCTGTCGCTGCCCGAGACGGTCTGGGTGGGGATGAGTGCCGGCACCATGGTGATGACACCGCGGATCGGTGATGACTTCGTCTCGTGGCCGTCTGCCCTCGACGACCGCACGCTCGGGGTGGTCGACTTCTCGATCTATCCGCACCTGGACCACGAGCAGATGCCGAACAACACCCTGGCTGATGCGGAGAGATGGGCCGCCGACATCGCGGGTCCGGCGTACGCGATCGACGACCAGACCGCCATCAAGGTGACCGACGGCACCGTCGAGGTCATCTCCGAAGGGCACTGGAAGGCCTTCCCCGCGTAGCCGCCGACTGCGATCGGAGTGTCCAGCGCCCTCCTGTGCGTCGTGCCGGCTCACGCCGCCGACCGACGGAGCCTGGCCGAGTGCGCGCCGCCACCGGAGGGCAGGCCGCCTGCCCTCCGCTCCTAGCGCGACCCTTGGCTTGGAGCGCACGTGCCAGCAGGGTGCCGGGTCGAGGACCGTCCCGGGCACGTCAGGCTCTGCGTTGCGAAGATGTCGGGGCAGGGAGGTAGGCCAGGGATCGCTCAGTGGGCCGGAATCGGGTCGGGCGAGGGCTGCCAGTCTCGTCTGATCAGGCCGTAGACCCAGGAGTCGGAGACCTCGCCGTTCACGATGCAGTCTTCCCGCAACGTCCCTTCACGGACGAATCCGAGTTTCTCCAGCACGCGGGCAGATGCCACGTTGCGCGTATCGGTCTCGGCCTGGACGCGATTCAGGTTCAGCGTGTCGAACGCCCACCGCAGCAACGCGCCCGCGGCCTCCGTCGCGTAGCCGTGGCCCCACGCGGCATCGCCGTAGCAGTAACCCAGCGACGCGCTGCGGTAGTCCGGATTCCACGAGTTCAGGCTGCACCAGCCGATGAACGCACCGTCAGAGACACGATCCACGGCCAACCGCGCCCCGGTGCCCCGCTCAGCCATCTCTCGGCAAGCCGTGATGAAACGCTCGGCTCGCACGCGTTCACTCCACGGCGGCGCGTCCCAGTAGCGCAGCACGTGCGCGCTGCTGTGCAGCGCGAACAGGTCGTCCGCGTCCGCGTCGTCGAAGGGACGCAGCCGAAGGCGAGCGGTGTGCAGCGTCGGGGTGGTCAGCGACATGGGCGTCAGGTTCCCTTCCGTGATGGCGGCCGCTCCATCAGACATTCGGTGCGGGCCCACTGGCAACGGGTTTCCCGGCGAGCGGCCCGAACGACACGCCCACTCATCGGCAGGATCGGCGCGTCAGAAGTGTCGGGGCTGCAGGGGGCGTTCCTCGGCTCAGCGCGCTGCCGAGAGGGCGCCAAAGCCGCAGAACTGCATTGACGTCCGAAGCCACGCCCTGTCGGATCCGGTAGGGGGTCTTCGTTGTAGGGGTGGAGGCAGCCGGGGTGGTTGCCGGGATGGAGATTGGGATGTCGAAGTATCTGATCTCGTTCGAGAAGGGGTCCATGGACCACTTCACCGAGGCGGACTGGCCTGAGGTGGGGGAGGCTGCGCATGCGGTGGTGCGGGAGGCGAAGGACGCCGGAGTGTTCGTGTTCGGGGGCGGGTTCGACTACGTGAACGACGATGTCGAGCACGCCGTGGTCGCCGCCGACGGGATGGTTGTCGACGGGCCTTATCCGGAGAGCAAGGAGCTCATCGGAGGATTCATGGTCGTCGACGTGACCACCCGGGAGGAGGCCCTGGTATGGGCCGCCAAGAACGCGGTCGCGTGCCGCTGCGCCCAGGATGTCCGCAAGTTCATGGACGACCCGGAGCTGGACTGAATCGACTAGGTCGGTGCGTGCTCCTGTCGGTTGGCGGCTTCCTTCGCAGACGTGGTGTCTGCCGTCACCGCGTGGTTGTCAGTGGACGAACCCACGAGTCGCCAGCGCCGATAGACGTCGACCGGGCGGTGCTTCTCGATGTAGCCGCCGTCCGGGAGGCGGACGACCTCGCCGGTTTCGATGCCGTGTACGGCGATGTCCGTGTCCTGCTGCTGCAGGCCGAGGCAGATGCGGCGGGTGATCAGGAACGCGGCGGGCGGGCCCACGATCAGCAGGACCTGGAAGATGTGCAGGAGCGTATTGACCGAGAGATGGAACAGCACAGCCATGGTGTCGGCGCCGGCTGCGGCCCAGAGGACGCCGTAGAACGTGATGCCGCCGACGCCGATGCCGGTCCGGGTCGGGTTGTGGCGCGGCCGCTCGAGGAGATGGTGGGTCCCGCGGTCGCCGGTCAGCCGTTCCTCGATGAACGGGTAGACGGCAACGATCGCCAGGAACAGCGTGCAGATGGTCACCGGCAACAGGATGGCCAGGCTGACAGTCCTGCCCCACACGACGAATTCCCAGCCTGGCGCCAGCCGCAGCGAGCCGTCGAGGAAGGCGAGGTACCACGCCGGGCCGACGCCGGCCGAGGCGTTCGCCGGATCCGCCGGACCGTACAGCCACACCGGGTTGATGGTCGCCGTCGCGCCCATCACGGTCACCACCCCGGCCACGAAGCAGAACAAGCCCAGGCTCTTGACCGCGACCACGGCCGCCGGCCGGCCCACGACGTTGTCCTCCCGCCGCCCGGGTCCGGCGAACTGCGCCGGCTTGCGCCGGAGCGCGAGGACAGCACCGGCGAGGAAGAGAACGAGAAGCAGGGCGGGCAGCACGATGACGTGCAGCGGGTAGAACCACGCGAGTACGTCGCCCGGGAAGTCTCCGCCGAAGAGCAAGGCCGAGAGGTCGGTTCCGATCAGCGGAGTCGCCAGCAGGACACCGTCGAGCACGGCGAGGCTCATCCCGGACGCCATGTCGTCCGGGAGTGACGTGCCGGTAAGGCTCGCGGCCAGCGCGACGACGAGCAGCCCGGACACGACGAGCCAGTTCAGCCGCCGTGGCCGGCGGAACCCGGCGGTGAAGAACAGCCGCAACAGGTGCAGCGTGATCGCGCCCACCATGATCAGCGTTGACCAGTGATGGATCTGGCGGATCAGCAGTCCCCCACGGACCTCGAACGTGATCGCCAGGGTCGACTCCAGCGCCCGGGACATTCCGACGCCCTGCAGCGGTACGTACGGCCCGTCGTACACGACGTGGTCGACCGACGGCTCGTAGTACGCCGTCAGGACCACGCCGCTGAGCACGATCATGACGAAGCTGTAGAAGGCGATCTGGCCGAACATCAGCGACCAGTGGTCGGGGAACACCCGCGCTCGCAGGTTCCTCCAGGGACCGTGCATGGCTCGACCTCCTTGGTCTTCCTCCACACCGGCCGCCGAAAACAGCGGTCACCTATACGACCCCGCTGCCGCGCCAACTGTGACGCGCCGTGTCGCACCTCACGTTCACCGGCTGGTGCAGCAACCGGGGAGGTTCAGCCGACACCGCCGGCGGCCACGGCCGGTTTGGTCGCCTTCACCACGTAATGGGCGGGCAGCCGCACCGAAGTCCGGCGTTCCGGCCGCGAGCGCGTCGTGTAAGACCGGCGACACCAGGGACTACGCCTTCGTCCTGCGCATTCGCTGTCTCGGTGCAGCGACGGTCGGTACGGCTCCCGGCCGCACTAGTGCCTCGCCCGGAAACGTTGGGCTCGTAACTGTTGACGAGCGTGGTCGCGAGGTGGGTGCCTGCGCTGATCCTCCGACACCTGATGGGGACCGGGGCATCTGGTCAGCTGTCCCCAGTCCCGATGTGCTGTCCGCGGTTGGGGGATCCGGGCTGATGTGTGCAGCTCGACAGGAGGTGTCCGGCGATCGAGCCGGATTGCCGGTCTGCTCAGGCGTGCG
>NZ_SMKR01000173.1 GCF_004348725.1 Kribbella turkmenica
GTGCAGGGGGAACACGGATGTCTGTTCGAAATCGAGTGCAGCTGGCGGTCAACCGGGCGCTACGCCCGTTCGGTGTGCAGCTGGTTCGTGGGTTCACCACGGACCCGTTGATCAGCCCGTTCCTGCCGGCGCGCCGGACGATCAGGCGCGCCGCGGACGCGGGCCTGTCGGTAGGCGACTACCTCGACAACTACAGCTCGGAGCCGGGCGCGACCGCCGAGACCGTCGACGCGATGCTCTCGGCGAGCGGCCTGTCCGCCGCGGCCGAGGTACGGCGGATACTCGAGATCGGCCCCGGGTCCGGCCGGTACACGACCCGGGTCAAGTCTGCGCTGCGGCCGCAGGTCTACGAGGTCTACGAGACGGCGCCCGACTGGGTCCAGTATCTCCGCGGCGAGTTCCCCGACCTGGTGTTCCAGCCGGCCGACGGTCACACGCTGGCCCCGACCGGTTCGTCGACGGTCGACCTCGTGCATGCGCACAAGCTGCTCTGCTACATCCCGTTCGTGACGGCTGTGTGCTACCTGGACGAGATGGCCCGCGTGGTCCGCCCGGGCGGCACGGTCGCCTTCGATCTCATCACCGACGCCTGCATGGACCTGCAGATGACGAAGGTGTGGCTGGCCGAGCCCGTGCACGGAGCGATCTACTCGGTCGCCCCGCGCGACTGGGTGCTGCAGTTCATGGCCCAGCGCGATCTCCATCTCGCCGGCAGCCACTTCGTCCCGCTCAGCGGCGGCCGGACCGAGTTGCTCGTCTTCAACCGCCGGTGACACAGGTCCCAGCTGTGGTGGGACTTCTGGCACTGGGCGACCGAGCTGGGAAGGTGATCGAGAGAAGTTTCGGGATGACGGCGTCCGGCCAGTCCCGGTCGACGAGCGATGGCGAGCGCAAGAAGCGGGTGAGCCTCGCCGGATCAGCGCCTCGGCCGGCGCTTCGCCCGCTCGACGGCGTACACCGCCGCCTCGGTCCGGCGCTCCATGCCGAGTTTGCGCAGTAGCGCTGAGACGTAGTTCTTCACGGTCTTCTCGGCCAGGAACATGCTCTGGGCGATCTGCCGGTTCGTCTTGCCGGCCGCGATCTCGTCGAGGATCCGGCGTTCCTGCTCGGTCAGCGACGTGTAGCGCGGGTCCTCGTCCTCGTCGACCGGGTTGCGTAAGCGCTCGAGCACGGCGGTCGTCATCGCCGGGTCGAGCAGCGACTCCCCCGCCGCGAGCCGGCGGACCGCGCCCACCAGGCCGGTGCCGCTCACCTGTTTGAGCAGGTAGCCGGCCGCGCCGGCCATGATCGCGGTGAACAGGGCCTCGTCGTCGGAGAACGACGTCAGCATCAGGCAGGCCGGCGGCTCCGCCATCATGGAGCGGATCTCACGGCACACCGTGATCCCGTCGTCGTCGGGCAGCCGCACGTCCAGGACGGCGACAGCCGGCCGCAGCGCCGGGATCCTGGTGATCGCCTGCTTCGCGGTCGAGGCCTCGCCGACCACCGCGACGTCCGGCTCGCCTTCCAGCAGTTGCCGCAGGCCGAGCCGGACGACCTCGTGGTCGTCGAGCAGGAACACCGTGATCGCCACACGCTCAGAGTAGACCGGAGGTGTGCACGCGCACCGTACAGCGCTTCGACCGGGCCGGACCCGAGATCCTCTGACCGCAGGAGTGCCTGAGCCATCGGTGCCTCCGGCAACCGGTCCTTCCCGAACGGTGGCGGCATCCGTACGGTGGACAGCGTGGGAGGGACTGAGAAGGACCGGGTGGACCCCGCGCTGCTGGACGCGGTGATCGGGATCGGCGCCGACCTGGACCTGAGCAGCGCGCTCGACCGGATCGTCACCGCCGCCTGCGAGCTCGTCGGGGCCCGGTACGGCGCGCTGGGCGTGGTCGGTCCCGACGGCAAGCGGCTCGGCCGGTTCATCACTCACGGCGTCACCGCGGCCGAGATCGCCGCGATCGGGCCGTACCCGGAAGGCCACGGCCTCCTCGGGCTGCTGATCGAGCGCCCGGTGCCGCTGCGGCTGAGGGACCTGGCCACCCATCCTCGATCCTTCGGCTTCCCGCCGAACCACCCGCCGATGACGGGCTTCCTCGGCGTCCCGGTCCGCAGCCACGACCACGTGTTCGGCGACCTCTACCTGACGGAGAAGGCCGACGGCGCGGAGTTCACCGAGGAGGACGAGCGCGCGGTCACCGCGCTCGCCTCCGCGGCCGGGGTGGTGATCGACAACGCCCGCCTGTACGCCGACACCGAGCGCCGGCGCCGCTGGCACGAGCTGACCGTCGAGATCACCCAGCTGATGCTCGGCGACTTCGACCCGGAGGACGCGCTCCGGCTGATCGCCCGCCGGGCCCGCGAGGCGTCCGACTCCCTGGTCGGCATCGTGCTGCTGTTCCGCGACGCCGAACTGGTGATCGAGGCGATCGACGGCCCGGAGGAGTTCCGGCGGTACGTCGGTGCGCGGGTCCCGGTCGACCTGGCCGGTCTGGACGACGTACTGCACAGGGATCGGCAGGTGGTGGTCGACGACCTGGCCCAGCTGGTGAAGGACAGCGGCCGGCTGGTCGACGTACCGGGGATCGAGTCGCTGGGACGCACGGTCATCGCGCCGCTGCCGGCGGGCACGCACGCGACCGGCGGACTGTTGCTGGTGGCGGCCGAACGCGGCGCTGTTCCCGGTGTCTCCGCCGGCACGGATCTGGTCCGGATGTTCGCCGGCCAGGCGACCCTCGCGCTCGACCGCGCTCAGGCCCAGCGGGACCAGTCGATGATCGCGGTGCTCGAGGACCGCGACCGGATCGCGCGCGACCTGCACGACCTGGTCATCCAGCGGTTGTTCGCGACCGGCCTCCAGCTGCAGGGCATGCGCCGGATGGTCGAACCGGAGGTCCAGGAACGCATCGGCAGGGCGGTCGAGGACATCGACGGCACCATCCGGGACCTGCGGGCCGCGATCTTCGAGCTGCACCACCAGCCCGGCCACCGCTCGCTCCGGGCCGACATCCACTCACTGGTCGCCGAGTACGCCGACTCACTCGGCTTCCGGCCAGGGCTCACCTGCGAAGGGCCGCTGGACAGCGCCGTACCCGTGACCGTGCGGCCGCAGATCCTGGCCGCGATCCGGGAGGCGCTGTCGAACGTCGTCCGGCACGCGCAGGCCTCTGAGGTCACGGTCGCGGTCACCGTCACGAACGGCGAGGTCGTCACCCGGGTCGCCGACAACGGCACCGGCCTGGAGGGCGGCGACCGCCAGAGCGGCCTGCGGAACCTGCGGGAACGCGCCGAGACCCTCGGCGGGACCGTCCGGGTGGAGTCCAACCAGCCGCGCGGCACCCTGCTCGAGCTACGGGCTCCGCTGGACGAGCTGAGGACACCGCGGGACTGAGTACGTTCGCCGGCCCGCCGGGTCGCGGTCCGATCGGTGGCTCTCCCTGTCGGTGCCACCTCTCAGCCGTTCCCCGGCGGGCCGGCGAACTCCCCTCTGCTGCCAGAATGCCGTCCGCGTCACCGCCTCCGGCAGGGCCGAAGGTCCCGCTCTGCCCGGGCGTTCGGTACATGGTGCTCCGGCTTGTCGTGACCGTACGCTGGGCACTGGCCCCCCAGGGAGGAGACGTGCGTACCGATCACCCCGAATCACGTGTGGTGCACAAGCAACCAACCGCCGTACTGCGCGCGACCCTGCACCGGGACGAGGTGCAGGGCTGGTTCCGGACGGCGTTCGACGTGGTCGCGGAGTACCTGCGCCGGCACGGCATCGCGCCGTGCGGGTTTCCGTTCGCCCGCTACCACATCCGCAGCGACGGGATCTTCGAGGTCGAGGCCGGCTTCCCGGTGGCCGTGCGGATCGGCGGCAACCGCCAGATCGTGCCGTCCAGCCTGCCCGGAGGACACGTCGTCGTCGCGTGGCACGTGGGCACGTACGAGCAGCTCGGTGACGCCTACCGCGCACTGGACGACTGGTTGAGGGCCGAGCACGGTGCTCCCGCCGGCGACGCGTGGGAGGTCTACCACGACCCGCCGAACCGGGCTCAGCGCTGGCGGACCGAGGTCATCCAGCCGTTCAGGCTCAACTGACCATCGGCGGAGGGAGGCAGGAGCGCCGTTCGGTGGTAGCGACGGGGAGTGGCTGCCCATGGAGACCCGGCACCCCCACCACCGGCCACCCTCACCCCTTCATTGCACTGCCGGAGCGCACCGCCGCGTCTTGGCCGAAGGTCCCGACCTGCGCCGCGGCGCCGTTTCGCCTGCCGACGGCCCGGGTACCGCGTTGGGGCACAGTCGAACGGGGATGAGCGTAAGGAGTTCCTCGTGGGTATCGGTGTGTCCGTCTTCCTGCTCGCCGTGGGCGGGATCCTGGCCTTCGCGGTGTCGGACCGGTTGAGCGGTGTCGACCTGACCGCTGTCGGCTACATCCTGATGGGCGCCGGCGCGCTCGGCCTCGTGATCGCCCTCTTCCTCGGCAGCCAACGCTCCAACGCCACCCATCGTGAGGTCCGCGAGCACCGCCACTACGAAGAGTAGTCCCCAAAGTTCTGCGCCGGGCTGTCGGAATCCGTGGGCCGCGGATCGTCAGGTCTTCGACAGCCGAACTGACCCGCACGCGGTCAGACTGGAGCAGGAGGTGGTGGCGTGAAGTACGTGCTGATGTTCGTGGAGACCGAAGAGTTCGCCAAGGAGTTCGAGGCGATGGGTCCGGCCGAGCGCGAACTGGCCTATCAACGGGTCTACCAGTGGTTCGACGAGCACGCGTCGACGATCACCAATCGGGGCGCCAAGCTGCAGCCCGCGGAGACCGCGACGACGGTCCGGCTGGACGGCGATGCGCCGCTGACCACCGACGGCCCGTACATCGAGGGCAAGGAGGTCATCTCCGGCTTCGTCGAGATCGACGTCGCGGACCTCGACGAGGCCCTGCGGATCGTGAAGGCCTGGCCGGGATGCCCGGTGGTCGAGATCCGCCCCGTGGAGTCATGAGCGGCGACCACGCTGCCGACGAGCTGGCCCGCGTCGTCCGTGACCACGCGGGCCGGCTCGCCGGGAGCCTGGTGTCGCTCCTCGGTGACTTCTCCGCCGCCGAGGACCTGGTGCAGGACGCGGTCGAGACCGCCCTCCGGCGGTGGCCCGAGGAAGGAATCCCGGACCGTCCGGACGCTTGGCTGTTCACGGTCGCGAAGCGCCGAGGACTCGATGTCCTCCGCAGACAGGAGAACTACCGCGGCAAACTCGCCCAGCTCCAGTGGCCGGTGCGGCCGGCGTCCGACGACCGACTGCGGCTCGTCTTCACCTGCTGCCACCCCGCCCTGCCGCGCGAGGCGCAGGTCGCGCTGACCCTCCGCGTGGTCTGCGGGCTCACGACCGCACAGATCGCCGCCGCGTTCCTGGTCCCCGAGAAGACGGTGGCCCAGCGCATCACCCGTGCCAAGCGGAAGATCGCAGCCGCCGGCATCCCGTACCGGATCCCCCGTGACGACGAGCTTCCCGAGCGACTGGGCGAAGTACTGACCGTCATCTACCTGCTGTTCAACGAGGGCTATCTGTCCAGCACCGCCGATCGCGCGCACGCGCGCGACCTCGTCGACGACGCCGAGTGGCTCACCGCGCTTCTGGCCGGTCTGCTTCCCGGCGAACCGGAAGTGACCGGCCTGCTGGCACTGATCCGGCTGCACCGGGCCAGGCTCGCCGCGCGCTTCGACGCCGACGGACGGCTCGTCCTGCTCCAGGACCAGGACCGCAGCCTGTGGGACCAGCAGGCGGTCGCCGAGGCAACCGCGCTGCTCACCCGGACGGCACGCCGGCACCGCTCCCCCGGCCCGTACCAGCTCCAGGCCGCCATCGCCGCCTGCCACTGCGAAGCGCCCACGTGGGCCGACACCGACTGGCCGCAGATCCTCGTCCTCTACGACCTGCTGCTGCGGCTTCAGCCGAGTGCCGTCACCCGACTGCACCGCACGGTCGCGGTCCGGTACGTCGAAGACGCCCGGACCGCGCTCGCCGAACTCCACGGGCTCGAACCCGCGCTGCGGAACTACCCGCTGTTCCACGCGATAAGGGGCGAGCTGCTCCGAGCCGACGGCAGAAGCGCGGAGGCCCAGGAGGCCGACCGGCACGCCCTCGAACTCACGACCAACCCCGCCCAACTCGACCTGCTCCACAGCCGGCTCACCGTCCGGTGAGCTGCCGGCTCAGGCAGCGGCGCGGCCGAGCTTCAGCGCCGTGGCCGTCTCCACTGCTCGCCGCGCCTGGTGCCGCGCGGCCTCCAGGGCGAGGTCCCCCGGAGGTCCCTCGCCGGACACGTGCGACGTGCCGTAGGGGTTGCCGGACCGGTACTGGATCGAATCGGTGTAGCCAGGCGGCACGATGATGCCGCCCCAGTGGTAGAACACGTTGCTCAGCGCAAGGATCGTCGACTCCTGCCCGCCGTGCGCGGTGCCACTGGCGGAGAACGCCGTATAGACCTTGTCGGCCAGTTGGCCCTGCTGCCAGAGCGGACCGGTGGTGTCGATGAAGGCGTTCAACTGGGCGGCCGGGGTGCCGTAGCGGGTCGGTGTGCCGAACAGCACGACGTCGGCCCAGGCCACGTCGTCGAGCGTCGCCTCGACCACGTCCAGGGTGTCGCGGGCGTGCTGTTCCCAGGCCGGATTCGCGGCGACCGCGGTCTCCGGCGCCGACTCGCGGACCTTGCGCAGACGCACGGTGGCGCCGGCCTTCTCGGCGCCGTCGGCGGCGGCAACCGCCAGCGAGTGCACGGTACCGGTCGCGCTGTAGTAGATGACGGCGACTTTCACTGCTTCCACGGAAACCTTCACTTTCAGGGCTCGAGGTCCAGCACGGAGCGACCGGACCGGAAATCTGTGGGCACCGAGACGTGGTCGTGGGCGATCAGCCACTCACCGTCCAGCCGCCGCCAGCACGCCGTCCAGCGCAGCCAGTACTCGTTGCGGGCGCCGTTCGTGAGCGTGCCGTCGATCCGGTTGAGGCTGTGCACGACGGCCAGGTCACCGTCGACCACGACCGACAGGTCGCGCACCTCGTAGCCGATCGGCGCCTGGTAGGTGGTGAACACGTCGATCCAGTTCTGCCACTTCGCCTCCGCGCCCAGGTGCCGCAGCGGCGGCACGATGTCGTACGACACCAGGTCCGGCGCGAAGACCGTCCTCACGGTGTCCAGATCCCGGTTCGTCACCGCCTCGACCAGGACGTCGACGCGCTCGCGGATGTCCTTCTCGTCGGGTGCGTTGTGTGTGGTCATATCAGGTACGACGACGCACCCCGCCGAAGTGTGAGGCGGCCTCACAGTCCGGGGCGGTGCTTCGTCGTACTGGTGAACCGCAGGACCGGCGAAGGGATTCGTGGACACCATGACCGGATCACGAGACGACCGGCTCGATCCGGGATTGAGCGCGATCATGAGCGAGCGCCGCCAGCTGATCAACCTCGCGTACCGGCTGCTCGGCTCGCTGGCCGACGCCGAGGACGTCGTCCAGGAGACCTACACCCGCTGGTACGCGATGTCGCCGGGCGAACAGGCCGCGATCGAGTCTCCCGGCGGCTGGCTGACCAAGGTCGCCAGCCGGATCTGCCTCGATCTGCTCGGCTCCGCCAGGGCCCGGCGCGAGCGGTACGTCGGCGAGTGGATCCCGGAGCCGCTGCCGGACAGCACCGAGTGGCGCTCGGCAGGCACCGCCACCGACCCCGCCGACCGGGTGACGCTCGACGAGTCGGTGAACATGGCGTTCCTCGTCGTGCTCGAGGCGATGACGCCGGCCGAGCGGGTCGCCTTCATCCTGCACGACGTTTTCCGGTACCCGTTCCCCGAAGTGGCCGAGATCGTCGGCCGCTCCCCCGCCGCCTGCCGCCAGCTCGCGACCTCGGCCCGGCGCCGGATCGCGTCGGCCCAGAGCCCGCCGACGCCGACGGCCCGGACCGCCGACCTGGTGCGCGACTTCAAGGACGCGTGGCAGGCCAAGGACATCGCGGCCCTGGTCCGGCTGCTGGACCCCGACGCGGTCGCGATCGGCGACGGCGGCGGCCTGGTCAGCGCCGAGCTGCACCCGGTGTCCGGCGGCGAGCTGGTCGCTCGGTACTTCGCCGGTCTCGTCGACCGCCGCCCCGGGATCACACTCCTGGAGCGCACGGTCAACGGTCAGCCCGGCCTCGTCGCCCAGGAGAACGGCGTCACCGTGACCGTGATCGCCTTCGACATCGCCGGGGACCGGATCCGGCACATCTGGGCGGTCCGTAACCCGGAGAAGCTGCGTCCGTGGCTGACCGGCTGAGGCTCCGGCCGGGAGCTTGTAACGGGAACCGGGCGTCAGCCGATGTGGAGAGTAGACATCGGTGTTCCGAGCAGCAGCGCCGAAGCTTTCTGTTCCGCCTGCCGGAAGGGTCCGATGATGTGCGAGACGACGCAGCGACTGCTCGCGCTGCTCAAGTTGCTGGAGATCGCGCCGACCCCCTTCGGCGCGCTCGGGGACGACGCCGTACTCGACGCCTGGTTCGGGGCTTGCTCGCCGCTCTTCCCCCGGGCCGCGCACCAGCAGGAGACCCTGGAACCGCTGCCGCTGTGACCGGCGGTCAGTCAGTTCTCGTCGTCGTCCGAGTGCCGGGTGGTGGGGTCGACGCCGGCGGCCAGGTCGAGCGCGATCAGGGCACGGCGGAGGGCATCGAGGCTCGGCTGCTCGGCGGCCGGCGGGCCGTAGAGGCAGACCACGGTGCGGCCGTCCGGGGTGAGGCCGGCCCGCTCGACCTTGCCCTCGTCGTCGTACAGCAGGTCCCAGCCGTCTTCCTCGAGATGACTCAGGGCGCGCCGCCAGTCGGCCGTGTGCAGCGACAGGCCGCCCACGAAGGGGTCGTCCGGCGCCGGGATGTCGCGCTCCGGGTGCGGGGTGACCAGGTAGCCGGTACCGGTCCGCGGGTCGAGGTACGCCGTGTGCGTGGCGAACTCGACGATCGTCACGTCGACGTAGTCCGACGTGCCCGGCTCGTGCTCGGACTGGTTCACCGCGGTCCCCCCAGAGTGGTCACGCCGCCTCGACCTCGAAGACCCGGTCGAGTCCGGTCCGGCGGAGCACGTCGGTCATCTTCCGGCCGGCGTGCCGGATGACGATACCGCCACCCCGCCGCCGGCAGACCCGGTGCGTGTCCAGCAGTGCCGCCAGCAGCGTCGACGAGATCTGGTCGATCTCCGAGACGTCGATCACCACCAGGCAGGCACCGTCCATCACCAACCCGTGCAACCGCCAGCGCAGCGACGACAACCCGCCGTCGAGGTCGTCGTCGGTCAGCGTCACGATCGCCTTTTGCGGAAGCGGACTGTGCCTGGTGTCGCTCATCGAACGGCCTCTCTCCCGCTGGACGGTCTGGCCTGCCTCCACTCTCCGTCCTCGACTTTGAGATCTGCCGTACCCCTACTTGACGATCCGATGACGACACCTGGTGCGGACGTCCGGCCGCCGGTTCGTTCTTTACGATCGGATGACACGCCGACCCCGGCCGTCACCGGCCGCGGCTGGATTGCCAGGATGTGACGATGCCGATGCAGGTGCTGGTGGTCGAGGACGACGACCGAATCAGGGAGGTACTGCGGCTCGCCCTCGAGGACGAGGGGTACCGGGTCGCGGAGGCCGCTGACACCCCGTCCGCGCTCGAACAGGTCCGGATCGCGATGCCGGACCTGATGATGGTCGACCTGATGCTCGGCGAGGTCGACGGCTACACCTGCATCCGGGAGGTCCGGCGGGTGAGCGACATCCCGATCGTGGTCGTCAGCGCCCGGTCCGATACCCACGACATCGTCGCCGGACTGGAAGCGGGTGCCGACGACTACGTCACCAAGCCGTTCCAGATCAAGGAGATCACCGCCCGGCTGCGCGCCCTGCGCCGGCGCCTGCGGACGAGCGCGGAGGCGGCCGAGCCCGACATCGTCCTCGACTCCGACCCGAGCCGGCACCTCGTGCTGTCCACCTCGCGCGGCACGGTCAGGCTCGACGGCCACGACGTCAACCTGACGGTCACGGAGTACCGGCTGCTGGCCGAGCTGGCCAGGCCGCCGGGCCGGGTACTCAGCCGGTCCGCGCTGCTGGCGTCGGTCTGGGAGCACGGGTACTACGGCGACGAGCGCATCGTGGACGTCCACATCCGGCGGTTGCGTACCAAGATCGAACGCGACCCCGGCCGGCCGCAACTCGTGATGACGGTGCGAGGGATGGGCTACCGGCTGGACCCGCGATGAAGGTCGGCGCCCGCACCCTCGGCCTCCGGCACCGGCTCGTGCTGGCGTTCAGCGTGGTGGCCCTGCTGGTGTCGGCTGTGTTCGCCGTCAGCACCTACCTGCTGTCGCGCGGGTACCTGCTGGCCCAGCGTGAACGGGTGGTTCAGCATCAGACGTTCGCCGACGCCGCCTTCGTCCAGCGGCGGTTGCAGAGCTCCGGTGCCGACGTGTCCGCCGTGCTGACCGCGGCCGGGACACCGGCCGGCCACTCGATCATCCTGAAGTGGCGCGGTCAGTGGTACGCGTCGACGCTCGACGAAGGGCGCGAGGCCGTCCCGGCCGGCGTACGAGACGAGGTGGCCAACGGGCGCGCGGCCGGTCAGCGGTTCAGGTCCGTGGACGGTCCGTCGGTCGTGGTCGGCGTACCGGTGCCGGGCGTGCAGGCCGAGTTCTACGAGATCGCGCCGCTGACCGAGCTCGACGGGAACCTGCGGCTGCTCAGCGCCATCCTGATCGGCGGTGCGCTGCTGGCGACCGCAGCCGGGGCTGCCCTCGGCGTCTGGGCGAGCCGGTCGGTCATCAACCCGCTCAACCGCGTCGCCGTCACCGCCGCGTCGATCGCCGGCGGTGAGCTCGACGACCGCCTGCCGGCCACCCTCGACCCCGAGCTCGCGACGATCGTCGGTTCCTTCAACAGCATGGTCGACACGTTGCAGCAGCGGATCAACCGCGACGCTCGTCTGGCTGCCGACGTCAGCCATGAGCTCCGCTCGCCGCTGACCACCCTGGTCGGCAGCGTCGACCTGCTCAACGCCCGCCGGGACGAACTGCCGCAGCGGTCCCGGCGTGCGCTCGACCTCGTCACCGCCGACCTGCAGCGTTTCCGCCGGCTGCTCGACGACCTGCTCGAGCTGGCCCGGTCAGACGGGGGGCTCGCGGTGCGGCCCAGCTCCACCCTGGAGCTCGGGCCGCTGCTCCGGCAGGTGCTCGGCGAGGTAGGACGGGATCCGTCGATCCTGACCGGCGCCGAGGACGTCGTCGTACTGGCTGACAAGCCACGGCTCGGCAGACTGTTCCGGAACCTGTTCGAGAACGCGGAGACGCACGGCGGTGGGCTGACCAGCGTGGAGATCAGCCGGACCGGGTCCGATGTCCTGGTGCTCGTCAACGACTCCGGGCCGGGCATTCCGCCGCACGACCGGGAGCGGGTGTTCGAGCGGTTCGCCACGGGTGCGACGAAACGCGGTTCCCTGTCCGGGACCGGGCTGGGCCTGGCGCTGGTCGCGGAGACGGCGGCCGTCCACGGCGGTGCGGTGTGGTGTACGGCGTCGCCGACCGGTGGCGCGCAGTTCGTCGTACGGCTTCCGGAGGCGGTGTCGTGAGAGCAATCGCCTGGATGGTCGCGGCGCTCGTCGTACTGGTGGGCTGCGGCGTGCCGCTGCAGGACCGGCCGGCGCCGATCGAGCCCCAGTCGATCCCGTCCCGGTTGCAGTCCCCCGGCGTACCGTCGGCCCGGCCGTCCGCGGCCGAGGCGACCGTGCGGGTGAATTTCGTCCGGGAGAACCGGTTGGTCAGCCTGCCGCGGCGGGTGCCCAGCGCCGACCTCCTCGACGGGGTGATCGAGGCGCTGACAGGCGGACCGACCAGCTCCGAGCAGGCGGCCGGCGTCACCTCCGCGCTGCCGCCCGACCTCTCTCTGACCGTGGTGACCGTCCAGGGCAGCCGCGTCGGCCTCGAACTGTCCGGTGCCGAGACCGACCGCTCCGCCACCGAGAACGTGCTGGCGGTCGGCCAGATCGTCCTGTCCGTCACCGCGCTGCCGAGCGTGGACGAGGTGACGTTCTGGCGGAACGGTGCCCCGGTCGAGGCGCTCCTAGCCGATGGCGCCCTGACCACCGAACCGCTGACCGCGGCCGACTACGAGGCTCTGCGCGCTCCGTAAGTTGACGAGCACGCTGAGGGATCTTTGAGATCTCGTGTCGTCGTCAGTCGACGCGTGGCAACCGACCCGTGTGCGTTAAACAGGTCCGTACGTCGCCATTCGAAGGAGAATCGTGGCTGAGCGGCCGCCCACGCACAGATCACCCCAGCAGCCATGACGGCCTACTGGGTCATCGTCATCGTCGTGCTTGTCCTCGTTGCCGGCTGGTGGCTGATCAGCCGCCGCCGGCGATGCCGGTCCGCCCCGCCGGAGTCGCCGCTCGCCCAGGTCATCGGCCTCGACCTCAGCAGCTGGACCGACTCGCAGCTGTACGCCGTCTGGCGCGCGACCGCTGACGAGCTCCGCCTCGCCGCGGAGTCCGACGACGCCGCCACCGCCGCCCGCGCCCGCGAACTCCTCCTCACCGAGATCGAACGCCGCCACCCCCACCAGACCGCCACCTGGCTGGCCTCGCCCGAAGCCCTCACCGGGCAACCACCCCACTTCCTCCTCCCGAAGAAGGACTCCTAGACCGGATTACCGGCTGCGAACGCGCATGACCGCCGCCTGTAACGCTGCTGGTTGTGGTGGGACTGATCCTCCAGATGGGTTGAGCTAGGGAGGGTTTGGGATGACGGAGTACGACGATCTGCGGGCATTGTTCGTCAACTGCACGTTGAAGCGGTCGCCCGGGGTGAGCCACACCGACGGGCTGATCGAGGTCAGCCGGCGAATCATGGAGAAGCAGCGGGTCGAGGTCGAGGTGATCCGGGCGATCGACCACGACATCGCCACCGGGGTCTGGCCGGACATGACCGAGCACGGCTGGGAGACCGACGAGTGGCCGGCCATCCAGGAGAAGGTGATGGCGGCCGACGTCCTGGTGATCGCCGGGCCGATCTGGCTGGGCGACAACAGTTCGGTGACCAAGAAGGTGATCGAGCGGCTGTACGGCAACTCGTCGATCCTCAACGAGCACGGGCAGTACGCGTACTACGGCCGCGTCGGCGGCTGCCTGATCACCGGGAACGAGGACGGCGTCAAGCACTGCGCGATGAACGTGCTCTACTCGCTGCAGCACCTCGGCTACACGGTTCCGCCGCAGGCGGACGCCGGCTGGATCGGCGAGGCCGGGCCGGGGCCGTCGTACCTGGACCCGGGCTCGGGCGGGCCGGACAACGACTTCACCAACCGCAACACGACGTTCATGACCTGGAACCTGCTGCACCTGGCCCGGATGCTCAAGGACGCCGGCGGGGTGCCGGCGCACGGCAACCAGCGGTCGGAGTGGGATGCCGGATGCCGGTTCGACTTCGAGAACCCCGAGTACCGCTGACCGCGCCGCGGTACCGTCAGCCTGTGGGCGCGGTCCTGCCGGCGGACGACGTCCTCGTCGCCGGCCTGCGGGCCGGGGACGAGGAGACGTTCGCCTGCCTGCTGAACGGCTGGTCGGGCTCGATGCTGCGGCTGGCCCGGTCGTTCGTGTCGACCACGGCGACCGCCGAGGAGGTCGTCCAGGACACCTGGCTCGCGGTGTTCCAGGGCATCGAGCGGTTCGAGGGCCGGTCGTCGCTGCAGACCTGGGTGTACCGGATCCTGGTCAACATCGCCCGGAAACGCGGCAGCCGGGAGCAGCGGACGGTCCCGTGGACCAGCCTGCTGCCGGACGAGGGACCGACGGTCGACCCCGCTCGGTTCCGCGGCGCGGACGATCCGTACCCCGGTGACTGGCTGACCTCCCCGGGCGGCTGGCCGGACACCGAGAGCGAGGTGCTCGCGCACGAGGTACGGGCGACCGTCGCCGCCACGATCGAGAGCCTGCCGATCCGGCAGCAGGTGGTGCTGACGCTGCGCGACATCGACGGGCGGTCCGCGGCCGACGTGTGCGCGTTGCTCGACCTCTCGATGGCCAACCAGCGGGTCCTGCTGCACCGCGCCCGGGCGGCCGTCCGCGCCGAGCTCGAGCGGTACTTCACCACGAGCGGAGTCGAGTCATGACATGCGCCGAACTGGTCGAACTCGTCACCGCGTTCCTCGACGGCGCACTGGACGCCGAGACCGAGCAGCGGTTCGTCGAGCATCTGGCGGTCTGCGACGGGTGCGAGATCTACGTCGAACAGATGCGCCGGACCATCGCCGAGGTCGGCCAGGTCGAGCCCGAGAGCCTGTCCGACGAGACCCGGGACCGCCTGCTGCGTGCCTTCCGGACCTTTCCTCTCGACTGACCTGTAACGCCGGACCGTCCCGAGGGCACTGAGCTCCCGAGGGAGGGATCATGCCGGACGTCGAGTTCACCAATCTGTTCGCGGTCGCGTTGATCGCACTGCTGGCGCCGCTCCTGCTCGGGCTGGCGCCGGCGCTGCGGGTGCCGGCCGTCGTACTGGAGATCGTTGCCGGGATCGTGATCGGGCCGTACGGGCTCGGCCTGGTCGAGGTGGATCTGCCGCTGCAGATCGTGTCGTTGCTCGGTCTCGGTTTCCTGCTCTTCCTGGCCGGGCTGGAGATCGACGTCCATCGGCTCCGCGGTCAGGTCCTCCGGCTCGCCGTTCTCGGATACGTCGTGACGCTCGCGCTCGGTACGACGACCGGATTCGGCCTCTCGGCGATCGGCTGGGTGCAGAGCCCGCTGCTGCTGGCAGTGACGCTGTCCGCGACGTCCCTCGGCCTGGTCGTGCCGGTGCTGAAGGACGCCGGGAAGGCCGACGGCGCAGTCGGTCAGTTCACCATCGCGGCGGCGTCGGTCGCCGATTTCGCCGCCGTACTGGTGCTGTCGCTCGTTTTCTCGACCGAGGGTGGCAGCACGGGCGAGCGTGTGGTCATGGTCGGGTTGTTCGCGGTGCTCGTGGTCGTGACCGGCGTGGTGGTCGCGTCGGCGGGGCGGTCCCGGCGGATCGGCGGGGTGCTGGTGCGGTTGCAGGACACCACGGCGGAGATCCGCGTCCGGGCCGCCGTCGTCCTGCTGGTCGCGTTCGTCGCGCTGGCCGAGCAGTTCGGCCTGGAGACGATCCTCGGCGCGTTCCTCGCCGGCGCCGTCGTCGGCCTCGTCGATCGAGATGCGACGTCGCATCCCCGCTTCCGCCTCAAACTCGAGGCCATCGGCTACGGCTTCCTGATCCCGGTCTTCTTCGTCACCAGCGGCCTCGGGCTGGACCTCGCCGGCCTGGTCGACGATCCGTCCGCGCTGGCCCGCGTCCCACTCTTCCTCGCGGCCCTCCTGGTTGTCCGCGGCGTCCCCGCGTACCTGGCTCTCCGCACCCTCGGCCCCCGCCCGACCACCGCCGTCGCCGTGCTCCAGGCGACGTCCCTACCGTTCGTCGTCACGGCCACCCAGATCGGGATCGAAACCGGCCTGATGGCCCCCATCACGGCGGCGGCCCTGGTCTGCGCCGGTCTGCTGTCCGTCCTACTCTTCCCGGCCCTCGCGCTGGTGCTCCTCAAACAACCTGCCCTCGAGGAGACCACCGCAAGAACCGCATGACGACGACGGGCGGGTAGCGGCGACGTTGGTGGGCCTACAGGAG
>NZ_SMKR01000174.1 GCF_004348725.1 Kribbella turkmenica
CACTCACACCGGTCGTGCCGGTGACCGTGTACGCGACGATCGCGGCGACGTGTCCGTAGAAGCCGATGAACAGCGCCGGAATCAGCACCACGAGAGCGATGCGGGACGTGCCGAGGAAGACCAGCGGCAGCGTCGCCAGTCCTTGCACAGCCATGCTCGCGGTCAGGACCCTGCGACAGCCGAAGCGCCCGATGATGCGCCCGGCAACCACTCCGGCGGCCACGGACGCCACACCCGGGATGCCGAAGACCAGCCCGGTCGCGAGTGGTGACAGTCCGAGCGTCTGCTGCAGGTACAGCGTGGTCAGGAAGATCATCGCGGGCTCCATCGCGCACACCACGAGGCCGGCGTAGTTGCCCCACGTCACCGACGGCCGCCGAAGAATCCGGACCGGTACGAGCGGCACGGACGAACGCCGCTCGACCAGCCAGAACGCGACCAGCAGCACAACGCCGACGGCGGCGGCGGACAGGCTTCGCTCGATCACGCCGTAGATCGCCGCGAGCAGACCACCGGTCACGGTCACCGCACCAGGTACGTCGAGTTTCGTCCGCTCCGGCGCCTTGCTCTCGTGAATCACGAACGGCGTGAGCACCAGTACCGCGACCACGACCGGCACGTTGATGAAGAACGCCGCCCGCCAACCGAGCAGACTGACCAGTGCGCCACCGACCAGTGCACCCACCGCGAACCCGGCTGAGAGCAGTGCGCCCCGCAGCCCCAGGACACGGTCCCGCGCTGAGCCGTCGAAGGTCGTCGTCAGCAACGACAGCGACGTCGGCAGCGCCAGCGCGGTCGCCAGACCCTGCAGGACCCGAGCCGTCAGCAGGACTTCGGCGTTGACTGCGAGTCCGCCCAGCACCGACGCTCCGGCCAGCAGCACCATCCCGATCAGGAACAGCCTGCGCCGGCCGAAGTAGTCCGCCAGGCGCCCGAACAACAACGCGAAACCCGCCGCGGGCAGAGCGAACGCCGACGTTATCCAGGGCAGCCCGTCAGCACCGAGTCCGACGCCCGCGCCGGCCTGCGGCAGCGCGACGTTCAGGATCGAGAAGTCCACCGACAGCATGAATCCGGCGCCCAGCAGCACCAGCAGGATCACGCGTTGACGGGTGGTGAACATGAGGACTCCCCTGAATAGCAACTGAGCGGTTGCGACTTTATAGCAACCAATGAGTTGCGTCAACAAGATCTGCGGGAGCCCTGGGAGGCAATCGTGGGCTGTCAGGTGACGCGGGAACGGCTGCGCGTGCGCAGTACCGGGGCGAAGACGGCCAGGCCGGTGGCGAGCACGGTCACCACCAGGAACGACATCGTCAGGCTGCTCGCCTGCGCGATCCCGCCGATGATCGACGGCGCGACCAGGCCGGAGGCGTAGGTGATGGTTGCGACGCCGGCGATCGCCTGGCTGGCGTTGGAGCCGCTGCGCCCGGCCGCCGCGAACGCGAGCGGTACGACGACCGCGATCCCGATCCCCAGCAGCCCGAACCCGGTCATCGCGACGGCCGGATGCCATGCGGCCACGACCAGTACGCCGCCGATCGTGGCGATCACCCCGCTCCACCGAACCGTCCGTACGGCGCCGAACCGGTCGACCACCGCGTCGCCGGTGATCCGGGCGACCGCCATCGTCAGCGTGAATCCCGTGGTCGCCGCGGCCGCGACGCCGGCCGAACTGTCGAGGATGTCGCGCAGGTACACGGCCGACCAGTCCAGGCTCGCGCCCTCCGCGAACACCGCGCAGAACCCGACGGCCCCGATCAGCAGCGCCGACCGCGGCGGCAACGCGAACCGTGCCGGCGGCTCGTCGTCCTCCGCGGGATGGATGTTCAGGACGAACTGACACACGGCCAGGCCGATCACCGTCAGCACGGCGGCCGCCAGCACGTGGTGGGTCTGAGCGCTCAACTCGGCATGCGCGGCAACGGTCCCGACCGCGGACCCGATCAGTGCGCCGACGCTCCACATGCCGTGCAGGCCGGACATGATCGACTTCTCCAGTCGGTGCTCGACCTCCACGCCGAGCGCGTTCATCGCGACGTCGGCCATGCCCGCCGTACCGCCGTACACGAACAGCGCGGCGCACAGCGTGAGCAGGCTCGGGGAGAGGGACGGCAGGACCAGCGCCAGCGTCCACAGCGCGAGCAGGCCGCGCAGGGCGTTGCGGGTGCCGAGGGTGTGGCTGACGCGGGCGGCGAGAGGCATCATCACCGCCGCGCCGAGCGCCGGGAACGCGAGCGCCAGCCCGAGCTGGCCGGCCGAGACTCCGGAATGGTCCTGGATCCATGGCACCCGGGTGGCGAACGAGCCGGTGACCGCGCCATGCACGCAGAAGACCGCGGCCACGGCGTACCTGGAACGGCGAACCACGTCAGCCACAGGCAAACACTCTCTTTGTTTGATCGAACATCCGGATGATAGATTTCTGCGCGTGAGGAGCGCAGAACGGCATCAAGTGATCGTAGAGCGACTGCGACGGACAGAACGAGTCTCGGTCCAGGAACTGGTCGAGGCCACCGAGGCGTCCGACATGACGGTCCGCCGCGACCTCGACTCCCTCGCCGCCCAGGGTGTGCTCAAGCGCGTCCACGGCGGGGCGGTCGCCGCGATGCCGTCCGGTGTCGAGCCGCCGTACTCGCTGCGCGCCCAGGCCGCCGTCGCCGCCAAGCAGGCGATCGCCGCTGCCGCCGTCGCGCACATCCGCGACGGCGAGACCATCGTCCTCGACAGCGGTACGACGGCTCTCGAGGTGGCCAAGCGCCTCCACGACCGCGCCGTCACGGTCATGCCCCTGTCGCTGCACGTCGCGCAGGAGTTGGCCGACGCGCCGCGGATCCGGCTGCTGATGGCCGGGGGCGAGGCGCGCAAGGGGGAGCTGTCCCTGGTCGGCCCGCTGACGGTTGCCTCGCTGCGCGCGCTGCGCTTCGACCTGGCCGTGCTCAGCCCATGTGCCTTCAGCCTGGACGCCGGGCTGACCGCGTTCGACCTGGGCGACGCCGAGGTGAAGCAGGAGGCGCTCGCCGTGGCCACCCGGTCAATGGTGCTCGCCGACGGCGCCAAGTGGGACCGGGCCGCGCTCGCCTACGTGTGCCCGGCCGACCGCCCCGACCTGATCATCACCGACCCAACGGCCCCGGAGGACCAGAGGACCATGCTGACCCAACGGGGAGTCCTCGTCGAGGTGGCCACGTGACCTCGACCGATCTGCGTCCGCAGACCGCACCGCCCCGAGCCGCCCGGATCGCCACCTGGACCTACTTCGGTCTCAACGGTTTCGCCGTCGGCATGTGGGTCGTCCACATCCCCAACATCGAGCACGCCACCGGAATCACGCACAGCACGCTGGGACTGCTGCTGCTCGTGCTCGGCGGCGCCGCGTTCGCCGGCATGCAGGTCGCCGGCCCGCTCGTCGACCGCCTCGGTCAACGCCGCCTGGTGCCGGCCGCCGGCGTACTCCTCGGGCTGGCCCTGTTCGGCCCCGGCTTCGCGCAGACCTGGTGGAGTCTCGGGCTCACCCTGATCGCGCTCGGCTTCGCCAACGGATCCATCGACGTCGGCATGAACGCCCAGGCGGTCGTGGTCGAGCGTGGTTACCCGCGCCCGATCATGGCCGCGTTCCACGCGATGTGGTCGATCGGCGGCGCCTTCGCCGCACTGATCGGCGCGGCCACCCTGCGCGCCGGTGTACCGACCCCGGTGACCCTCGGTGCGGCCGGCGTGATCTGCGTCGTCGTGTCCCTGGCGGTCAGCCGGTTCCTGATCGAGGCGACGGCCGAGGAGCACGAGGAGCAGGAGGACCGGGCGAAGCCGCCGGCCAAGCTGGTCTGGGCGCTCGGCGGCCTCGCCTTCGGCCTGATGCTCGCGGAGGGCGTCGCGAACGACTGGGCGGCGCTGCAGTTCCGCGACATCCTCGGCACGTCGGTCAGCACGGCCGCCTACGCGTACGGCGCCTTCGCGGTCGCCATGACCGTCGGCCGCTTCCTCACCGACCGGGTCGCGGCCGTCGTCGGGCCGGCCGCGATCGTCCGCTACGGCGCCGCGATGGCCGCGATCGGGCTGACGATCGTCATCGTCGTGCCATGGGTGCCGGTCTCCCTGTTCGGCTGGGCGTTGTTCGGTCTCGGCCTGGCCGGCGGCGTACCGCAACTGTTCACCGCCGCCGGCAACCTCGACCCGCGCGCCGCCGGCGCCCTGATGGCCCGCGTGGTCGGGCTCGGGTACGTCGGCCTGCTGGCCGGGCCGGCGCTGGTCGGCGGGCTGGCGCACTGGATGCCGCTCAACTTCGCGTTCATCCTGCCGGTCGTGCTGTGCGTGCTGACGTTCCTCGGGGCGCCGGTGCTCAGGTCCCGGTCGTCGGTTCGGTCCTGAGAGCTACGTCGAGAGCGCGGTCTCGAGGGCCTGGTCCAGGTCGGCCCACAGGTCGTCGGGGTGCTCGATCCCGACGGCCAGCCGGATCAGGTCGTCCGGGATCGTCGGCACCTCGATCGGCCAGCGGCGACGGCGTTCCAGCATCGACTCGACCCCGCCGAGGCTGGTCGCGTGCACCCAGAGCGCCGTACTCTCGCAGACCCGCTGAGCACCCTCGGCGTCCCCACCGAGCTCGAACGACAGGATCGCGCCGAAACCGCTCATCTGCGCGGCGGCCCGGTCATGACCGGGGTCGTCCGGCAATCCCGGGTAGCGCACCCGGCTGACCCGCGGGTGCTGGAGGAGTCGCTCGGCGAGGAAGGCCGCGTTCGACTGCGCGCGCTCGAGCCGGAGAGCGAGCGTCCGTAGGCCCCGGAGCGCGAGCCAGGCCTCCATCGGGCCGGGAATCGCGCCGAGGCTGCGGCGACGGAGTTCGATCGCGGTCCACAACTCGTCGTCGGCCGTGATCACCGCACCGAGGACGACGTCGGAGTGGCCGGCGATGAATTTCGTGGCCGAGTGCATGACGACGTCCGCGCCGAGTTTCAGCGGTTGCTGCAGCAGCGGCGTCGCGAACGTGTTGTCGACGACGACGGTCGCACCGGCCCGGCGCGCCGCGGCGGCGGCGACCGGGATGTCCGCCACTTCCATCGCCGGATTGGTCGGCGACTCGATCCACAGCATGTCCGCGCCGTCGACCGCCTTGACGATCTCGTCGGTGTCGGCGACGTTCACCCGGTCGACCTCGAGCCGGCCGGCCGCCGCCTGCTGGTCGAGCAGCGCGAGTACGCCGGAGTACGCGTGCTGCGGCGCGACCACCCGCCCTCCGACCGGAACCAGGTCCACGATCGCGGCCACCGCCGCCATGCCCGACGCGAACGTCAGCCCGCGGCCGCTCTCGAGTTCACCGAGCGTCGCCTCCAGGGCCGTCCAGGCGTCGTTCCCGAACCGTCCGTAGCCGCGGTCGCCGCCCGCGACGTAGGTGGAGCTGAAGACGGGGGAGTCGCCAACCGGTGCGTTCGGCACCCGATCGGGGCGACCCGCGTGGACAACGACGGTGGATGGATCGAGAGGGGAGGTCATAAAGGAATTCTCCCGGTCCGGTCAGCGCGCTCCGACCCCGGGTGAGCAGGACGCCAATGCCGGTTCGATGTGGTCGGTCACCTGACAGTGACGATCCGGTCACGGCGTGCCCTTCGCTACCCACCGCGATCTGAAGAGCTTTTAACCGAACCCCGATCGGAACCTGATCCTGGGGCCGCTACAGTCGAGCCGGTGAGTGAGTACTCGAAGCAAGAACAGCGCAAGCCCCGCGTCGCCGTGGTCTTCGGCGGCCGGTCGAGCGAACACGCCATCTCCTGCGTGACCGCGGCCAACGTCCTGCAGGTGATCGACCGCGACAAGTACGACGTGGTCCCGATCGGGATCAGCACGAGCGGCCACTGGGTCCTGGAAAGCGGGGACCCGGAGCGGCTGTCGATCACCGACGGGAAGCTCCCGGAGGTCGACGTGACCGCGCTGCCGGTCCTGTTCGGCGCGAACCGCGAACTCGTGGTGAGCGAGCCGGACCAGGTCCCGAGCACGCTCGGCGAGGTGGACGTGGTCTTCCCGTTGCTGCATGGCCCGTGGGGCGAGGACGGCACCATCCAGGGTCTGCTGGAGATGTCCGACATCCGGTACGTCGGCTCCGGCGTCCTGGCCAGCGCGGTCGGCATGGACAAGCACTACATGAAGGTCGTCTTCCAGGCCGCCGGCCTCGAGGTCACCCCGTACGTCGTCATCCGCGACCGCGACTGGACCCGTGACCCGGCGGCCTGCCGCGACGCGGTCGACGCGCTCGGCTACCCGGTCTTCGTGAAACCCTGCCGCGGCGGCTCCAGCCTCGGCATCAGCAAGGTGAACAACCTGGACGAGCTCGACGACGCGGTCGCCGAGGCCCGTGCCCACGACCCGAAGGTGATCGTCGAGGCGTCCGCGAAGAGCCCGCGTGAGATCGAGGTCGGCGTCCTCGGCGGCGTGAACGGCGCCCCGCCCGAGGTCAGCGTGTGCGGCGAGATCGCGGTCTCCGGTGGCGGCCACGACTTCTACGACTTCGAGACCAAGTACCTCCCTGAGGGCGAGGAGTACACCGCGCTCTCGGTCCCGGCCGACCTCCCGGAGGACATCGCGTCCGAGATCCGCGCCAAGGCGCTCACCGCGTTCGACGCGATCGAGGGCGAAGGTCTGGCCCGGGTCGACTTCTTCCTCGACGCCGACGGCCAGGTCGTGATCAACGAGATCAACACCATGCCCGGCTTCACCCCGACCAGCATGTTCCCCCGCCTCTGGGCCGCCACCGGCGTCGATTACCCGGCTCTGGTCGACCGCCTCCTCACCCTGGCCATGACCCGCCCCACCGGCCTCCGCTGATCCCAGGTGGTCCGCCCGGCCGGGGTCCAACTCCGGCCGGGCACCACACTGTCCCGCCCGCTTCACAGCCGCCTCGCCCGCTCGTACAGGTACCGCTGCTGCGGCACACTCGTCGTCCGGCTCGCGGCCTCCTCGTAGGCCGCCCGAGCCCCGGCGACATCCCCCGACATCTCCAGCAGGTGCGCCCGCACCGCCGACAACCGATGGTCCGACGCGATCCGCTCGTCATCCTCGATCGTGGCCAGCAGTTTGAGCCCCTCGTCCGCGCCCCGCGCCATCGCCACCGCGACCACCTGGTTCAGCGCGACCATCGGGTTGTCCACCAGCCGCAGCAGCGCCTCGTACAACCCGACGATCTGCAGCCAGTCCGTCTCGGCTGCCGAAGGTGCCTCGTCGTGCACCGCCGCGATCGCCGCCTGCAGCTGGTACGGCCCCACCGGCCCCCGCGGCAATGCCGCCGTGATCAACTCGACGCCCTCCTCGATCAACTCCGGAATCCACAACGACCGGTGCTGTTCGTCCATCGGCACCAGTTCACCCAACGGCCCGGTCCGGGCCGGCCGCCGCGCGTCCGTCAGCAGCATCAAAGCCAGCAATCCGGCGACCTCGCTGTCGTCCGGCAGCAACCGATGCAGCATCCGCGCCAGCCGGATCCCCTCGGCCGCCAGTTCGACCCGTTGCAGGCTCGGCCCCGTCGTACTCGCGTAGCCCTCGTTGAAAATCAGGTACACAACCTTCAGCACCGCGCCGAGTCGCTCGTCCCGATCCCGCTCCGCCGGCAGCGCGAACCGGGCGCCGCTGTCCTTCACGCTCGCCTTGGCCCGGGTGATCCGCCGGGTCATCGTCGCCTCCGGCACCAGGAACGCCCGCGCGATCTCGGCCGTCGTCAGACCACCGACGGCGCGCAGGGTCAGCGCGATCTGCGACGCCGGCGACAACGACGGATGGCAGCACATGAACAGCAGGATCAGCGTGTCGTCGGTGTCCGCGATCGGCTCACTCGGAGCCGTCGCCCACTGCGCCACCCGGTCCTCCCGCCGCTGACGGGCCTGCTCGCGGCGGAGCAGATCCGTCAGCCGGCGCGAGGCCACCGTGATCAGCCATGCCCGCGGATTGTCCGGCACACCCTCCGCGGGCCACTGCTGCGCTGCCGCCAGCAAGGCCTCCTGCACGGCGTCCTCCGCGGTGTCGAAGTGCCCGTACCGCCGCACCAACGCCCCAAGCACCTGCGGCGTCAGCTCACGCAGCAGATCCTCGAGCGCTGCGGGCATGACCGTCAGCCGGCCAGGTCGTCGCGGCCCTCGACCAGCGGCCGGATATCGGCGTACGCGGTCGCACGGACGGACTCCGGCGCCGGCGTGTCGCCGAACCTGGCGGCGATCTCGGTCGCCCGGTCGAACGACTCGCACTCGACGATCCAATACCCCGCGAGCACTTCCTGCGTCTCGGCGTACGGACCGTCCGTCACCACTGCGGCGCCGTCCTTCGAGCCCACTCGCCGGGTGTGCACCGGCGCCGCCAGCCCGCGGGTCTCCACCAGTTCACCGGACTCGATCAGGTCGTTGTTGAACTTCTCCATGAACGCGCCCATCGCCGCGAAGTCCTCCGCGGTCCACGCCGGCTTCCCGGTGTCCTTGCCGGCCATCCCGTCGTAGTCCTGCTGCGACGCGTAGGTGAGGATCATGTACTTCATCGGAATCTCCCGTCGTCCCGGGCACCACCGCGGTGCCGCTCGCCTGGTACGTCGCCCCCGCCGGACTCAACCGGACACCGCCGACGAACAAACTTCGGTTCGACTGGAGTATGCCGTCGTCAGGTGCACGGAGTGACGAGTTCGTTGAACCTGTGGACAGCGTCGGAAACGTCGGTCAGCGCGTTCGCCTCGGGCGCGTACTGCGACGGGACGGCGACCTCGAAGTACACCTTGCGGCCGATCGTGGTGAAGATGACCCCGTTGTCCACCTCCTTGGCGAACCACCCGACGCCGTTCACCTCGAAGCACTGTGACTGCGCCTGGGCCATCCCGGCCGGCGGCGAGACCCCGCAGGTCACCTCGATCGGCGGATCGCCGTACGCGGCGGTGAGCGGGCTGACGGGCTCGGTCTCGCGCCGCTCGCCGTCGAGCACCTCGCCGGGCAGCGCCTTCACCAGGGGCTCGCACGCCGCCGCGACCTCGGGCGCGGGCGACGGCACGGCGACGGGCACGGGTCCCGGGCTGCACCCGGCCAGCAGGGTCAGGCCGAGTGCGGCGAGCAGAACTCTGGGCATGCGGAAAAGGAGGGCGGACCCCGTGGCGATCAGATGTGAACGACGGGGCAGGTCAGCGTGCGAGTGATGCCGGGCACGTTCTGAACCTTGGCAACCACCAGTTTGCCCAGTTCGTCGACGTTGCGGGCTTCCGCGCGGACGATCACGTCGTACGGGCCGGTCACGTCCTCGGCCAGGGTGACGCCCTGGACCTCGGCGATCTGTGCCGCGACGTCGGCAGCCTTGCCGACCTCGGTCTGGATCAGGATGTAGGCCTGGACCACCACGTCGTTCTCCACTCAGTCGTCCTCAGCTGGGCTCCGGCCGGCTCACTGCTGGCGTACTGCGAGACGGCCGGGCGTACTCTTCGTTGCCCGGTCACGGTACCGCCTAGACTCCGGTTGGCGATATGGGAGGTCTGCTGACGTGACAGAGACGTTGGGGAGCACGGGTGAGTTCGGCCTGATCGCGGCCATCACCAAAGGGCTGTCCACAGGTGAGGACGTCCTGGTCGGGCCGGGCGACGACGCGGCCGTGGTGGCGGCGCCGGACGGCCGGATGGTGATCACGACGGACCTGCTGGTGGAGGGCCGGCACTTCCGCCAGGACTGGTCCTCGGCGTACGACGTGGGCCGCAAGGCCGCCGCGCAGAACCTGGCAGACATCATGGCGATGGGTGCGCGGCCGACCTCGCTGGTGGTCGGGTTCGGAGCGCCGGCCGACCTGCCGACCGCGTGGGCGCTGGAGCTCAGCCAGGGCCTGGTCGACGAGGCGGAGCTGGTCGAGGCCAGCATCGTCGGTGGCGACACCGTGCAGTCGGACAAGATCATCGTCTCGGTGACCGCGTTCGGCTCACTGGACGGCCGTCCGCCGGTGTTGCGCTCGGGTGCCCGGCCCGGTGACGAGGTGGCCTTCACCGGCCGGCTGGGCTGGGCTGAAGCCGGCTACACGGTGCTGACCCGCGGCTTCCGCTCACCGCGGTCCGTGGTCGAGGCGCACCGCCGCCCGCAGCCGCCGTACGCCGAGGGACCACGGGCGGCGCTGGCCGGTGCGTCGTCGTTGTGCGACGTCAGTGACGGACTGCTGTCCGACCTGGGGCACATCGCGGTCGCCAGTGAGGTGGCCATCGACGTCCATGCGCATGCGTTGAGCGTGCCGGAGCCCCTGCAGGCTGTGGCCGCCGCGACGGGTGTGGACGGGCTCAAGTTCGTCCTGACCGGCGGCGAGGACCACGCGCTGGTCGGGACCTTCGAGCCGGCCGACGTCCCCGAGGGCTGGACCGTCATCGGCTCGGTTGCTGAGGGCAACCAGGAACGCCCGGCCGGTACGGTCACCGTGGACGGTGCGCCGTACGCCGCCGAGTCCGGTCACGCCCACTTCAGGAGTTGACATGCTGCCCAGAGTGCTGACGATCGCCGGGTCCGACTCCGGTGGCGGTGCCGGTATCCAGGCGGATCTGAAGGCGATGATGGCCAACGGTGTCCACGGGATGAGCGTGCTGACCGCGATCACCGCGCAGAACAGCCTCGGCGTCCAGGGGGCGTGGGAGCTGCCGGAGGAGCAGGTCCGTGCGCAGTTCCGCAGCGTGGTGGACGACATCGGCGTCGACGCGGTCAAGACCGGGATGCTGGCGTCCGCGTCGATGGTGCGGGTGGTCGCGTCGCTGCTGCGGACCCTGCCGCCGTCCGTGCCGGTCGTGGTGGACCCGGTGTCGGTCTCCAAGCACGGAGACGCGTTGCTGGCCGCCGACGCGATGGACGCCGTCCGCTCCGAGATCGTGCCGCTGGCAACCGTCCTCACTCCGAACCTCACCGAGCTCGGACCGGTCGCCGGGACGGAGTTGAAGACCGTGGAGGACCGGGAGCTCGCGGCGAAGGTGCTGCTGGACGCCGGAGCCGCGTGGGTCCTCGTCAAGGGCGGTCACGACGTGGGTACGGCGTCCACCGACGTGCTGCACGGTCCAGGGGTACGGCGGGCCTACAGCGCCGTACGAGCCGACAACCGGCACACGCACGGCACCGGATGCACGCTGGCCAGTGCGATCGCGTCGTACCTGGCGCATGGGTACGACGTACCCGGTGCTGTCGGCGCTGCGAAGGAGTACGTGACCGGGGCGATCGCGGCCGGGTTCGCGCTCGGTGGTGGAATCGGTCCGGTCGATCACGCCTGGCGATTTCGAGGGAGCAGCAGTTGAGCAAGCAGCAGCCGCCGGTGGACGGGTACTGCGAGCAGTGCGGGTTCGACTACGACACAGGCGATCTGCAGGGCACGGTGACCACGCTGATCCGGCAGGCGGCGGACTGCAGCATGTCACTGACGAGGGCGGCGGCCGGTCCCGATCCGGACGTCGTACGGCTGCGGCCTGAGCCTGACGTGTGGTCGGCGATCGAGTACGGCTGCCACGTGCGCGACGTACTTGAGGTCCAGCGGCAGCGGATCGCCCAGTGCCTGGCGGAGGATCGGCCGGTGTACGCGCCGATGGACCGGACCGGCCGGGTGAAAGAGCTCAAGTACGAGGACCAGGATCCGATGGAGGTCGCGGCCGCGCTGATGCGGTTCGCGCGCGAGTTCGGCGCCGCCGCACGGGTGCTGACACCGCCGCAGTTGGGCAAGCTGGGTCTCTACAACTACCCGGTACGGGCGCCGCGCACCCTGGGGTGGGTGATCCGCCACACCGCGCACGAGATTCAGCACCACCGCCACGACATCACCACGATCCTGGCGGCTGTCGAGCCACCGATCGTCCCCAAGGCGCCCGCTGAGCCGACTGAGGAAGTCAGCGTCGATCAGCCCAGCTAGCGACCGACGGCTCGGCGGTGAGGTGGTCGAGCGCCAGTGCCGCCGCACCACGCAGCGGACCGTCAGGCTGGTGGGTGGCGGACAGCACGGGCGGGGGAGAGCCCCGATGAAAGGTCATGAGGCCCGTTAGGTAGGCCTGCTCAAAGGTGGACTCGGCGGCTGCTCGGAGCGGGATCGCCAGCCCGCCCAGCGTGACCACATCAGGGTCATGCGCGTTGACGAGGCCGGCGATACCAGTGGCCAGTGCGGTGACCACTCTGGCGACCGCACGGGTCGCGACACGGTCAGTACGTCGCAGGACGGCCTCTGTGTAGGCGTATGGGTCGTCCGGTGCCGGCTCCTCGAGATGTCGAGCCAATGCGCGTCCGTCAATCTCCAGGTCCCAGCACCCACGGGCACCGCACGGGCACATCCGTCCACGGTCGCCGAACGGGATGTGCCCATACTCGCCGCCGGCTCCGGATGCCCCCTGCGCCGGTACGCCGTCGATAAGTAGCGTGCCACCGATACCGACCTCGACGATGAGGTGCAACGCCGTACCAGCGCCCGCGGCGGCGCCAGTGCGCGCCTCGGCCACACCACTCAGCGTGGCGTCGTTGCCGGCGAGCAGGGGTACGCCCAGGCCTGCTGTGACCGTCTCCAGGTCTAGGTCGACCCAGTTCAGCGTCGGCGCCTGCATCAGACGGTTGTCGCGGATCGTGCCCGGGGCAGCCAGGCTGACCAGTTGCAGACGATCGCCGTACCGCTCCTGCGCCTGCTCCACAACCTTTCGCAGGTTGCCGAGCACCACTTGAGGACGTCTGCTCCGGTGACGCCTCGACCGCTGCTCCAGGAACGACCCGTCAACCGCTACCACAGCGCTCCGCCAACTACCCTGCCGCAGGTCCAGCCCGAGGATCACGGGTCCCTGCGGATGCGGCCGAAGTACGGTCGTCGGCCTTCCGCGCCCTTGACTGGGCGCTGGGACCTCAGTGAGCAGCCGTACGTCGCGCAGCCGGGCGGTCACCTCGGTCGCCGAACTGGTGCTCAGCCGCAGCTCGCGGGCCACCGCGGCGCGCGTGATCCCGGGCCGACGGCTCACCTGCGCGAGGACGTCGGCAGCGGTCTGCCACTGCCCGCGGCGAACGGCTGTTGTCATGGCATGGTTCTACCTTATGCTCGGAGGACGAGTTTAATGGAGGGGTGATGGAGATCCGGGACATCCGCGCCGTGCTGTTCGACATGGACGGCACGCTGGTGGACTCCGACGCCGCGGTCGAGCGCGCCTGGACGGTCTGGTCGGCGGAGTACGGCGTACTCGCGGCCGACGTCCTCGCCATCGCCCACGGCAGCCCCGCCGAGTCGACGGTCGACCGGATCTGTCCTGACCTGTCGGTAGACGAGCGGGCGGCCGCGGCTGTCCGGCAGTTGGAGCTCCAGTACGACGACCTGTCGGATGTTCGGGCCACACCCGGCGCCCTCGAGGTCCTTGACGTGCTGGACCGGCTCGGCCGGCCGTGGGCGATCGTGACCAGCGCGGACAACCGGCTGGCGAAGGTACGGCTGGCAGTCGCCGGCATCGAGCCGCCCGTGCTTGTCACCGTTGAGGACATCTCCCGCGGCAAGCCGGACCCTGAGGGGTACCTCCATGCCGCCTCGCTGCTCGGCGTACCGCCTCAGCAGTGCCTCGTCGTGGAGGACGCTGCGGTCGGCCTTGCGGCCGGTCACGCCGCCGGTGCGGTAACGGCTGGGCTGAAGGGTCTGCCCGCTGACATCCAGTTGACCGACCTGCACCAGCTAGCTGAGTTGCTCACCACCGCGTGGACGGAGGACTCCGGGGTCAGCGACCTGACAGCGGGATGATCGCGCGGACGGACGCGATCCGGATCGGGATCGGCCTCTCGTCCATGGGGTACCTGCTCGCCGGCCTGGGCGCGTGCGTCGCGATCCTCGCGCGCGACCTCGACGAGTCCACCGGCCGCCTCGCGCTGCTGTCATCCGCCTTCGCGGTCGGGCTGTTCGTCGTCGCGGTGGTCGGCCCGATGATGCTGCGGTCATGGGCGCTTCCGACCGTGCTGCGCCTAGGTTCGCTCGTATGTGCGGCTGGCGCGCTCCTGCTGGCGGTGGCACCCGCGTACGGCGTGGCGATCGCAGGCGGACTGGGCGTCGGACTCGGTGGTGCACTGCTCGTACTCGTCGCTCCGCTCGTGCTGCACGGCCCGACGGCTGCGTCCCGGTTGAGTCGCGTCAACGCGGTCGCCAGCGCAACTGGCATCGCGGCGCCGCTTGCGATCGGTGCGGTCGACTCTCTGGGGGCGACGGGCCGCCTGGCGCTGCTGGCCGCCGTACCACCGCTCCTGGCCCTCGCCGTATTCAAGGGCAAGCCCGATCACCCGGCGGCGAACACCCTGCCCTCGGAACGCGATCACGGGGCTGTGGATGCCTCGCTCTTGGAGCGTGATCACGCGGCTGTCGATCCTCCACCATCGGGGCGTGATCACCCGGCTGTGAACTCCGCGCCATCGGGGCGTAACCACCTGGCTGTCGATTCCGCGGACTCGGAGCACGATCGATCGCTGGCTGACGTGTCAGGGGTCGGCGCACCGCGGTCGGCTGTCGCCCTGAGCGTCACGCTTGGCTGGCTGCGGGTAGTGCTGGCAGTCGGCGTCGAGTTCTGCTTCGTGGTGTGGGCTGTCGCCCGACTGCTGGCCACCGGGTTGCCAGTTGCAACCGCAGCTCTGCTCGGCAGCGCCTTCCCGATCGGCATGGCCATCGGCCGAGCCGTCGGCCCCATCCATCTGCGCACCTTGTCCCCAGTCGTCCCAGGCGGTCTCCTAGCCATCATCGGCACTCTCCTGGTCAGCCTCTTCGACACCCCCACCGCCGTAGCCCTCGGCCTGGTTGTCGCCGGCGCCGGAGTAGCCCCTCTCTACCCGGTAACCCTCGCGGCCCTCGTCGCCATCCCGGGCCTCAACCCGACCCGGCTCTCCGCCATCGGCGCCCTGGCCTCCGGTACAGCCATCCTCCTGACCCCAGCAGCCCTGGCCGCCCTGTCCCGGGCAGCCGACCTCCGCACCGCGTACTTGATCACCCTCCCGCTGATCCTGGTACTGATAGCCCTCTCTCGCAGCCCGTCCCGATCGGCAAGCAGCCTCGAACTGTCGCCCACTCGTCGCCGCATCCAGGACGACCTCCAGCGAACCGACTAGTCGCCTGGTGAGCGGCCTCCTTCGCCCGCAGCCATCCGGACCGAAGCGTCCGGATGAGGCCGTGCGGATCGAAGCATCCGGACGAAGCCATGCGGATCGAAGCATCCGACGAGGCCGTGCGGATCGAAGCATCCGGACGAAGCCATGCGGATCGAAGCCATGCCGACCGAAACATCCGGACGAAGCCATCTGCCTGTCTGGCCCTCGGGTGCCGAGTGCTTCGTGCTCGCGTCCTACCCGATTTCTGGTCAAGCGCAGTGTGACGTTTCTCCTTGTGGATAAGGGATTCCAGCACGGCAGCAGCTTGTCCGTCACGCCGGTCCTCCCATAAGATCGAACACATGTTCGAGAATGATCTCGCGGAGCTGTCGATTCCTGATCTGCTGGAGTCAGCCGCCGCGCACCGCGCCGAAGCCGACCGGCTCGAGGCCCGCCTGCTCGAACACGCCCAGCACTACGC
>NZ_SMKR01000175.1 GCF_004348725.1 Kribbella turkmenica
GATTGAGAAGGAATTCAGTAGTCGGGGTGATGGACCGGGGTGGGGGTGGGCGGAAAGGATGGTGGCATGACACGTTTCGGCATTTTCGTTCCGCAGGGCTGGAAGATGGATCTGGCGCAGATCGCGGATCCGGTCGAGCAGTGGGAGGCGATGACCGCCGTCGCCAAGCGCGCGGACGAGCAGTCGTGGGACTCGATCTGGCTGTTCGACCACTTCCACACCGTGCCGGAGCCCAGTGACAACACCACCTTCGAGTGCTGGAGCGCGACCGCCGCGCTGGCCCGGGACACCCAGCGGGTGAACATCGGCCAGATGGTCGGCTGCAACGGGTACCGCAACCCGGCGCTGTACGCGAAGATCGCGTCCACTGTCGACGTCGCCAGCCACGGCCGCCTGTACGCCGGGATCGGCGCGGGCTGGTACGAGCACGAGTGGAAGGCGTACGGCTACGAGTGGACCGAGGTGAAGCCCCGGATGGCCGCCTTCCGCGAGGCGACCGAGATCATCGTGAAGATGTGGACCGAGGACAAGCCGGTCTACGACGGCAAGTACTACTCGATCGACAAGCCGATCAACGAGCCGAAGGGGGTGCGCAAGCCGCACCCGAGCTTCTGGATCGGCGGCGGCGGTCCGCAGGTGACGCTGAAGCTGGTCGCGCAGTACGCCGACGCGGCGAACATCGGCGGCGGCAACCCCGAGGTGATCAAGGAGAAGTGCGCGATCCTGCGGCAGCACTGCGAGAAGGTCGGCCGCGACTACGACGAGATCATCAAGTCGACGAACTTCAACATCTTCCCGATCGACAAGGGTGACGACCCGCAGATGGCGACCGAGACGGCGCTCGGCCCGATGAACCGGGAGAAGTTCGACCGGGACAACTTCATCGCCACCGAGGACGAGATCGCGGACAAGGTCGAGGCCGCCCTCGAGGCCGGCGCCGACTACGTCAACTTCTACGTCCCGGGTGTGGCCTACGACCTGGACCTGGTCGACCGCGCCGAACAGGTCGCCAAGCGCTTCGCCTGACCGGCCACGAGGCGCCGTTCGAGTGGATATCCCCTCGAACGGCGCCTTCTCTGTTCGTATACGGGGGGAGAAGGCACAAGTCCAGGGGTTATCCGCTCGAATGCGGAGCGCGCGGGGGTGACCAGAACCGGTCATGGCGGGAGTACGTCACGGCTTCCCGTGGACCGGGGCTGAGGGCAACTGTCAGGCTCCCGACGATGGCCTCGCGTGGGTCGGGGCATCGGGAGGTATCCCCCTGTGACTACCCGATCGTCACGTCTCGCGAAGAGCCTGCTCGCAGCGGTGGTCGCCGGCTCCCTGCTGGCGACCACCCCGGCGCAAGCCACCGGCCACACCGCCGGCGGCAGCCCCGCCGCGACCGACCGGCCGACACCGGGCACGAGCACGCACCGGATCACCCTGGTCACCGGTGACGTCGCCGAGCTGACCACGAGCGCGAACGGCCAGGTCTCCGCCCGGCTGACCACCGACGAGCCGTACTACTTCGGCAACTTCGACGGCGACCTCACCCTGGTCCCGGCGAACGCGTACCCGCTGCTGACCGAGGGCCGCCTCGACCGGCGGCTGTTCAACCTCACCGACCTCGTCGCCCAGGGGTACGACGACGCCCGCAGCGACCGCCTGCCGTTGCTCCTGACCGCGCCGGCGACCCTGCGCAGTGCCCCACCGGCTCAGCAGGCGGCGACCGTCCGTCGTACGCTCCCGAGCGTCGGCAGCACCGCGGTCAGCGTGCAGAAGGCGGACGCCAAGACCTTCTGGGACAACGTCAGCGGGCCGACGACCTTCAAGGCGGGCACGCAGGTCGGCAAGATCTGGCTCGACGGCCGCACGCACGCGACCCTCGACCGCTCGACGAAACAGATCGGTGCCCCGACCGCCTGGCGCAACGGGTACGACGGCAACGGCGTGAAAGTGGCCGTCCTCGACACCGGGTACGACACCAAGCACCCCGACCTGGCCAAGCAGGTGGTCGCGTCCGAGAGCTTCATCCCCGACCAGGCCGTCCAGGACCTGCACGGCCACGGCACCCACACCGCATCGATCGTCGCCGGCCTCGGTACGGCGTCCGACGGCCGGCGGAAAGGGGTCGCGCCGGGCGCGGACCTGCTGGTCGGCAAGGTGCTGGACAACAGCGGCAGCGGCTACGACTCCGAGGCGATCGCCGGGATGGAGTGGGCGGTCCAGCAGGGCGCCAAGGTGATCAGCATGAGCCTCGGCGGCGTGCCGACGGATGGTTCGGACCCGATGAGCCAGGCCGTCGACCGCCTCTCCAAGGAGAGCGGCGCGCTGTTCGTGATCGCGGCCGGCAACGCCGGCCTGGAGGAATCCGTGGCCTCGCCCGGGGCGGCGTCCGAGGCGCTGACCGTCGGCGCGGTCGACCGCGACGACAAGCTCGCCTACTTCTCCAGCCGCGGGCCGCGCCTCGGCGACGGCGCGCTGAAGCCCGAGGTGACCGCGCCCGGTGTCGAGATCGCGGCCGCCCGCGCGTACGGCACCGAAGCGGGCCACGTGCTCGGCGAGTACTACACGGCCATGAGCGGCACGTCGATGGCCACTCCGCACGTCGCCGGTGCCGCCGCGATCCTGTCCCAGCGCCACCCGGACTGGACCGGGCCGCAGCTGAAGGCCGCCCTCGCCGCGACCGCTGTCCCGTCGGCCGCGGCCAGGGCCGATCAGCAGGGCCTGGGCCGGATCGACATCCCGAAGGCGCTGGACCCGAAGATCCTGCCGGACACCGCGAACCTGTACTTCGGTGACGTGTCCTGGACCGGCGCCGCGCCGAAGCCGGTGACCCGGCAGGTGGCCTACCGCAACACCACGAGCCGGCCGGTGACGCTCGACCTGACCGTCGACGCCCGGTCGCCGGCGAACATCAGGGCCGCGATCACCGTCAGCCCGGCCCGGATGACGATCCCGGCCGGCGGTACGGCGTCCGCCACCGTCACTCTCGACCTGCTCGGGACCAAGCCGGCCAAGTACTCCGGCGCGCTCACGGCCCGCTCCAGCGGTACGTCGTACCGGATCGGGATCGGGTTCGCGGCCGGTGGACGGATGCACGAGGTGACGGTGAAGGGGATCGGCCGGGACGGTCAGCCGGCGACCACGAGAACCGGTGCGAGCGGTGTCCAGCTCTGGAACCAGGACACCGGCGACGTGCGAGCGATCGCGTTCGACCAGACCGGCACCCGGGTGCTCGAGGTACCGACCGGGCGGTACAGCGTGATGGCGTACGCGATGGGCGGCGACGAGGCCGACTGGACGAACTCGGTCACCCTGATGGGCGACCCGGACGAGTGGATCGACCGGGACCGCGCGTTCACATTCGACGCCCGCGGAGCGAACAAGGTGACCGTGAAGACGCCGCTGCGCACGGACGCGCAGAGCATCGGCATCGCCTGGCACCGCAAGGTCGGGAACCGCGACGCGGTCTCCGGCTGGGGGTACGACGAGCGAGTCGCCGACGGCGTCTACGTGCAGGACTTCGGAAAGGTTGCCAACGGCACCTTCCAGGTCGTGCAGCGCTGGGACCTCGCGCAGCCCAAGCTGACCGTCGACGTCAGCGGCTCGGGTGAGAGCTTCCAGCTGCCGACTCCGCGGGAGGCGTCGTTCCGGACGGTGTTCGTCGGCCACGAGAACCTGCCGGTGGTCGACGGCCGCGACGGGACGCCGGAGCAGCTGGCAGGTGCCAAGGACAAGATCGCGCTGGTCCGCTACGTGTCGTTCGACGATGTCGAGGCACAGGTCAAGGCGGCGAAGGACGCCGGCGCCCGGGCGCTCTTCATGTACAACGAGCAGCCCGGCTTCTGGTCGACCGGCTCCGAGCAGGGCATCCCGTTCTACCTGCTGCGGGCCGACCAGGGGAAGCAACTGCTCGCCTTGCTCGCCAAGGGCCCGGTGACGTTCCAGCTGGACGGTCTGCTCGACAGCACGTACCGCTACGACCTGGCCGTCGGCCCGTCCACCGTGAAGGGCCCGCTGACGTACGACGTCGGCACGATGCGCCCGGCCGCGGTGACCACGGACTACCTGCGCAACGACGCGTGGTTCCTGCACCGGGACGCACGGATCGCGTACCTCCCCGGCATCTCCACCGGGCTGTCCGCACGGCGGCTGGTGACCGGCCCGGTTACGCGAACCGACTACCTTGCGACCGACCTCAAGGGTGTCACCTGGGAGGAGCTGACCGCGGCGGGGGAGTGGAACGAATCCGGGTTCGAGTACTCGACCGCTCGCGGCTACCGCCCGAACGAGAAGGTCACGCGACGTTGGTGGGAGCCGCTGATGCGCCCGGCGATTCCGGACAACCCCGTCGGCACCGAGGCCGACGGCCTGCCGGTCGCCCGGTTCGAGAACGCGATCCGGATCGCGATCCCGCAGTACGTGAGCGGTGACGGCGACACCTACGGCTGGGGTGACCGCGGCGACGTGACGAACCTCGAGCTCAGCAGCAACGGGGTGAAGCTCGGCAGCAAGAACTGGTCGGTGGCGCAGTTCCCGGTCCCGGCGACGGCGGCCTGGTACGACCTCAAGCTGGACCAGCAACGTGGCCCGAACAGCTGGGCGGCCACGTCGACGGCGACCCACACCGAGTGGCGGTTCCACTCCAGGCCGTCCCGCGGGCGGACGGTGCTGCCGCTCGTGCAGGTCGACTACCAGGTGGCCGACGGCCGGCTCCAGCTGAAGCCCGGCTACCAGCCGGGTGCCCGCGGCCCCGGCCTGTTCCGGACCACCGCCGACATCTCGTACGACGACGGCACGACGTGGCAGCGACTGCCGCTCCGGCCGCACGGACCAGGCGGCACGGTCGGCGCGCTGATCCCGGGCGCTCCGGACGGGGCGCAGTACGCGAACCTGCGGGTGACGGCGACCGACCTGGCCGGCAACCGGATCAGCCAGACGATCGAGAGGGCCTGGGCCGTCCGGTGAGCTGAACGATCGAAAAGGGCGACGCCACGAAGCCGGGGGGAGGTGCTCCGTGGCGTCGCCAGGGGCGCGCCCAGGGAGGGGTGGGGGCAGGCGCGCCGGTCAGTGGGTCAGCTTCCGCCCAGCCCTCCACCGAGGACGCCCAGCAGTCCGAGCACGGACAGCAGGTTGCGGATGACCTGGTCGACGGCCTTGGTGCCGCCGGTCTGGTAGGCGGTGACGCACTTCTGCAGCTGGTCCTTCGACGGCTTGGTGATCGTCACCTTCGCCATCTCGGCCTGGCAGTACTGCGTCGCCTCGGTCAGCTCGGCCACCGTGCTGCCGGCCGTGCCGACGATCAGGCCGGCGGCCGTCTGCAGCGTCGCCAGACCTGGTGCGGCCGGCGTCGTCGTGGTCGGCGGCTTCGGCGTCGGAGTCGTCGGGTCGCTCGCGGGCGGCTTGGTGGACGGCTTCGTCGTCGGCTTGCCGGTGGCCGGCGGCTTCGGGGCCGGATCCTCGGTGGACGGCTTGCCGCTCTGCTCCACGGTGCCCGGCGTCGGCTTCGCCGTCCCCGGGTAGGTGGGGTTGTCCACCGCCTGCGGCAGGTTGTCGTCGGCCGGGGCGTCGATGGCCGGGTCGCCGATCTGGTCGCCGGCCCGGTCGATGCCCTGGTCGCCGTCCTCGGTCCCGTTCCCGACCGCGATCCAGCTGCCGCCGGCGTACGCCCTGGCGATGCTCAGCACGAGGTCGGCGTACTGCTGGGAGTGGTTGTAGCGCAGGATCGCCGCGTTCAGGTCGCCCGCGTCCGACAGGTCGCCCTTGCCGGAGCACAGGTAGACCGCGGCCGACATGGCGGCGTCGTCGATGTCCTGCGGGTTCCGGACGCCGTCGCCGTCACCGTCCACCCCCATCGACCGCCAGGTACCGGGGATGAACTGCATCGGGCCGACCGCGCGGTCGAACGCGCCGTCACCGTCGAACGCACCCGCGTCGGTGTCGGTGATGCGGGCCGTCCCGGCGCCGTCCAGCCGGGGGCCGAAGATGCCCGGCACGGCGACGCCGTGCGCGTTCAGCGCGTTGCCGCCGTAGCGGCCGTGGTTCGATTCGACGCGGCCGATCGCGGCGACCAGCGTCCAGGGCAGGTGACAGGCCGGGTCGACCTGGGCCATCACCTGCTGGGCCCGGGAGTACGCCCTCAGGGCCAGCGTCGGGATGCCGTTGCGGGACAGACCGGAGACGACCTGGGTCGGCTGCTCGCCGGGGTCGACCCCGTGGCCGACCACCCCCGGCACCGGCACGTTGGCCGGCGCGACGATCGGCTTGGCGGGTACGACGACCGGGTCCGGGCCGGACAGACCCTGCTCGAGCGAGGCCGTGGCAACCGCCGGATCGTCCGTGGCGCTGACGGTGAACGCGCTCGCGAACAACGCCAACGGGACCAACGGCGCCACCTGACGCCATCCGCTCCCGGTGGCGCGGCGCTTGCCCTTCGCCATCGATGATCCCCTCTGTGACTCATCGACCTGTCCGGCCCCACGCTGCGGACGGTCTTTGCGTCGTCTCGGTCGCCGCCGTTATTGGTCTAACGTCCGCCCCGTGCGTGGGTTACGCGCCGGACGAGACCGTGTACGAGCGGTCACCGGGTACCCATACTGGCGCGTAACAACGTGCCTGTGAACCCCCTGGCGCCCGGCGATCGGGGCCGATCGACCCTGCCCGCCCACCGGATCGACTGGTCCGTCGGGGAGAATGGCGGTCGTGCCCGACCACACTGAACAGTCCGCCGCGCTCTTCGACAGGGCCTCCGCAGTCACCCCGGGCGGAGTCAACTCTCCCGTGCGTGCGTTCCGCGCCGTCGGCGGCGTGCCGCGTTTCATGGCATCGGGTGACCGATGTCACATCACCGACGTCGACGGCAACCGCTACCTCGACCTGGTCTGCTCCTGGGGGCCGATGCTGCTCGGTCACGCCCATCCGGAGGTGACCGCCGCGGTCCAGGCCGCCGTCTCCCGCGGTACGTCGTACGGGACGCCGACCGCGACCGAGGTGCTGCTCGGCGAGGAGATCGTCGCCCGGACCCCGGTCGACAAGGTCCGGCTGGTCTCGTCCGGGACCGAGGCGACCATGTCCGCGCTCCGGCTGGCCCGCGGCTTCACCGGGCGCGCGAAGATCGTCAAGTTCGCCGGCTGCTACCACGGTCACGTGGACGCGCTGCTGGCCCAGGCCGGTTCCGGCGTCATCACCCTGGGCATCCCGGGGACACCGGGAGTCACCGCGGCCACCACGGCGGACACGATCGTGCTGCCGTACAACGACCAGGCCGCCGTCACCGCCGCCTTCGCCGAGCACGGCGACCAGATCGCGGCCGTGATCACCGAGGCCTCGCCGGGCAACATGGGCGTGGTCCCGCCGCGCGACGACTTCAACGCGTTCCTGGCGCGGACCTGCCGGGACAACGGCGCGCTGTTCATCTCCGACGAGGTGATGACCGGCTTCCGGATCACGCGCTCCGGCTGGTACGGCGTGGACGGTGTCCGGCCGGACCTGATGACGTTCGGCAAGGTGATGGGCGGCGGCTTCCCGGCCGCCGCGTTCGGCGGCCGGGCCGACGTGATGGCCCACCTGGCCCCCGAGGGCTCGGTCTACCAGGCCGGCACGCTGTCCGGGAACCCGGTCGCCACCGCGGCCGGCCTGACCACGTTGCGACTGGCGACCGACGAGGTGTACGCCCGGCTCGACGAGACCTCGGCCACGATCCAGCGGCTGGTCGGCACCGCGCTGGACAAGGAAGGTGTGCCGCACGTCATCCAGGCGGCCGGGAACCTCTTCAGCGTCTTCTTCGTGGAGTCCTCGGAGGGACCTGCCGAGATCCGGGACTTCGCCGGGGCGAACGCCCAGGTGCTGCCCAGGTTCGCGGCGTTCTTCCATGCCATGCTGGAGGCCGGGGTCTACCTGCCGCCGAGTGCGTTCGAGGCCTGGTTCGTCAGCGCGGCCATCGACGACGATGCGCTGGCCGAGCTGGAGTCCGCCCTCGCCCTGGCCGCCCGCGCGGCGGCCGCGATCCAACACTGAAGGGCAGTGCAGAACTGTGAAGGATGGGCAGCGGTGACCGAAACGACGGTCGTGCACCTGATGCGTCACGGCGAGGTGCACAACCCGACTGGGGTGCTGTACGGCCGGATCCCCGACTTCCACCTGTCCGAGCTCGGCCGGAAGATGGCCGACCGGGTCGCCGAGCACCTGGCCGGCCGGGACATCGTTCACCTGGTCAGCTCGCCGCTGGAGCGGGCCCAGGAGACGATGGAGCCGATCGCCAAGACCCTCGGCCTGACCCCGGACATCGACGAGCGGGTGATCGAGGCCGCCAACCTGTTCGAGGGCAGGAAGTTCGGTGTCGGTGACGGCGCGCTGAAGAACCCGAGCGCGTGGTGGTTGCTGCGCAACCCGATCAAGCCGTCCTGGGGCGAGCCGTACCAGCAGATCGTCCGCCGGATGCGGGACGCAATCGAGACCGCCCGGCAGAAGGCGGCCGGGCACGAGGCGCTGATCGTCTCGCACCAGTTGCCGATCTGGATCGTCCGGTCCGCGATCGAGGGCCGCCGGCTGCCGCACGACCCGCGCCGGAGGCAGTGCAGCCTGGCCAGCCTGACGTCGTTCACCTTCCACGGCGAGTCGATCGTCTCGGTCGGGTACGCCGAGCCGGCGAAGGACCTGCTGCCGGTGCGGAACCCGAAGAAGTTCGTCGGCGGCGCGTGATGGTCCGGCGGACTGCGATCCTGGCCGCCGCGGTGCTGCTGGCCGCGACCGCCTGCTCGTCGGGACAGCAGGCGTCGGACAACCGGGAGGGCCAGACCGGCTTCGTCAGCGGCAACGGCCGGGTGGCGTCCTTCCCGCCGGGCGAACGGGCGGCCGCGCCCGACTTCGGCGGGACCACGCTGGACGGGAAGCTGTGGCAGCTGGCCGACGCGAAGGGCAAGGTCGTCGTCCTGAACGTGTGGGGCTCGTGGTGCGGGCCGTGCCGCGAGGAGGCGCCCGCGTTCGCCGAGGCCGCGACCGAGCTGGGCGGGTCGGCGCAGTTCATCGGGCTGAACACCCGCGACCTGGACACGGCCGCGCCGAAGAAGTTCGTCGAGGTGTTCAAGGTGCCGTACCCGAGCATCTACGACCCACAGGGCAAGCTGCTGCTGAAGTTCCGCGGCCAGAAGATCTCCGCCAGCTCGATCCCGTCCACGCTGGTGATCGACAAGGACGGCAAGGTCGCCTCCCGCGTGCTCGGCCCGGTGACCAAGCAGACCTTGCTGGGCATGGTGAAGGACGCCTCGGGCTGATGGGTGAGTGGTTCGCCGAGTCGATGACGGGCTCGATGCTGCTGGCGCTGCCGATCGCGGTGCTGGCCGGCACGATCTCGTTCTTCTCGCCCTGCGTCGTCCCGCTGCTGCCCGGCTACCTGTCCTACGTGACCGGGCTGTCCGCGGCCGAGCTCGGGTCGAGGCAGCGCGGGCGGATGCTGGCCGGGACGGCGCTGTTCGTGGCCGGGTTCTCGGCCGTCTTCATCCTCACCGGCGTGGTCTTCGGGGCCGCCGGGGACGCGTTGCTCGAGCACCAGACCGCGATCACCCGGGTGCTCGGGGCGCTGACCGTCGTACTGGGGCTGGTGTTCCTCGGCGGGTTCGGGTTCCTGCAGAAGGACGTGCGTGTCCACCGGGTGCCGGCCGTCGGGATCGCGGCCGCGCCGCTGCTCGGCGTACTGTTCGGGTTCGGCTGGACGCCGTGCATCGGGCCGACGCTCGGGACCGTGATGACCCTGGCCGCCACCGAGGGCAGCACCGGGCGCGGTGCGACGCTGGCGACGGTGTTCAGCCTCGGGCTGGGCATCCCGTTCATCGTCGCGGCGCTGGCGTTCCGGCGGATGCTGGCCGCGGTGGCCTGGGTGCGGGCGCACCAGGTGCTGGTGATCCGGATCGGCGGCGTGCTGATGATCGCCGTGGGACTGTTGCTGCTGACGGGAGTATGGGATTCGATGACCGCCGATCTCAGGCAGTGGGTCAGCAACTTCGGGTCGGCGGTGTGAGGTGACCGAGGTCAAGGACCGGGCGGCCGCGCCGCCGGAACCGCCGAACGAGCCGCCGGCGCTCGGCCTGGCCGGCTGGCTGCGCTGGACCTGGCGCCAGCTCACGTCGATGAAGACCGCGCTGGTGCTGCTCTTCCTGCTGGCCCTGGGCGCCGTCCCGGGATCGCTGATCCCGCAGACCGGCATCGACCCGATCGCGGTGGCCGACTTCCTCGAGGCGCATCCGGAGCTCGGGCCGATCTACGACAAGCTCGGACTCTTCGACGTCTACAAGTCGGCCTGGTTTTCGGCCATCTACCTGCTGCTGTTCATCTCGTTGATCGGGTGCGTGGTGCCCCGGCTCGGCGTCTACCTGAAGGCGCTGCGGGCCCGCCCGCCGAAGCCTCCGCGCAACCTGCACCGGCTGGCCGGCTACCAGACCTTCACCGTCGACGGTCCCGGCGACGTGCTCGAGGTGGCGACCCGTCAGCTGAAGAAGCGCCGCTTCCGGGTCCAGGCGTACGACGGCGCGGTCGCGGCCGAGCGCGGTTACCTGCGCGAGGCCGGCAACCTGCTCTTCCACTTCTCCCTGATCCTCGCCCTGATCGGCGTCGCCTGGGGCTCGCTGTTCGGCTACCGCGGCACCGTGCTGGTTGTCGTGGGCAACGGGTTCTCCAACTCGCTGGCGCAGTACGACGACTTCGCGCCGGGCCGGGTGTTCAGCGAGGACTCCTTGCCGCCGTTCTCGCTGACGGTGAAGGAGTTCGAGGCGAAGTTCCAGGTGGACGGGCCGCAGCGCGGTGCCGCCCGCGAGTTCAACGCGCAGCTGACCTACCAGGAGACGCCGGACGCGCCGGAGAAGTCGTACGACCTGCGGGTGAACCACCCGCTCAAACTCGACGGCAGCAGTGTCTACCTGCTCGGTCACGGCTACGCGCCGAAGGTGACGGTGCGGGACGGGGAGGGCAAGGTCGCGTTCTCCGGGCCGGCGCCGTTCCTGCCGCAGGACGGCAACTTCTCGTCGTTCGGCGTGATCAAGGCCCCGGACGCCCGGCCGGCCCAGCTCGGTTTCGAGGGCTTCTTCCTGCCGACCGCGGTGATCGACCAGCGTGGCCCGGTCTCGGTGTTCCCCGACGACCTGGACCCGAAGCTGGTGATGACGGCGTACTACGGCCGGCCGCGCCCGGAGACCGGGAAGCCGGAGTCGGTGTACCAGCTCGACAAGACGAAGCTCACGCAGTTCGAGGAGAACGGCGACAAGCTCCGGTTCATGATGGCGCCGGGGGAGAGCAGGACGCTGCCGGACAAGATGGGCTCGATCACCTTCGACGGCTACAGCCGCTGGGTGAAGCTGCAGGTCAGCCACACCCCGGGCACGGATCTCGCGCTGGCGGGCATCCTGCTGGCGATCCTCGGGCTGATGGGCTCGCTGTTCGTGCATCCCCGCCGTACCTGGGTGCGCGTCCGGACCGAGGACGGGCGTACCGTGGTCGAGGTCGCGGGGCTGGACCGCGGACCCGAGCGCGGCCTCGGCGACGAGCTCCAGGCGATCACCGACAAGCTGAGACCCGTTCCATCGAGCAAGCAGGAGCAGCCATGAGCCCGGAGACCTTCGCGCAAGTCTCCAACCTGTTGGTCCCGACGGCCACTGTCGTCTACGCCCTGGCGATGGTGTCGCACGCCCTGGAGTGGGCGATGGGCCGCTCCGCGGTGGTCAACGCGGCGGAGGTCAAGGAGGAGGTCCTGGTCGCCTCCGACGGCGAGCCGGCCGCCAGTGGCTCCACCGGTACGACGGTCGACGCGGTGGCCGACGACTCCACCGGCCGGTCCGAGCGGATCGCGGCTGCCAGCCGGATCGGGCTGCTGCTGACCTGGCTGGCGTTCGTGCTGCACCTCGGCGGTGTGGTGACGCGTGGTCTCGCGGCCGAGCGGGTGCCGTGGGGCAACATGTACGAGTTCACGATCACTTCGTCGCTCGCGGTCGCGGCGGTGTACCTGGTCTTCGTGCACCGATACCGGCTGCAGTGGCTGGGTCTCGGCGTGACGCTCGTGGTGGCCGCCGTCCTGGGGCTGGCGACGCTCGCGCTGTACACCCCGGCCGGGCCGCTCGTGCCGGCGCTGCACTCGTACTGGCTAGTCATCCACGTGTCCGCGGCGGCGATCTCCGGCGGCGCGTTCACCGTCGGCGGCCTGGTGTCGGTGCTCCACCTGATCAAGGCCCGCGCCGAGAGGCGTGTGCTGTCCGGCGGGACCATGTCGGCCTCGCTGCGCCGGCTGCCGAGCGCCGAGGCGATGGACGGCACGGCGTACAAGGTGCTCGCGTTCGCCTTCCCGCTGTGGACCTTCGGGGTGCTGGTGGCCGGGCCGATCTGGGCGGAGTACGCCTGGGGCCGGTACTGGGGCTGGGACCCGAAGGAGGTCTGGTCGCTGGTCACCTGGGTCGTGTACGCCGCCTACCTGCACGCCCGCGCGACGGCCGGATGGCGTGGCCGCCGGGCCGCGGTGATCGCGATCGTCGGCTGGTTCGTCTTCATCTTCAACTTCGTCGGAGTCAACCTGTTGGTCTCGGGTCTGCACTCCTACGCTGGGGTGTGAGATGAAGGAGTTCGCCATCTACACAGGCCTGCGGGCGGCCCTGTTCGCCGCCTGCTTCGCCGTGCTCTGGTTCGCCCTGAACAACTGGCTGACGCTCTTCCCGCTGCTCCTGCTCGCGCTGATCGTCTCGTCCATCCTGTCGATCTTCGTACTGCGGGCCGCCCGCGACCGCCTGGCCGGCAAGATCGAGGACCGCGCCGCGCGGATGTCCCACCGCCTCGAGCAGGCCCGCGCGGCCGAGGACGACGACTGACGGTCTGACCGGCGTCCCGGCGGCACCTTGTCGGGGGCTTGACCACCTACTCGTGGGCTCGCACAGGTTATTTCCTGTCCGAGCCCACCGGTTTGTGGGCACAACCCCCGCGTGATCACGTCGTACCACCGGCCGCACTGGTACGGAGAGTGACGTAGGCCACGTCGGAAATCTCCGGAAAATCCTTTGTGCATTCCTTCACATGAGTCGTAAAGTGATCGATGAAACGAAACCGTTTCGTTCTATTCGTGACGATATGTTCACACAGGGTGATGAGTGGTGGAGTCAGCAGCAGTGCGCCAGCGGCCCCGGGTCGAAGGTGGCCGTGAGGAGGAGATCCTCGACGCGACCGTGGCCGTGGTGGCCGAGCTGGGGTACGACCGGCTGACGATGGACGCGGTGGCGACGGCCGCCAAGGCCAGCAAGGCGACGCTGTACCGGCGCTGGTCCACCAAGGCGGACCTGGTCGTGGACGCGATCAGCCGGGCCAAGGGCTGCCCGCTGCCGGAGGATGTCGACACCGGCAGCCTGCGTGGCGACCTGGTCTCGATGTCCTGCGGGAACGGCGGCTTCACCGACGAGATGCCGATGTCGGTGATCGCCGGCCTGGTCACCGCGCTGCACCGCGACCCGGACCTGCAGAAGGCGTTCCAGGAGCGTTTCCTGGCGCCGCGGATGCAGGTGACCCGCAAGGTCTACGAGCGCGCGGTCGGGCGCGGCGAGATCGGCCCCGGGGTCGACGTCGAACTGCTGTCGGTGACGCTGCCCGCGCTCATCGTGCACCACGCCTACATCCTCGGCGTCCCGCCCACCGACGACCTGATCCTGCGAGTGATCGACAACGTGATCCTGCCTGCGGCGCGGGGGTCGCAGACGAGCTGACCGGTGAGGGGCCGGTCCGCATGCCACCAGACGTAGTTACGCCAAGAGGGGAAATTCGTTATGTCCGAAGACGTCGCCAAGGCCGATCCGCCGGAGAACCGGCCGGTCGACCCGGTGCCCGAGGCCGGCAACGGCCACGGGCACCGCAACCTCGGGATCGCGCTCGCGCTGATCAGCATGGCGCAGCTGATGGTGGTGCTGGACGGCACCATCGTCAACATCGCGCTCCCGCACATCCAGACCGAGCTCGGCTTCAGCAACGCGAACCTGCCGTGGGTGGTGAACGCCTACGCGCTCGCGTTCGGTGGTCTGCTGCTGCTCGGCGGCCGCATCGGTGACATCGTCGGCCGCCGCAAGGTGTTCGTCTTCGGTGTCGTCCTGTTCGGCCTGGCCTCGTTCGTCGGCGGTATTGCCCAGAGCGAGAGCGTGCTGCTGGCCAGCCGGATCCTGCAGGGGATCGCGGCCGCCGCCGCTTCGCCGAACGCGCTGGCGCTGATCACCACCACCTTCCCGGCCGGCAAGGAGCGCAACCGCGCGATGGGTGTGTACGCCGCGATGTCCGGGGCCGGAGCGGCGGTCGGTCTCATCCTCGGCGGCGCGCTGACGGAAGCCGACTGGCGGTGGACGTTCTTCATCAACACGCCGATCGGCCTGATCGTCGCCGTACTGGCCTTCCGGTTCCTCGGGGAGTCGCCGCGGCAGACCGGCAAGTTCGACCTGCCCGGTGCGATCACCGGCACGCTCGGTCTCACCTCACTGGTCTACGGTCTGACCCACGCGGCCACCGAAGGCTGGGGAGACACCGCAACGCTGACCTACATCCTCGGCGGTCTCGCGCTGATCGCGGTGTTCCTCGGGATCGAGGCGCGGTCGCGGCACGCGCTGATGCCGTTCCGGATTCTGGCCAACCGCACCCGTGGAATCAGCTTCTTCGTGATGCTGGTCGTCGGGGCCGCGATGTTCTCGATGTTCTACTTCCTGGGCATCTACGTGCAGAACATCATGGGCTACAGCGCGATCAAGACCGGCTTCGCCTTCCTTCCGTTCAGCCTGGGCATCGTGGCCGCCGCGCAGGTCGCCTCGACGCTCGTGTCCCGGATGGACCCGCGCTGGATCTCCGGTGCCGGCGGCGTGCTGGCGGCCGGTGGGATGTTCGGGTTCAGCCAGCTCGAGGTGGACTCGGCGTACCTGACGCACCTGCTGCCGTTCATCCTGCTGCTGTCGTTCGGCATGGGGCTGATCTTCGTCCCGCTCACCCTGACCGCGGTCAGCGGTGTGGCGAACGAGGACTCCGGTGTCGGCTCCGCCGTACTGAACACGGTCCAGCAGATCGGTGGTGCGGTCGGCCTGGCGCTGCTCGGCACGATCTCCACCAGCGCGATCAAGGACCGGTTCACCGAGCTCGCGCCGGGGTTGCAGAAGGCGGCGCAGTCCGGCTCGTCGCCGGAGCAGCTGAAGCAGCTCGAGGGCCAGTTCACCGCGGTGGCCACCACGCACGGGTTCACCCGGGCGTTCCTCTGGTCCACCTTCCTGATGCTGGGCGCGGCCGTCGTCACCGTCGTCGGCCTCTCGATCAAGCACAAGGACCTGGCCACCGACGGCCAGTCCGGTCCGGTCCACAGGGGCTGACCTCCGGCAACTCGAAGGGCCCGCTTCCCGGGAGGGGGGCGGTTTCAGGGGGTCGTTGCAACACCGTGTTGGTTTCTAGGTGGTGAGTAGATCACGCAGGCGCTCGGCTGGGGTGTCCCAGCTGAGCGTTTTGCGTGGTCGGGCGTTGAG
>NZ_SMKR01000176.1 GCF_004348725.1 Kribbella turkmenica
CCCCGGAGCCGATTGGCCTCCACCCACCTCCCCCATGTATCGTTACTCGTCGTTGTCCAGCGCTCGTAGCTCAACGGATAGAGCATCTGACTACGGATCAGAAGGTTGGGGGTTCGAATCCCTCCGAGCGCGCTTCGTGAAACTGACTATGCCCGGGTCGCTGACCTGGGCATTTGTCTGTTCAGGGTAAATGTCGGAGAGGGCGGCTCTGGTGCTCGCCGCCCTCTTGACCCCCACGATTGACCCCAACGTCACCCCTCCGGCTCCTCGAACAGGAACCCGAGCTTGTCGACGGCCTCGCGCTGCAGCTCCTCGGCTACGTCGACGTAGATGACCTTCGTCGTACGGGGGTCAGCGTGCCCAAGGATGTCCTGAATCTGCTCAAGCGGGACTCCCTGACTCCACAGCAACGACGCACACGAGTGCCGGAGGTCGTGGAACCGGATCCGCCGTACGCCGGACTTGGCGCACAGAGCGTCGAAGTGGCGGTTCACGTTCCGCGGCTCGATCGGCGTACCGAGCGTGGTCGTGAACACGTACCCCTTCTCCCACGCCTCGACCGCCGCGGCTCGCTCCTTCTTCTTGTTGGGTCCGGCCAGCTGCGCGAGGTGGCCGGCGCGCTCGGCTTCCTGCGCCTTCCAGTGCGTGAGCAGGACGGGCAGCAGTGACTTCGGTACTGGGACCTCCCGAGCGGAGCCGTCGGTCTTGACCTGGCCGAGCTGCAGCTCACCGTCGACGCGGTGCAACCCGTGCTCGACCTGGATCACGCCGTTGGTCAGGTCCACGTCCCACCACCGAAGTCCCAGTGCCTCGCCGCGACGGAGGCCGAGCGAGAGCGCCACGGCGTAGAGCGCATACAGCCGGTCATCACGAATCGCGCCGAGGAACTTCGTTGCGTCGTCCGCCTTCCACGCCTTGAAGGCCGGCCTGTACTTGTGGTCCATCCGGAGCTTCTTCGCAACGTTCTCCGTCAGGATCTCGTCCTCGGTCACTGCGTCCTGAAGTGCCGCGCGCAGCACTCGGTGTAGGTAGCGGATCGTGCCGTCTGACACCACGTCCCGGCAGCACTCACGCGGAGTCTTCGCGCAACAACGTGCTCCCTCGATCGGTCGAGCGTTCTTCCTCGGAGCCTTGCCGGCGCGCGCCGCGCGGAGCTTCTTCGCTCGGTCCTCGCGGGCTTGGTCTTTGCCCTTCGCGCAGCACTGGCAGGTCTGCTTGAGTTGGAAGAAGCCGCGCCGAATGTCAGCCGGGCGCAACGCCGTCAGCTTCTTTTTGCCGAACAGCGGTACGAGGTACTTCTCGATTAGCCACCGATAGCTCGCGTACGTCGTATCCCGGACCCGGTGCCGAGCGTGCTCGTGGAGCCAGTACTCCAGGTACTCGCCAACCGTCTGCGAGCTGGACGCCACGCGCTTGCCGGACATGGTGTCCGCCTGCATCTTGGTCAGCTTCTCGTGCACGTCCTCCCAGGACTTGCCGTAGACGCTGCGGCGGACTTCCCGGCCGTCCGTGGTGATGACGTAGGCCCGACCCTCCCAACGACCGTCCGAGCGTTCGCGGATGTTGCCCTCACCGTTGACGTTCCGCCTCCCCGCTTGGCTCTTGGCTGCCTTAGGCTTGGCCTTCCGCGGCTTCTTCGGCTCCTCGGGTTCCATGAATGCGAGCGTCGTCACGATGCCACGTCCTCGATCAGGCCGGCGACGTAGGCCCGGATGGACTGCAGCGGTACGCGGCGACCGTTGCGCACCTTGACGCTGGTCAGCTCACGTTCCTTGATCAGCCGGTAGACGGTCCAGCGAGACACGTTCAGGTGCTCGGCCACTTCCTCGACCTTGAGTAGGCGCGAATCGTCTTGAATGGTCAGCTCCCCAGTTAGCTAGGCCGCGTTCGCGGCGTCGTCGTTGTCGTCAGTTGCCGAATTGCTGTCGGTCGGTGGTCCTGTGCCGTCGCGGGCGCGCTGCTTGGCTTGCTCGTACTGCTCGCGCCAGCGGATGCGTTTGGTGATGCTGTAGGCCAGGACTTCCTTCTGTGTGGGTGCGTCTTCGTCGCCGGGGCGAACGGGCGTCCAGATGAACCGCGGCTGTTCGTCGTCGCTGGTGGTCTGGGCTACGGACAGCGCGGTTTGGTCGTCCATCTCGACGCCGGCCGCGGAGAGGGTTTGGCGGATGACTTCGGCGCGGTCGGCGCGGTGGTCGGTCAGGGTCTTGCCGGTCCACTGCCGCGAGACCAGGACTCGACGCCCACCGAGGCCGAGGTGTTCGCGGTCGTGGGCTTTGCTGTCGCATTCGCCGGGGACGAGGTTGCCGGTCGCGTCCTTCGGGGTGATGCCGTACAGGAGCCAGTTCGCGCAGGCCGGCGAGCAGGGCAGGACCTTGACGTGCTCGTGCAGCCGGTTCAGGTGGTCGAGCTGGGCAGGGTGCAGCTCGGCAGGGTCGTCGCCGTAGGTCTCGCCGATCGCCTTGCCGAGGTACTTGGTCAGGTAGCCGATCGCCTTGCCGACCTTGGTCTCGGAGTCCGCGACGATGCCTTTGTAGTCGACCTGTTCACCGAACCGGACAACGTGTGCGGGCTGCGCCGCGGGATTGGCGGCCAGGTCGTCCAACGCGTTGTCCCAGGTGGGCAGCAGCGCGCCTGTGTTCGGGTCGAGGAAGCGTTCGGCGTCCTCGTCCCAGATCGGGAGGCCCCGGCCGGTCTGGGCCCCGTAGAGGGGCGTCTCGTGCTCTGGCCACCACACTTGGTGGTAGGTGGCGGCGGCGACCTGGCGGACAATCTCGCGCGGCACCGTGCCCCGGACAGCCATGTGCAGATGCGGAGCGAGGCGCTTCTGTGGCTCGACCACGGCGAAGTACTGCGCCTTGTACCCGGCACAGCGGCGCAGGTTCTGAACGAAGCGGTCGACGCCCTTGGAGAAGTGCAGCGCGTCGAGCGCGGCGCGGCGGTAGTCGTACGTCGACGGGTTGACCGGTGTCGACAGCACAGGTGAGTTAGGGCTGTGGTGGACGCCGCAGGAGCATGGCACGAGCTTGCCTTTGACCCGGTACGGGAGGCGGTGGGTCGCGCCGTACGAGTCGAGTGTGAGGGTGAGGAACATCGACGGGCGGTAGGTCTTGCCGTTGGGTGCGCGGAACGTCGTACCGACCGTGCGCTTGTCCATCGGGACTCGTGGCAGGTCCGGCGCGTCTTGGCGTCGACGGGTGGATCGGACACGGCGCGTGGATTCATCGTCGGTGCCGGCGTCCTCGGGCTCGCCTTGGTCCTCGTCCTCGAGCTGGGCATCGTCGGCGGGGAGGTCGAGTTCGGTGTCTCGGTGCCAGCCTTCGCGGCACTGCTGCATCCGAAGTCGCCGGTTGGCCTCGGCGCACGGCGGGCACTTCGAGACGAGGGTCGACCCGCAGGAGACGCCGACGATGCGCTCTGTGCCGGTCTCGGTGTCGACAACGCGGTTCAGGATCGGTCGAACACAGACACCGTTGGTGATCGCCAGATCTTGTACTACGTCCAGCGGGAAGCGGTCCAGTGTGATCCTGCCGTGCGTTGCGGTGTCGGTCATCTGGACCACCTCCCTACTGGTTCTGATTCGGCGTCAGCGGCTCGGATCGGTCGTGTTTGTTGGGGATTCGGGCGGTGACGTAGCAACGGACGCCCGCGGCTCCCTGGTTGGTGTACAGCCGCCCGGAGCCGTCGAGTTGGAACACAACGGCGAGGACCTTGACCATGACCTCGATCTCCGCTGGGTCGCCGGACAGACGCATTTGCACGGTCATCACAAGGCCGCCCAGCTAGCGAAGGTTCGGCCGGCGGCGCTCATGCTGCGGCTCTCTCTGCGTCGCGCGGTAGCGGAAGGGGCTTGGTGGGGTCGAGCGCCTTGGGTCCCGGCGTCCATTCGGTTCGGCAGGCAGCGGGGAGCGGCCAGGGCGCGATCCGTGCCCAGTACGCCGAGAGTTCGGCGAGCTTGGCTGTGATGGCGTCCCGGTCCGTGTCGGTGGTGCCGCCCCAGACGCCTTGTTCGTCGTTGAGCAGCGCGGAGGCGAGACAGGATCGGCGCACCAAGCAACTCGCGCAGACGGTCTGCGCTGCGTCGGTCTGTTCCCTGACGGTGGGTTCCTCGCTGGTGAACGCGGGATCGGTGCTGCCGAGGCAGGCAGCGCGGTCACGCCAACCGCGGATGATCCATTGGTTGATGGTGACCCGCATCGGGAGCGGCAGTTGCGGCGTGAGCGGCAGTGCGAGTTGGCCGGCGACCTGAACCTTGGTGCTCACGCGGCTTCACCGCTCTCGACTACCTCGCCGTCAACCGTGTTCGGGTTGATCAGGGTCACGTCCTGGCGACCGGACTTGATCGCGCTGTGCGGCGTGAACCGGGTTGCCATGTCACGGATCGCGTCATCACTCATGTACGCCGCCCGGACCCGTACAGGCTCGCGCTTACCCTCCTGGAGGACGTAGGCGACGCCAGGCAGGGATTCGGGGATGCGATCGCATTCCGCGCCGAGATCCCGCGCACCTTCGCCGAGCGCCATTTCGACCTGGGCCTCGTTGTCGAGGCGCATAGCAATCTTGGTCGAGAACAACTCGCGCCAGGTCACCACATCCTTGGTCACCAGCAACGAGGTTGCGAAGACGGAGAAACCGGGCGCGCGGCCCTTGCCGAGCAGTCGACCGAGCGCCACGTCGATCCGGGCGGACAGTCGACGGCCTTCCGCGCCGGGCAGCAAGACGGTGAGCTGCATCAGCTCGTCAATGACGATCAGCACGAACGGCGTCTCCTGCGATGCGGTGAACGTCCGGGCCTTGCCGCGCAGCAGCTTGGTGCGGTCGTCGAGGTAGTCCGCGTCCTCTTCGAGGAGCTCCGCCATGGCTTCGTAGTCGTCGGCCTCGTATCGGTCGAACAGTTCCCGCCCGAACTCCAGCTCCATCCCGCCCTTGGGGTCGATGCCGTGCACGACCACGAGGCCGGCGCGGATGTACGGCCCGAGCGACCACAGCAGCGACCACAGCACCGATGACTTCCCAGCACCAGAGACACCGCAGACGAAGATGTGCCGACCTGCGACCTTGAGCTGCCACGGCGTACCGTCCTCGCAGTAGCCGAGCACCAGGCCGTCCAGGTCCCGCACGTTCAGGCGTGCCGGATGCGGTACCGGAACGATGGTCTTGCGCAGCGGGTCCGCGGTAAAGAAGTCCACCCACACGAGGCCCGGCTCCAGCTCCCGCACCGACACCCGTCGAGCCTTCGCTGCGTGCCGCAGGTCCGGAACTGCCTCCGCGACCTGGTCGACCCGGACGCCGAGCGGCAGATCCAGCAGCAGCGAGTCGATACAGCCGGTCGAGCGGACCTTGACGATACGAGGTCGCAGAATCCACCCGGTCATTTCGTCGGTCACCGAGAGTCCGAGGCGGCCCATCCAGAACCACCAGCGTGGCGCGTACCGGAACCACCGCCGATACCAGGCCTTCACGCGGTAGATGACCTGATTGCGGAACGAGACTCGCCACCGCATCGCCCACACGGCCAGCACCACCACCAGGACGCCGGCACCGATCAGTGGGCGCGTCCAGCCCTGCATTACGCCATACACGGCCAGCGCCGGAGCACCCAGCAGCGGGAGCATCACGCCAGGGTGACGGAGCTGCGATGCCACCATGCGCCCGAACGGGAAGTCGCCCGCGGCTTTCCTGCCTGTCTTGATCTTGCCCATGGCCCTACTTGCCTCCTCTCTCGTGCTTGGCGAACCGGCGTTCCACGACCAGCAGATGACCCCAGGCCTGCTCAAGGGCGGTCATTGCGCCAGTCGCTCCGCTGTTCGCGTCTGGGTCCGGCACACCGGCCAGCACCCGCGTTGTCTTCTGCAGTTGGCTCCTGGCGTCGTCCAGCTCGTTCATCAGGCCGCGGAGCTTCGCCATTGCGTCCAGGTCGTTCGTCACGTCCAAGGCGCGGGCCCACTGGTCCAGGAACCGGCGCCTGCCGGCAATCGCCATGACTCGTCAGCCCCTCTCGTGAACGGCGAAACCACGCAACGCCTGATCGACCGCCACGACCGTCAGGTCCAGGCGTCCAAGTGCCGTCGCCAGCGATCCCCGTACGTCGTCCTTCGGGGCCTTGGACAACGACCGCGCCACCGTTCGAACCCGGTCCTGCGCGTCCAGCAACCGGCCCATGAGCTTGTGCAGCTCGCCCGATGCGTCCTCGTCGTTCCGGACCCCGAGCGCATCGGCCCAGCCGTCGAGGTCTCTGCGCGTTGCGAACAGCCCAGCCACTACTTCTCTCCTCTCAGTTAAAGCTCGAACTTCCGAGCCACAACGGCTACCTCCGACCAGAGGTTGACGGCCTCCTGTACGGCCTGCCGGGTAGCAACCCGGAGGTCACCGTCAGGGCACCGCCGCAACGACCGGTCGATCCACAGCACCCGAGCCGCGGAGTCGACCAGCCGCTGCCGTAGCGGCACGATCTCGGCCAGTGCCTCGGTATCGTTGCCAGCGCGGAGGACGCGAGCCCAGCGGTCGAGTTCCTTCGTTCGGCCGGCCACGTCACAACCCCCGCTCGTGCAGCAGAAAGTCGCGTTTGACCCAGAACAGGCCCTCTTGCACGAAGTCGAGCCGGTCGACCACGAGCGCCGCGAGACCTCGAACGTCCAGCCCACGCAGCCGGTCGCAGACGGCCGAGTAGTTCTCGCGCTCTTCCTGCACCGCGTGCTCCACCCGGACGAGCTGCACGAATGCTGCGTCGTCGTCTCCCACGCCGAGAGCAGTCGCCCACGCGTCTAGGTCTCGGCGCTGCATCAGAGCCAGCCCTCAGCGCGCAGAATCCGGCTGCCGGGACGGTCGATCATGTCGAAGTCGTCCTCGTCGTCAGACTCGTCTCCGAAGTCGTCGTCATCGAGCGGGTTGTCTTCGACGGTCGGGTCGTCGTGACGCTCCCACGCTGTACCTGCGACCACGACCGGTACGAAGGGCGCAGGCTCGTCGAGCAGTTGCTCAAGGCACCGGTCGTGGTCGTGCTCGTTCCACTCGATCGACCCGAAGTCGTCCACGAAGGCGCATGGTTCGCCGTTCGGGAGCACACCCAGTGCCCGGGCAAGGTCGTGGCGAGCGCGGTCGATCAGCTCATCGAGTGCGTCAAGCACCGACAGGTCATGGACATACAGCCCGATGCGCCCGACCTTCAGGACGACCCACGGGATACCGCCCCCGCCTTTGGTGAACAGGTCATGCCCCAGCGCCGTATCCGGCTCTACGTGCGCGTCGACGGTTATCGACAGCTCTCCGCGGACTGCCACGATCAGGCTGCCTTGCCGCTCGCAGCAGGCCGGGACTGACCCGGCATGTTCTTCGGCGCGGTGACCGCCGTCGCCCGGAAGGACCAGCCCTGACGAGCGCGGCATCGGTGACCCCTGCCGTCCTCCGGGCCCGTGCACGAGCGGGTGTCCACCCAGGGTGCCGCCGTCAGGCCTTCGAGGTGGATCGGCGTGAACGGCAGCCCCGGCAAAGACTCCGGGAGTACGGGCTGAACGTCGGCCAGGAGGCGCACGACGAACGTGCGGTCGTTCTTCTTGATGTCGGGGTCGGGGTCCATGACCTCGACCTTCCAGACCAGGGTTTCGGACTCCTTGTCCCGAGCCTGCACCGGGCGGTCCTTGGTCGACCGCTCGAAGTCGAGTTCCGGTTCGACGGGACCCACGGCGTACAGGCCGTAGGGGAAGGCGAGCCCGAACTGGACCATCACTCGGCGCGGCATACCCATAGTGAGTCCTCCACTACACTCTGACTTGTACCAACCTTTGGTACATCACCAACCATAGGGACGCATTATGGGCAGGTCAAGAGGAATGGCACCATTTGTTGGGACAACTTCGAGAGGAGGCGGTATGGCCCAGTCGGACCCCCTGTATCAGCGCATCGCGAGCGACCTTCGCGACCAGATCCGCACGGGCGCGATCAAGGCCGGCGACCGCCTGCCGACCGAGGTCGAGCTGCGCGAGCAGTACGACGTGTCGCGGAACACCGTCCGGCTTGCGCTCGGCGTGCTTCAGAACGAGGGCATGATCAGCAGCACGCAGGGCAAGGGCACTGTCGTTCGCGAGCAGGTCATGCTCACCTATCACGCGGCGTGGGCAGAGAGCCGCGACCGGCACGCGAGCGACCAGACGGACGCTTTCTACGCCGAGATGCGGGACCAGGGCCGCAAGGGTGAGTACCGGGACTTCGAGATGCGCATCAAGCCCGCGACCCCCGAATTGGCGGCGCGCTTGCACGTCGACGAGGGTGACTCGCTCGTTTCCCGCGCAATCTCCCGCTTCGTCGACGGTCAGCCGTTCAGCCTGCAGGACAGCTACTACCCGATGGACATCTCGCAGGAGTGCGGGCTACTCACTCCCCACGATGTGCCTGGTGGTGTCATCCGCGCCCTGGCTGCGAAGGGGCACACAGAAATTGGGTACGTCGACGAGCTGACAACCCGCATGCCGCGACCCGACGAGGCTCGGAAGCTCGGGCTCAGCCAGGGCACGCCAGTGCTGGTCTACGTTCGTACGACGTACAGCGACAAGCGACCGCTTCGCCTGACGCTCACGATCTTTGCCGGCGACCGCAACCGAGTCGTCTACGAGCTGGGCGACCTGACTGCGTACGCCGAGAACGGAGGCGCGTCGTGATCGTCGAGCAGGCCACGATCGAGGACTTGCCCGTCATCCTGGCGATGCGGACCGAGGCTAGCCAGTGGCTCGCCAAGCGCGGCATCGATCAATGGGCCGTTGCGTGGCCGAACCCCGAAGCGCAGTCCGAGCGCATCCTCTCAAGTATCCGCGCGGGTGAGACATGGATGATCCGTACGGACAACGGCGACACCGCCGCCACGGTCGCGCTCGACTCCTTCTCTGACCCGCAGCTCTGGACGCCGGAGGAGCAGGCCGAACCCGCCATGTACCTGCACCGGCTCATCGTGCGCCGCAAGTACGCCGGTCTCGGTGACGACGTGATCGACTGGGCATGCGAGCGCGCCGGCCAGCTCGGCAACCGTTGGGTGCGCATCGACGTTTGGACCGACAACATCGGCCTCCACCGCTACTACGAGAACCGCGGCTTCAAGCACGTCCGGACGCTCGACCTAGCCCACTATCCGTCCGGCGCACTGTTCCAGCGCCCCGCCACCGACTGGCGCGACCGCAAGACGGCTGAAGTCCTCGCGGAGAAGCCGCAGACCCTGCCGACGAAGCACAGCCGCTTCGAGCCGTTCGAGCGGGCGCGGTGCCCGGTCCTCAGCGAGCAGACGATCTGAAGGCGGGTCGTGCCGTCGACGCGGGACGCTCGCACTCAGTCGAGACCGAGTGTCCTGAGAGTCCTCGGGAGCGCCTTGCAGTAGCTCCCGCAGATTCATCTTGAGTGCACCGCAGAGCGCCACGGCATCCGCCAGCGTCACACGCCGCGTCCCGTTCTCCAGCGAACCAACAACAGAGCGGGTCCAATCCAGCTCGTCCGCCAGGTCTTCCTGCCGCATCCGATGCCGAGCGCGGGCGGCACGGACGTTGCCAGCAATGAGCTTGTCCAACTCGTCCGGCGTCATGCGCAGATCTTCCCGCGCCGCCCAGCCCGACGTCATCCGGCAAAACGCACCGGTATGCCGCGATTCACGGCCTATGGCCTCTTATAGCGGTGCAGCGATATTATTCCAGGTGTGGCACCTGAAAATCAGTCACGCCCGAACCATCTCTTGACCGCCGCGCGGATGCGCACGGTGTCACGCAGCGCGCCCGGACGACCGATGAGCCGCAGCGAACTCGCACACCGCGTCGCCGAGCTTCTGTACGCCGTCAGTACCAAGAGGTACCCGATCACAGGCCACTACATCGCCAAGCTAGAACGCGGTGCGGTGTGGTGGCCCTGCGAGGAGTACCGAGCAGCCCTATGCCTCATCCTCGGCGTGAGCAACGACGCCGAGCTGGGGTTCCACCCGCCGAGAGGTCGCGGACCAGCGACGCCCTACTGAGCCCGTCCTCATGATGCGGCACTATGTGACTTGACTGCGGGAGGGCCATGAGGAAGTCGGTCGAGTTCGAACAGCTGGTAGCGGTGATCATCGGTGAGCTGGAGCCGACGGCAGAGGTCAAGTGGGACGACCACATCGTTGGGCAGTTGTCGGGCAGAATCCGCCAGATTGATGTCTCCATCCGGCGGCGCGACCCAGATTTCCTCGGGATCATCGACGCTAAGGACTACGGACGCCGAGCGACCATCGACCGAATCGACGCGCTCTCCGGCGTGATGCGAGATGTCCAGGCGCAGTACGGAGCGCTGGTGTGCAGCGGCGGGTTCTCCAACTCAATCCATCAGTACGCTCGCAACTGCGGCATCTCCCTCTTCAATGCGCACGATGCTCGATCTGCGAACTGGTCACTGGAGTTGAAGATCCCGATCATCTGGACTGAGCTGACGCCACTGGTGAGCGTCGCCGGCGAGTTCGAGTTTCAGGCAGGAGATCAGGTTCCCAGGAACGACAGACATGGCATCCAAATGTCAACCGATGGTGGGCAGACCATTGTCGATCCCCTCGGAACGTTCGAACAAGCCTGGAATCAGGGCTCTCTGTCTCAACAGCCTGGGGTGGTGCATCGAGCGGCCTCAGCCCAGAAAGTTGAGGCACTGGTCCGAGACGCGGCAGACAAGCCGCAGCTCAGGCCCGTCCACAACTTTGGGTTCATCTACGAAGTGCAGTCGAAGACCTGGCTCGGCAAGTTCCAGCCAGAGGACTGTAGAGGACTCGTCGACTACCTGAACGGCCAGGCCTTCTATGCGTCGTTCCTGCCGGTGAGCGCGGTCCCGTATCAGCGGGACGAGCAGTGGGAACATGTCGACGACCCGGATCAGCTCGCAATCACGGCGACAGGCACGCTGGTCGTCTGCACGACACCGCTCCTGATAAGCAACACCAGAATCACCAACATGTCGGTCGACTACATCGGGCCGTTGCCGGGTGCGCACCCAGACGGAGCAGAGAGTTGAGCTTTCAGGCAGCCGCGCGCTGTTTGTGATCCGCCAATAGATCCGCGTCGAATGTCCGTGGGCCTGGTGCACGACAGGCTGTACGCCTCGCTGGAAACGACAATGCAGATGTCGGCTGTCCCGGGCACACTTAGTCCGTCGGGCAAGGGAAGGCGAAAAGGTGTGAACATCGGCTTGAAGGTTCCGATGGCCGAGGAACTCGTGTGGGCAAATGTGATGCGCCCGCGGATCCCGCTGGTGTACCTGGACCTGCACGTGGCCATCCGAATGGCGCGCGCATCGCGGGGCGACACCAAGGTGCCGGCTGAGTACCTCAAGCTTTACCAGGCGGCGCTGCGCGCCAAACTTGAGCGGCGCGCCATGTTCCCGCTTAGCGGCGAGCACCTGTGGGAGATCGCACAGATCACCGACCCCAAGCAGCGCGGCAACCTCGCCGACATCCTTGAGACGTTGTCCGACTACCGCTACTTGGCCGGGCGCACACTCATCGCAGAACTTGAGATCGAAGCGGGCATGGCGAAGATCTTGGGCGAGGACATCTCTGATCGGAGTGTTGCGCTTGTGCGGTCGACGTTCGGACACGCCTTCGGGATGGTCGGCGGAATGAAGATTGTGAACCAGGCTGGTGGCGACGCCTCCGACGCGGTCCGTGCTCGGATGCCCGACGCCGAGTTCGACAGGCTGATGGCGAGTATGAATTACGAGATGGAGCGCCGCATGCTGCGCGGTCCGTCCGATGAGGACCTCGAGCAGCTCCGGACCGATCCCGCTTTCCAGCCGCAGGTGGCGGTTGAGGGTCAGCGAAGCCGGGTCGAATGGGAACAGGACACCGACCGGGTATTGAATGACAATCCGAAGTGGCGCCGCGGCCGACTTCGGGACCTCATCGCTGCTCGCGAGTTCGTGCACGAGTGGATCGAGATGTACACCCGCATGCGGATCGAGCGCCAGAAGGCTGGCTTGCCTGACTTTGATCCGCCCGACGACGAGCTGCGACGGTTCATGGGGGCGATGCCCCACACTCAGGTCGCGGTGAGCGTGAAGACGCGTTACCACACGAATCCGCGGCACAAGTGGACCGTGAACGACATCGTCGACATCGATGCTGTATCGGTGGCGTACGCGTACTGCGAGGCGGTGTTCCCAGACAAGGCCATGCGCCACGCCCTGTTGAGTTCCAAGGAGCTGCAGTCCATCGGAACATACGTACCCCGGCGCCCCGGGGAGCTCGCCGAGTGGCTGAACTCGCTACCGACTGTCATTGCGCCAGACCTGCTGGTACCACACCCGCTCAATCGGCCGACGCCAACCACCGGCTGAAGCGGCAAGCGGTCCGCCTCACTCCAACCGCGTTTGACGCGCTCGGCCAACCGCCTCCCTGCGACAGGCCGCGTTGCAGCGGAGCGTACTCATCTGCCACGGTGCGTGCTTTCCTGCTATCGCAGACCGCCTGGCGGACAAATCTCGCATATCAGCCGACGACAACCTGTCGCACGCTAGCCGACTGCCGCGTTGACCTCTTAAGGATCAAGGGCGCGCCTTCGGCGCGCCTCCCGCGCGGGCGGGGCGAGCCCATGCGACCTGCCGGCCGAACCTCGCCCCGCCCGCGCGGAGACGGGCCGAGATTCACCATTTCCAGAGGGTCGTTCTCGTCCAGGTCCTCGCGGTCGAGCGCGGGTAGCCCCGTCCCCCTGCCGCCCGATCGTACGGCCAGCACGGCACGCATCAAGACACCCCACGGGCGCGGCGGGCAAGGGCTGGGTCTTCGTCGATTGTGGTCGCCTGTTGGCATGGCGGTTCTCGATGTGAGTAGGACGACGCGGGTGGGTTGCTAGGTTGCCGCGGGGGACGGTCGGGTTGGTCCGGTGTGCTTGTTGAAGGCGCTGTGTTTGCCCATCACGTCGAGGTGGATGTCCTCGCCCACGAGACGGTAAGTCCATGGTGGCTCAACGTAGGTGGTCCACAACTTCGCGCCGTTCGTGCTCCACGCCGCGAGCTCGAGTTCTGCCGACATCAAGACGACATCGCCGTGCTGGCGCCAGGCCCAAAAGCCCATGTCGGCTTCGTCAACGAAGGTGAGCCGCCACTCGCCTGCAGGGCCGCGGTGGTAGCCCAGGAGCCGGGAGCCGGCGCCGATGAACAGCGCAGCCTTGTCGGGCACGAACAGCACGCCCGGCGCGAAGCCACCTCCGGCGGGACTGAAGTGTTGAGTGACCACGAGTTCTGGCCAGTCGCCGGTTCCGATCGCCACGTAGCTATAGCCGACCGAGGATGGGTCATCGGTGGCAGGGAAGTTGTCGACGAGGCCGGCATGGACGAGGTAGTGGCCCAGCAGGTCCGGTGGCTGTGTGCCGACGACGATGCTGTAATCGCCGACCGTCAGCGTGACCGCGTCGCCCGGGTTATCGCTCACGACTCGATTATTGCCGGCCGCAACGCTGCAGCTGGTCGCCACCTTCCGGCGCCGGTGATTGTGCGGGTCTTCGCGGCATCGCCAAGGGCGCTTCGCGACGCTGCGCGTCTGCCTGGCGGCAGCCCTTGACGCAGCCGCTGCGCCCCGTGATTCGGCGGCTGTCCGGGCGGTGGCTCAGGCCGCGGTCGGCGGAGCGTCGCTGGCGGTGATGGGCCAGGCGATGTCTTCTCGGTAGGGCTCGCGGTGTTCGAGGCAGTGGTGGAGTTGCCCGACGAGCTTGCTGGCCAGTCGGCGAAGCGCTGCTTCGTGGGTGTCTCCAGCGGTACGGCGTCGACGGTAGTAGGCCATGGCGCCTGGGGAGTGCTGCATCGCGTTGAACGCCCACCAGCGGCAGGCGTCGGCCAGCCGTTGGTTGCGGGCCCGACGCAGCAGCACGACGCGGGACTTGCCCGAAGCCCGGGTGACCGGGGCGGTTCCGGCATAGCGGCGTCGGCTGGCAGCATCGAGGAAGCGGGTCGGATCGTATCCGAACTCGCCCAGTACCCGGCTGCCGAGGACCACGCCGAGTCCGGGCAAACTGCGCAGGATCTCGGCGTCCGGGTGGTTGTCAAAACGCGCCGCCAGCGCGGCCTCGAGGTCGGCGATGGCGGTGTTGATGCCCAGCAGCGTGGTGACGATCGCCCGCACCGCGACGCCCATTGCCTGCTCCACCTCGGGCGGCTGATGCAGTTGCTCGGCGGCGAAAATCTGGTGCAGTCGTTCCACCTGGCTGGCCCGCAGGCAGATCCGTCCCGCCGACACCAGCAGGTCGCGGATCTGGCCGTGATCGAGTGCTTGCGCCTGGCTCGGGGTCGGTGCGGCCGCCAGGATCTGCAACGCCGTCCTGGTCGCCAGGTTCGGGAACGCGCTCAGCGCGGCCGGGAAGAACTCACGCAGCAACGACCGCAGCCGGCCAGTGTCACGCAACCGGACTCGGACCGCGTCCTGGTGCGCGCGAGCCACTACCGCGATCGCCTCCACCTGTGCTGAATCATTGGCCAGCTCACGATGCCGCGCCGCGTCGGTGCGCACCAGATTCGCCAGGACCAGCGCATCCGCCGCGTCCGACTTCGCCCCCGAGACCGCGTAGCGATCCCGGTACCGGTCAACCGCCTTCGGGTTGATCGCGAACACCCGATAGCCCGCGGCCCGCAACGCCACCACCAGCAGTCCACGGTCGGTCTCGAGTGCCACCTGCACGTCAGCCGGCCGCACGGCATGGACACACAAAAGCTCGGTCAGCTGGGTGAACCCGGTGACGTCGTCGCTGATCCGCCGCTTGGCCACCACCTGCCCAACGGCGTCCACAATCGCCACATCGTGGTGATGCTCGGCCCAGTCAATCCCGCAGAAGACCACCATCGACATCTCCTCCCTTGCTCGCCCGCACCGATGAGCCGCGGAGGCCACGCGGCGCCCTAATGGACAGCGCTCACGGCGCGACACCCCACCAGCCGTCTGCGGTCTCCAGCGACCGGCGGGGCCACCGTCTTGACGAAGAGATCCAGGTCTCTGAGCGCTTGAGTGGTCATCCCGCCGGCGGCTCAAGCAGCAGTCTGCGCCCGCCACCGGCAGGAGCCCACCCTCTTGACGAAGAGATCGAAGCCTCCGGGCGCCACAGTGATCATCCAAGCCAGCGGCGCGAGCCGCGCCCGCGCAGACCCATTAGAGCGCTACGCGTCCCTACGGGATCGGCAAGCCGACTCTTGACCCGCACCGCGCCGACCTGGTTTGGCAGCTATCAGACCTCCGATGTGCTGAAGAGGTCAAGTTGCGGCCTCTTGATCACGGCCGGCGAGTAAGCGGAACCAACAGCGGATCTGTCGATCGGCGCATGAGGAGCGAGCTGCCGACCTGGTCGGTGAATCCC
>NZ_SMKR01000177.1 GCF_004348725.1 Kribbella turkmenica
GGTGTGGGGCGCGGGTCGGCGGGTCGGCGGGCGCGAGGCGCGGGCACGAGGCGCGAGCGCGAGGCGCGGGCACGAGGCGCGGGCGCGAGGCGCGACGGCGCGGGGCGGGCGGCAGGTGTGGGGCGCGGGTCGGCGGCCGCGAGGCGCGGGCGTGGGGTGCAGGTGCGGTCAGCTCAGGGGGAAGAGCGGCTGCCACTCCGCCAGTGTGGCGATCTCGTAGACGTTGGCGGGTGTGTACGGGTCTTTGGCCAGGATCTCGCGCAGTTCGGCCTCGTCGGCGACGTCGTACACGAGCAGCGCGCCGGTCTGGTCGGTGAACGGGCCGGCGCCGACCAGCTTGCCGGCTTCCTTGAGGGACGTCAGGTACTCCCGGTGGGCCGGACGGACCTCCATCCGGCGGTCGGTCTCGGCAAGATCGAAGCGCAGCTGCACGACATAAAGGGCCATGCCGAAAACCCTACACGGCCTGTAATACCGGGGAATCTGGTGCGGGAAGGGAGTCACGAGCCGCCACAGCGGCCGGTTCAGGTCAGACCCGAAAGTCGACGAGTGATCGCCCTTCCCGCCCGGTCATTTTCACTGGTGAAAGAGCCGGGATGCAAGGGGTCGGTTAAGGAAATTGCTGCGGACAGTTGAGTCAGGTAACGCTTGGTGATCGAACCGCCCTCGGCGTCGATCAGAGTACTGATGCAGCCGTACAGACCGTCACGCCGCTGCGTTGTCAAGGCCCGGTGACCCGAGTACGACGACAGCACGTCGAGGTATTGCGCGGTCGAATAGGTGAGATCCCGTTCGTACCGGCGGAACTCGACCGGCCGGAAGAGACCGGTCGCGTCGATCTCCGCGGAGTCCTGCGGAATCGCGTCCGCGGGCTGCAGGCCGGTCGTGTCGGCGTCGTCCATGAACCGGCGGTAACAGTCCATCAGCTGCTCGAACAACCGCACGCTGCCGCCGAGAACGTGCTCGGTCGACACCACGGCGAGCATCCCGCCCGGTCGCAGCAGCTGGGCGCACCGCTCGACCCGCGTCGCCGGGTCGAGCCAGTGGAACGCCGTCGCCGAGAGCACCAGGTCGTACGTCGCGGCCGGCAGCTCCCAGGTGTCGAAGTCGGCCTCGATCACCTCGACCTCGGGCAGGTTCCGCCGGGCCATCCCGGCAAGGTCCGGGCTGAGCTCGAGCGCCGTGACGGACCAGCCGCGTTCGACCATCGGCCGGGTCGCCTGGCCCGTCCCGGGCCCGATCTCCAGCACCCGGACCCGGTCCGGATTCCCGAGCAGCTCGGCGATGTCGTCGTACAGCGCAGGCGGATAGGTGGGTCTGACCCGGTCGTACAGCTCGGCGTCTTCTCCGAACGTCTGGCGCAGCTGCTCCCGGTTCATGCTCGCAGACTAGTGAGCACGAACCGGGAGGCGCCGCTGATTTTCAGTCGAGGGCCGACCGGCCCGCCTCCAGCCGCGCGACCGGGATCCGGAACGGCGAGCAGGACACGTAGTCCAGCCCCACCTCGTGGAAGAACTGGATGCTGTCCGGGTCGCCGCCGTGCTCACCGCAGATGCCGAGCTTGAGGTCGGGCTTGGTGGCGCGGCCGCGCTCGGCTCCGGTGCGGACGAGGGCGCCGACACCCTCGCGGTCGATCGACTCGAACGGCGACACGGCGAAGATGCCCTTCTCCAGGTAGCGGGAGAAGAACGCGCCCTCGACGTCGTCGCGGCTGAAGCCCCACGTGGTCTGGGTCAGGTCGTTGGTGCCGAACGAGAAGAAGTCGGCCGCCTCGGCGATCTGGTCGGCGATCACCGCCGCCCGCGGCAGTTCGATCATCGTGCCGATCGGGATCGACCACTCGACGCCCACCTCGGCGAGCACGGCTTCCACCTCGTCGCGGGCCAGGTGCAACTCCTGGACGGCGCCGACCAGCGGGATCATGATCTCGGGCCGCGGGTCCTTGCCCTGCCGCTTGAGCTCGACCGCCGCGGACGCGATCGCCCGGACTTGCATCGCGAACAGCCCCGGGATGACCAGGCCGAGCCGGACTCCGCGCAGGCCGAGCATCGGGTTCTCCTCGTGCAACCGCTCGACCGCGGTCAGCAGCGCAGCGTCGTGCCCGGGCTCCTGACCGCGTTCGCGGGCCAGCGCGACCTTGACCGCGAGCTCCTCCATCGACGGCAGGAACTCGTGCAGCGGCGGGTCGATCAGCCGGATCGTCACCGGCAGCCCGTCCATCGCGGCCAGCAGCTCGAGGAAGTCGTCGCGCTGCAACGGCTCCAGCTCGGCCAGCGCGGCCTCCCGCTCGGCGTCGTTGTCGGCCAGGATCAGCCTCTCGACCGACTCCCGCCGCTCGCCGAGGAACATGTGCTCGGTCCGGCACAGCCCGATCCCGGCAGCCCCGAACCTCCGGGCCCGGGCGGCGTCGTCGGCGGTGTCCGCGTTGGTCCGTACGCCGAGGCGGCGTACCTCGTCGGCGTGAGTGATCAGGCGGTGGACCGAGGCCACCAGCTCGTCACCGGCGTCCGGGGCCAGCGAGCCCTCGAAGTACTGGACGACCGGGGACGGGACGACCGGGACCTCACCCTTGAAGACCTCGCCGGTGGTGCCGTCGATCGAGATCGTCTGGCCCGCCTCGATCACCGTGCCGTTCACCTTGATGAGGCCCTGGGCAACGTTTACGTCGAGCTCCTCGGCACCGCAGACACAGGTCTTGCCCATGCCGCGGGCGACCACGGCCGCGTGCGAGGTCTTGCCGCCGCGGCTGGTCAGGATGCCCTGGGCGGCGATCATGCCGTGCAGGTCGTCCGGGTTCGTCTCCCGGCGGACCAGGATGACCTTCTCGCCCTTCTCGGCGGCCTCGACCGCGCCCGCCGAGGTGAACACGACCTTGCCCGTGGCGGCGCCCGGCGAGGCGCCGATCGCCTTGGTGATCCGCTCCTTGTCCGCGTCCGCGTCGAACCGCGGGAACATCAGCTGCGCGAGCTGCGCGCCCTTGACCCGCTTGAGCGCTTCGTCGGTGTCGATCACGCCCTCGTCGACCAGGCTGGTAGCAATCCGGAACGCCGCCGCCGCGGTCCGCTTGCCGACCCGGGTCTGCAGCATCCACAGCTTGCCGCGCTCGACGGTGAACTCGATGTCGCACAGGTCCCGGTAGTGTCCCTCGAGCTTGGCCATGATCGCCATCAGGTCGTCGTACGACGTCTTGTCGAGTTGCTCCAGGTCCGCCAGCGGGACGGTGTTGCGGATGCCGGCGACCACGTCCTCGCCCTGCGCGTTCTGCAGGTAGTCGCCGTACACGCCGGACTGGCCGGTGGCGGGGTCGCGGGTGAACGCGACGCCGGTACCGGAGTCCATGCCGAGGTTGCCGAACACCATCGAGCAGATGTTGACCGCGGTGCCGAGGTCGGTCGGGATCCGCTCCTGCCGGCGGTAGAGCACCGCGCGATCGGCGTTCCAGGACCGGAAGACGGCCTCGATCGCGAGGTCCATCTGAGTTCGCGGGTCCTGCGGGAACTCGCGGCCGGTGGCGTCGTGCACGGCCTTCTTGAACGTGTCGACGAGCGCCTTCAGGTCGTCGGCGTCCAGGTCGAGGTCGTTGCGGGTGCCCTTGGCCGCCTTGGCCGCCTCGATCGCGTCCTCGAAGATGTCGCCGTCCATGTCGAGCACGGTCTTGCCGAACATCTGGACGAGCCGCCGGTAGGCGTCCCAGGCGAACCGCGGGTTGCCTGACTGGTGCGCGAGCCCGTTCACCGAGTCGTCGTTGAGGCCGACGTTCAGGACGGTCTCCATCATCCCGGGCATCGACACGGCCGCTCCGGAACGGACCGACACCAGCAGCGGGTCGTCGGCCTGGCCGAGCTTCTTGCCCATCCTCTGCTGCAGCGCGTCGACGTGGTGGTCGATCTCGTCCGCGAGCTCCGGCGGCACCGACCCGGTGGCCAGGTACGCGCGGCAGGCTTCGGCGGTGATGGTGAAACCGGGTGGCACGGGAAGGCCGAGATTGGTCATCTCGGCCAGGTTCGCCCCCTTTCCGCCGAGCAGTTCCAACATCTCCTTGTTGCCTTCGGCGAAGTCGTAGACGAGTTTCGGCACGATCACTCCCTGGGTTTCAGTCGATCCAAGAGGCGCGGTGAGGTGGCCCGCTGGCCCATCGACTCCGGTGGCGGGGGCGTGCTTTCAGAGTAAGCCCAAAAACCAGTCCAGTTGAACACTGGTCTCACGATGTCGACGTGACTCTGCCCACAGGCCGAAGGCCGGAAAACCCTTCCCCTGTTGACAACGCGAGACAAACAGCGTGTTCAACGACGAATCACAGAACAGGCGCAGCAGTCGGCCTTTCTGCCGAGCGGACGGGATACGCCGGCCACCGCCGCTCTGACCGTCCGTCCGCCGCCACCCGGGCGATCCTGATCGTTGGCGTGAACAGCAAGCGGGGGCCTGGCACAGGTTATTTCCTGTGCCAGGCCCCCAGTGGTTGTGCAAGCCCGCTACAACTTGCGGCGGGTCCGCAGATAGTCGCCGACGACGGCCGCGCCGAGTCCGTCCAGGTCGGGCGCGAGCACCCGGCCGCCGCTGCGGCGGGCGAGCAGGTCGACGAAGGCGTTGAGCCGCGGGTCGTCACCGAGCCGGAAGACGGTCAGCGAGGCGCCGAGCTTGGCCAGCCGGTCCACCTCGAAGATCGTCTTGCGCAACGTGGCCGGCTCGGGCGGGTAGGAGAACTCCGCGATCCCGTCCGGCTCCAGGTGCGCGGTCGGCTCGCCGTCGGTCACCATCAGCACGACCGGCTGCGCGTCCGGATGACGGCGCAGGTGCCGGCCGGCCAGCAGCAGGGCGTGGTGCGCGTTCGTCCCCTGCTCCCAGGTGCCTTCCATCCCGATCAACTCCGGGAGCTCCACGACACCGGCGTACCGGCCGAAGGTGATCAGCTGGAGCGCGTCGTTGCGGTAGCGCGTCGAGATCAGCTGGTGCAGCGCGAGCGCCGTCCGCTTCATCGGCAGCCAGCGACCCTCCTGCACCATCGACCACGACGTGTCCACCAGCAACGCGACCGTGGCCCGCGCCCGGTGCTCGGTCTCGGCGATCTCCACGTCGGCCACGTCGAGCTTGACCGACCCACTGCGCGCAGCGGTTCGCAGTACGGCGTTCCGCACGGTCCGCGGCACGTCCCACGGCTGGGTGTCGCCGAACTGCCACTGCCGCGTGGACCCGCTCAACTCACCGGCGGCGCCGGCGTTGGCCGCGTCGCGTTCACCTGATCCCCGCGCAGTCCGCAGTACGTCGGCCAGCGCCGTCTGACCGAGTTGCCGCAGAGCCTTCGGCGACAACCGCAGGGACCCGTCGGGCGCACGCTCCAGCAACCCCTGGTCGCGAAGCTGCCGTTCGAGCTCGGTCAGCCGGCGCGCGTCGACCGTCGCCTCGTCACCGAGTTGCCGGGTGAGCGCGTCGAGGTCGATGTCCTCCAACCGCGCGCCCGGGTAGGACTGCGCCAACTGCTCGGCCAGCGCATCCAGCTCGGCGAGGTCGGACATCGCCCGCGCGCCCTCGGCGAGACCGAGCGGATCGTCACCGCTCATCCGCTCCGACCCGCTCCAGTCCTCCCCCGGCCGGAGCGTCTGCAGCTGCGAATCCAGCTGGGCCAGCTGCTGGGCCAGTTGGGAACTGCCGAACGCCTGCTGCGACAGCTCCATCAGCTCCGCCCGCTGCTCGGGCGTCATCGAGTTCATCATCCGCTGCGCCGCGGCCGCCCGCTGCGCGAGAACGTCGATCAGCTCGTCGACGTTCCGCGGATTCTCCGGGAAGAACTCGCCGTGCTCGGCCATGAACTCGGCGAACAGCTGCGGAACGTCCGGCCGTCCTTGCGCGTGCGCGGCCAGCAACGCGTTCAGGTCGGTCAGCATCTCGTTGATCCGGGCGACGTCCTCGGGCGTGGTCTGCTGCAGGGCCTCCTTCATGCCCTCGAACCGCGACCCGAGCAGTTCCCGGCCGAGCAGCTCCCGGATCTCCTCGTACTTCCGCCGCGCCTCCGACGACTCCCACTGGTAGTTGGCCAGCTCCCGGACCGCGGCCGCCGTCCCGGACGGGAGGGCGTCGAGCTCGGCCTCTTTGAAGCGGGCGTCGTCGGACGGGTTCGGGAACAGTTCCCGGCGCTCGGCCTCGAGTGCCTCGTCCAGCAGCCGCTGCACGTCCCGCAGCGTGCCGTCGAGGTTGTGCCGCCGCTGGATCTCGCGCCGGCGCTCCCACATCCTGCGGGTGAGGTCGTCCAGGCCCTGCGTACTGCGGGTGCCGCGCCGGAGCAGCTCCTCCAGCGCGGACCGCGGCGACGACCCGTTCATCACGTCACGGCCGATCTCGTCCAGCGCGTCGCGCAGGTCCACCGGCGCGGCGAGCGGATCCGGCCCGTCGTGCCACGGACCGTACGACCAGCCCTCCGGTATGGACGCGGTCACGTCAGGCCCCGTACACCGTGGTGTCGTTGTCGGCGTCCTTCGCGACCCGTTTGGACAGGTAGAGCGCCTCCAGCGCGAGCTCGACGGCGGCGGCGATCCGGCCGGGAGACTCGTCCGGATCGACACCGGCCCGGGCAGCCACGTCGTGCAGAACCGGCAGCTCGGGCAACGCCGCGAGCACGTCCCGGCCGGGCACACGCTCACCCGTGGTCACCGAGTTGCCGCAGGCAATCGCATGCGCGAGCGGGCCGAGGTCGAGACCGGCGAACCGCTCACGCGCGGTGTCGGCCACCGACCGGCGCAACAGGTACTCGAGCAACTCGATCTCGCGTCCCTCCTCACCCGGCTCGAACTCGAGCTTGCCCCGCAGTACGGCGGGCACCGCCTCCAGGTCGACCGGGCGGGCGACGGCCGGCTCCTCACCGGTGATCGCACTCCGGCGCAGCGCGGCCGCGGCGATCGTCTCGGCCGCGGCCACCGCGAACCGGGCCGACACGCCCGAGCGCTGGTCGATCGCGTTCGACTCGCGCAGGTGCCGGACGAACCGGGCCAGCACCTCCAGCAACGGTTCGCCGACCTCGGCGGTGAACTCGGCCTCCTGCCGGATCACGTCCACCTCGGCCTCGATGTCGAGCGGGTAGTGGGTCCGGACCTCGGCCCCGAACCGGTCCTTCAGCGGGGTGATGATCCGGCCGCGGTTGGTGTAGTCCTCCGGGTTGGCGGTTGCCACCAGCAACACGTCGAGCGGCAGCCGGAGCGTGTACCCGCGGACCTGGATGTCGCGTTCCTCCATCACGTTCAGCAGCGCGACCTGGATCCGCTCGGCCAGGTCCGGCAGCTCGTTGATCGCGACGATCCCGCGGTGCGACCGCGGCACCAGACCGAAGTGGATGGTCTCCGGATCGCCGAGGCTGCGACCCTCGGCCACCTTCACCGGGTCCACGTCGCCGATCAGGTCACCGACGGACGTGTCCGGGGTCGCGAGCTTCTCGGCGTACCGCAGGTCGCGGTGCAGCCAGGCGACCGGGAGGTCGTCGCCGAGCTCGGCGGCCCGGCGCCGGGAGGCGGGGGTGATCGGGTCGAGCGGGTGCTCGGGCAGCTCGGCTCCCTCGATCACCGGGGTCCACTCGTCCAGCAGGCCGACGAGGGTGCGCAGCAGCCGGGTCTTGCCCTGACCGCGTTCACCCAGCAGTACGACGTCGTGCCCCGCGAGCAGGGCGCGTTCGAGTTGCGGAATCACTGTGCGGGTGAACCCGACGATCCCGGGCCAGGGATCACGCCCGGCCCGGAGCTCCTTCAGCAGGTTGTCACGGATCTCGGTCTTGATCGACCGTGGTAGATACCCGGCGGCCCGGAGGTCACCGGCCTTACGGGGAAGTTCAGCAGGTGCACTAGTCACCCTGACGACGTTAGCTCGGTCACCCCAAACCGCACACGCGTTGTCTCAGCGCCTGGGGGTGATCCGGCCGGAGGTGAACACGTGGGTCGGGGTGAAGGTGACCGGGACCCACGGATGCGTCGGCGACTCCCGGGTGACGAAGTGGTTGCCGTCGGCGGGCAGTGCCGGACGCAGCTCGTACTCGTGCACCGGCTCCTCCGCGAACGCCAGCCGCTCCCCCGTCGCCTCGTAGCGCATCACCAATCCCTCGTCCCGCCGTACGACGTCCAGCCGCACGCCGGCGCGTTCGTACCGGCCGACGTGCCGGTCGTCGATCAGGAGGCGGACGGGTTGCGGCGGCTCCGGATGAGCGACGCCGACGTAGTGCGCGAACACCTCGGAGGCGAGCGGCTCGAACAGCGTGGTGCCGTTGCCCGAGTTGGTCAGCAGACACATCGCCAGCCGGGCCTCGGGGTCGATCCGGAGGAAGGCCAGCTGCGAGATCGTCGTCCCGTCGTGGCCGAAGAGAGTTCGCCCGCCCCAGTCGTAGATCCGCCAGGCCAGTCCGAGGTTCGTGAAGCCGCCGATCCCGCCGGCGTACGGGACCTGCGGCTCTTGCATGGCCGCGTACCGCTCGTCGTCCAGGTGGATCCGGGCGAACTGCAGCAGGTCCGACGCACTCTGCGTGACCAGCCCGGCCGGACCGATGCTGCGTGGGAGCTGCCACGTCCTGACCGGCGTACCGTCGGTCAGCAAGTGGCCGAGCGCGGCCCGGTGCAGGATCGCCTCCTCCGGCAACGTGACCGTCCTCGTCAGCCCGAGCGGCTCGACCAGCCGGGCCTTGAGCGACTCGTCCCACGTCCGGCCGTCGAGCACCTCGACGATCCGGCCGAGCACGACGTAGCCCGCGTTGCAGTACGAGTACGCCGTACCGGGCTCGAACAGGCTGTCCACGTCGCCGAGCAGGGCGACGTACTTGCGCACGCAGTCGTCGCCGCGGCCGGTGTCGGTGAACACGTCGCCGTCGATCCCACTGGTGTGCGTGAGCAGGTGACGGACCGTGACCCGCGGGTCAATCGGTGCCTCAGGCAACAATTTGACCACCGCGTCGTCCAGGTCGAGCTTCTGCTCGGCCGCCAGCTGGACGATCATCGTCGCGGTCCACGGTTTGCTGATCGAGCCGATCTGGAAGACCGAGTCGGCGGTCGTCCCGACCCCGGTCGCCGCGTTCAGGACGCCGTACGGCGCGATCGTGGTCTCACCGTCGTGCCAGATCCCGAGTACCGCCCCCGGGACCTCCGCCGCCACCGCCAGTTCAGTCAACCGCGCAGACCAGTCAGGCATGACCCCAACCTACTTGGCCACCTTCGCCGGCAGTCGGCGGAGTGCGGCCCAAACGGCCGTCTCGTCGAGCCGCTGGTGCGGGGCAGTCCGCTGATCGTCGCCGCCAACTGCTGGATAGGCTGGGCCGCGTGCAGTCCCTTCCGGATGTGATCGACAGTGGCCTGCGGGTGTTGTTCTGCGGGATCAACCCCGGTCTGATGTCCGCCGCGACCGGCCACCACTTCGCCCGGCCCGGCAACAGGTTCTGGCCGGCGCTGCACCTCAGCGGGTTCACACCCCGGCAGCTCGCGCCGTCGGAGCAGTTCGAGTTGCTGTCCTACCGGCTGGGTATCACCAACGTCGTCGATCGTCCGTCCGCGCGGGCCGACGAACTGACCCGCGCGGAGTACGTCGCCGGCGGCGAGAACCTGGTGGACAAGGTCCTTCGCTATCAGCCGATGTGGCTCGCCGTCGTCGGGATCACGGCGTACCGGGACGCCTTCGGTGACCGGACGGCGCGAATGGGCAAGCAGGACCGGGTCATCGGCGAGACGCGCGTCTGGATCCTGCCCAACCCGAGCGGGCTGAACGCTCACTACACGCTCCCCAGGCTCGCCGACGCCTTCGCCGAACTCGCGCAGGTCAGTTGAGCGCCGTCCGCAGGGTCGAGATCGCCAGGTCGATGGCGGTGTTCGCGGCGTAGGTGTCGCGCAGCGCGTCCAGCATGACGAAGTCGTGGATGATCGCGGCGAACCGGACGGCGGTCGTCGGCACCCCCGCCTCGAGCAGCTTGGCGGCGTACGCCTCACCCTCGTCGCGCAGGACGTCGGCCTCGCCGGTGATCACCAGCGCCGGCGGCAGGCCGGCCAGCTGCTCGGTCGTCGCCCGGAGCGGGGACGCGGTGATCTGGTTCCGCTCCTGCTCGTCGGTCGTGTACTGGTCCCAGAACCACTTCATCCCGTCGCGCATGAGGAAGTAGCCCTCGGCGAACTGCTTGTACGAGTCGGTGTCGAACGACGCGTCGGTGACCGGGTAGAACAGCACCTGCTGGACGAACTTCACGTCACCGCGCTCCTTGGCGAGCAGCGTGACGGCCGCGGTCAGGTTGCCGCCGACGGAGTCGCCGGCGATCGCCAGCCGGTTCGCGTCCAGGCCGTGCTCCTTGCCTGAGGCAATGATCCAGCGGGCGACCGCGTAGTTCTGCTCGAGCGCGTGCGGGTAGCGGACCTCGGGCGACAGGTCGTACTCCGGGAACACGACGGCCGCCCCGGCACCGACGGCGAGCTCGCGGACCAGCCGGTCGTGGGTGTGCGAGTTGCCGAACACCCAACCGGCGCCGTGGATGTACAGCACGACCGGCAGGACCCCGGTCGCGCCCTTCGGCTTGACGATCCGCGCTTTCGTTCCGTCGGCGGCGGTCACCCACTCCTCGTCGACCTCGGGCTTCGGGTAGTCGGTGGTCTGCACCTCGTCGACGAGCTTCCGACCCTCGGTGGGCGGCAGTTCGAACAGGAACGGCGGCTTCGCGGTCGCGTCGGCGAAGGCCTGGGCAGCGGGCTCGAGAACAGTCATCGGAATCTCCTCCTGGCCGGAGAACGGGCGTTCTCCTCGATCTCCTGTACTCTAGGAGAACGATGGTTCTCCGCGCAAGCATCGTGGCGCGGATCACTGCAGGCCGGAGGGGACGAGACGATGGCGATGGACACGGACACCGCGCAGCGGCAGGTGCTGGACGCGGCGGACGGGTTGTTCTACGAGCGCGGTGTCCAGGCGGTCGGGATGGACGCGATCCGGACCGCGTCCGGGGTGTCGCTGAAGCGGCTGTACCAGCTGTTCCCGTCCAAGGACGCGCTGATCGAGGCGTACCTGGATCGTCGCGACGCACTCTGGAAGTCGATGCTCGCCGACCACGTCGACGCGGCCACCGATCCCCGCGAGCGCATCCTGGCGGTCTTCGACTTCCTGGACGACTGGTTCCGGCAACGCGACTTCCGCGGCTGCGCGTTCATCAACTCGTTCGGTGAGCTGGGAACGGTCTCGCCTCGCGTCGCCGAGTTGGCGATGCAGCACAAGGAGGGCTTCCGGCAGGCGCTGACCGAGTTGTCGAAGGCCGCCGGCGCCGCCGATCCGGAGCGTCTGGCCGACCACCTCATCCTGCTCAGCGAGGGTGCGATCACCCGGTCCGCGATCTCCGGCTCCCCCGACCCCGCGCTGCGTGCGCGCGAGGCCGCCGTACTGCTGCTGGACGCGACCCTGCCGCGCGACTGACACCCACGCTCGGCAGGTGTGGGCATGACCCCCACCACCGCCCCGGAGCGCTCACCCGTCGTCCTTCTCGGGAGCGTGGCCGCCGTGAAGACCCCCGCCGGGCCGGCCCCGGGACCGCCTACTCCTTACGCTCTTCCTTCTCCGCGGCTTCCTTGGCTCGTTTGCGGCGCTTGCCCTCGTGCATGGCCGCGACCCGGGCAACGGGAATCGCGCGACCTTCCTCCAGCAGGTCCTCGGGCAGCGACTGTGGAGCCGGGAGCTGTTCGGCCCACCGATCCGCGTCACCCAGCAGACCCGGAGCAGTCCGAACCGTGAAGTCGCGCGGAGTCACCCGGTCGAGATCGTCCCACCCCACCGGAAACGACACCGTCGTACCAGGACGGACCCGAGGACTGTACGCAGCGACCACCGTCGCTCCCCCGGAGCGCGTCGAGTCGACGAACACCTTCCCGTGCCGGTCCTCCTTGATGTACGCCGTCGTCGCGACGTCCGCGTCGACCCGCTCGGCCCGCGCCGCGATCGCCCGGGTCGCCGCCGCCGCGTCCTCGATCGACACCGACTCGTCGATCGGCACGAACACGTGCACGCCCTTCGCCCCACTCGTCTTCACCGCGCCGGCCAGCCCGGAGTCGGCCAACGCCTGGCGGACCAGGAACGCCGCCTGCACCGCCATCGAGAACGTCTCACCCTCCGGCGGGTCGAGGTCGAGCACCAGGTGAGTGACGCGATCCCACCGCTCGGCTCGCATCAACGTCGGGTGGTACTCGACCGCCCGCTGGTTCGCGAACCACAGCAGCGTCCGCCGGTCGTCGCACAACGCGTACGACACCTCCCGCTTGGACGCCTCCGCCCAGACCGAGACCGTCTTCACCCACTCGGGCGTGTACTTCGGCACGTTCTTCTGCATGAACGCCGGCTGTCCGGGCCGGATCCGGATCACCGAGAGCGGCCGCTCTCGCAGTTCCGGCAGGATCCGCTCGTGCACGGCGTCCAGGTAGTCGACCAGATCCCGCTTGGTCGCGTCGGCGTCGTCGAACAACGGCTGATCCAGATTGGTCAGCGCTACCCCGTCCCGCGTCTCGTCCGGCTTGCTCGCCATCCCCAGAGCTTAGAAGCGGGCGAGTCCACGGGGAACCGTCAGCGGATGAGCTGCGGCTTCGGGAGGTTGCCGCAGGAGCCGCCGCGGTGCTTCGGGCTGACCGTCACGGTGTGGCCGAGGTCGTTGTAACCGGTCGCGGCCTGCCAGGTGCCGGTGTTGGCGAGCTGGATCGCGTACGCCGAGTTGTAGGTCTCGGTCGTCCCGGGCATGCGGGCCTGGGACTGCAGGCGAGGAGCCGGGTCGGCGAGGTTGAGCAGCAGCCGGTAGCGACCCGGCACGGCGGGCGCGCAGACCTTCTGCTCGAGCTCGGTGGTCGTGCCGGCACCCCACAACCGCGGATCGGCGGGCAGCGTCACCCGGTAGCTGTGCTCGTCGCCCTGGAAGATCAGCTGGACCTGCCGCGGGTTGTACGGCGCGGCCCACCCGTCGTTGCGGATCCCCAGGTCGAGCTCGACCGTGCCGCGCGGCTTGGCCGTGTCCGTGAAGGTTCCCTGTGTCAGCGCGAACCGGTAGCCGAGCCGTTGCTCGGCGATAGCGATGTTGTCGCCCCAGCTGTCCAGCACGTCCTGGTTGTAGTCGGTGTTCAGGTAGGAGAAGTGCAGCCGGGCCATCTCCGCGGCCGCCGACTCCCACTCCGACCTCGGCGGGTTGACCGCGCAGGTCTCACCGCCCCCGGGCAGATAGTTGGTGTCCTGGGCAACGAAATCCTTGTCCAGCTCGATCGGGTCGCTGAGGTAGGTGCCGAAGTCGTCCGGGCTGGCCAGGAAGCAGTCGTTGTGGTGTCCGACCCGGGCCACCGGCGTACCGTCGTACGCCTGCTCCGCGGTCAGTCCCCCCTCGGCCCCGGTCGGTACGCCGAGCATCCGCTGCTTCATGTACGGCGTTCGTACCTGGATCATCCGGTCCGTCGGGAGCGCCTCCAGCAACGCCATGACCACCGCGCGGCGGTCGGCCCAGTTCTGGTCCGACACCTGGCTCGGGTCCTGCGGGTCGGCGAAGTGGTCGGTGTAGTACCCCTCGCCCCACAGTCCGACGAAGCCGGACTGCACGACCGCGATCACGTCGGCGTTCTCCCGCAGGACCGGCGTGAGTCGAGCGATGTGCTTCAGGACGCGGTCGACCGGTGCGTCGCCGTAGGGGATGGTGGGCGGCCAGCCGGGCGGCTGGGCGTACGCGAACCGGACGATCGCCTTCACGCCGGCCGCGCGGATCGTGCGGAAGTCGGCGCGGACCAGCTCGAGGTACGCCGGGTCGACCTCGTCCTGGGTCGCGAACTTCTCCAGGTAGAAGACCCGCAGAATCTGGGTGATGTTCTCCTGCGTCCGGTAACCGCGCAGGGTGGCCGCGTCGAGCGGCGTGTACCCCGTGCCGTCGGCGCGGTAGTGCGTCTCGGTGTGGTGGTAGAAACCGCGCTCCGGGTTCGCGACCACGGCGTCGGTCGGCGGGTAGCCGCGGGTCGTGTCCGACCCGGTGCCGTGGGCCGCCGCGGCCTGCGGCGCGAACAACAGACTGACGATGGCAACCAGCGTGACGAGCCGTCTCATGATCGGTCCTCCCGGGCGTCCTGTGACCGTGGGAATAATCATGGACTCCAGGAAAACTATGTCAAGAGCTCAGCGCCGTCCACCGTCAGCTTCCCGTCGTACCGAGTGGCCTCGACCTCCTCGAGCGCGAGCCGGACGGCCCCGAGCGCCACTCCCTCGTCGCCGAACTCCGACACCCGGATCTCCGGCGTCCGCAGGCACCAGCGATCCAGCTCCCGGCGCAGCGGCTCGACCAGTACGTCGGCCGACCGGGAGAACCCACCACCGATCACCACCAACTCCGGATCCAGCGTGAGCACAAGTGCGGACGCTCCCACCGCGATGTCGCGCACGTACCCACGAACCGCCCGGACCGCGGCCCGGTCCCCGTCCCGCGCGGCCAGGAACACCGGCTCGACGTCATCGCTGTGGCGACCGGCGTCCGGGTCTAGGTGCCCGGCGTCCAGCCAGTCGTTCAGATGCTGCGGCGCCCGCAGCCAGCCCGCCGCGGGCAGCGCGCCGATCTCGCCGGCGGCATTGGAGAAACCACGGTGCAGCCTGCCGTCGATGATCAGCCCGGCGCCGGTCCGCAGCCCGGCGAGCAGGAACACCACGTTCCGCGCGTGCCGGGCGACGCCACGCCACGACTCCGCGAGCGCGGCGAGTTTGCAGTCGTTCTCCACCCGCACAGGTCCGGCCACGAGCCGCCGGAGATGACCGGCCAGATCGACCCCGGTCCACTCCGGCACGGAGTCCGACAACATCACCTTGCCGGTCCCGTCCACCAGCCCGGTCGTCGCCACCCCCGTCGACCACACCTGGTCCGGCCGGACCCCCGCCGTGGCCAGCGTCCGGTTCACGCAGTCGTCGAGCGTCGCCAGCCGTTCCCGCCGCCCGCTCCGCGGACTCACCGCCACCCGGGTCTGCTGCAGCACGACCCCTTCGAGGTCGGTGACCATGGCAAGGACCTTGTGCCCGCCGACATCGACGCCGAGGATCCGTCCGGCATCCGCCCTGAACCGGTACCGCCGGGCCGGCCGCCCCACCGTCC